>NZ_PDEL01000002.1:0-459356 GCF_002556465.1 Klebsiella sp. MBT K-1 | reverse complement strand
GCCCGGACACGGCATCCGGACCGCCATCAGAGAGAACTGGCCGGTTCTTTCTGACGGGTTAATCATACAAGCCCGGATAAGGCGTTTACGCCGCCATCCGGGGAATTCTGTTAAGGACGTTTACCAAACTCGCAGCTTTGCTGGGTCCAGCGGCGGGCCTGTTCGCTCAGGGTGAAGCCCAGACCGTGGCGTTCGGAAACCCACATCCGCCCGTCGCGCAGCTCCAGCTGTTCGTTAAACAGCGGGTTCAGCCACTCGAAATGCTCCAGCCACGGCTCGAGCGGGTAGGCGGCGGCGAGATGCAGGTGCACCTCCATCGCAAAGTGCGGGGCCAGCTTGCGACCGTGCTTCGCCGCCAGATCCATAATTTTCAGGAACGGGGAGATCCCGCCGACGCGCGGGGCGTCCGGCTGGACAAAGTCGCTGGCGTTGCCGAGGATCAGCTGCTCGTGTTCGCGGAAGCTGGTCAGCATCTCGCCGGTGGCAATCGGTGTATCCAGCGCGGCGGCGAGCTGCGCGTGGCCTTCAACGTCGTAAGCGTCAAGGGGTTCTTCAATCCAGATCAGGTTGAACGGCTCCATTTTGCGCCCCATGCGGATAGCGGTTTCGCGATCCCACTGCTGATTGGCGTCGACCATTAACGGGAAGTCATCGCCCAACACCTCGCGCACCGCCGTCAGACGACGAATATCCTCAGCGGTATTCGGCTGACCGACTTTCAGCTTAATCCCGCCAATGCCGTTTTCGCGGGAGATAGCCACGTTTTTCAATACCTGATCCAGCGGGGTATGCAGGAAGCCGCCGGAGGTGTTGTAGCACTGGACGGAATCACGATGCGAGCCGAGTAGCTTCGCCAGCGGGAGTCCGGCGCGTTTGGCTTTCATATCCCACAGCGCAATATCGAGAGGGGAGATGGCCTGTACCGCCATACCGCTGCGGCCTACGGAAGCCCCAGCCCACAGCAGTTTGGTGTAGATCTTGTCGATATCGTTCGGGTCTTCGCCGAGCAGATTATCGGCGATCTCTTTGGCGTGGGCGTAAATGCCCTGGCCGCCCGCGCGCTTGGAATAGCTAAAGCCGACGCCTTCAAAACCGTCCCGGGAGCGGATTTCGGCGATGATAATCGCCACTTCGGTCAGCGGCTTTTGTCGACCGGTCAGAACTTTTGCATCGCTGACGGGGGTCGCCAGCGGCAGAAAAGCCAGCGACAGTTTGACGTGTTCAATACGGTCACCGGTCTCAGCGGCGGTTTTGACGCCGGAAGCTTTGGCGTAGGTCACGGACTCGGAATTAGCACTCGAGGTCATAGTCAGTTCCTTTTTAGTGATAAAATGTTTGCGCTAACATTTTTAATCCTGGAATTGTCTTTACGCTACGACAGTGATTTTAATTTGTACAAACGATCACAATTAGCGGTTATAACGAGTGAAATTATGCAGCGCAGGTCACGATCCAACAAGGTTTGTGAAAACTTACAAAGCATAATGATAGCGATAACATTTTGTTTTTCAGGTCGTTGATTCTCTTAGAGATGTCCCGGAGGGCGCTGGCAATTGCGCGGGCCATCATCAATAATGCCCACAGGAAACGACTCAACACAGGGGCTTAGTCGTGAAAAGCAGAAAACCGACGCGCGCGCCGACGCTGGATGACGTTGCCCGCAGCGCCGGGTTGTCATCGATGACGGTCAGTCGGGCGCTGAATACGCCGCAGCTGGTACGGCCAAAAACGGTCGAGAAAGTGATGCAGGCGGTGCAGGCGACGGGCTACATCCCCAATGCGCTGGCCGGCGGCCTGGCCTCCAGGCGCAGTAAGCTGGTGGCCGTGGTGGTGCCGCAAATTAACAACAATATGTTTGTCGATACCATCCAGGCGCTGAGCGATACCCTGGCGGCGCGCGGCTACCATATGCTGCTGTGCGTGGCGGGCTACAGCCGACAGACCGAAGCCGAGCTGGTCGCAACCTTACTCTCCCGGCGTCCGGATGGCGTCGTGTTGACCGGCATTCAGCACGCCCCGGCGTTGAAGAAGACGATTCTCAACGCCGCTACGCCGGTGGTGGAGATCTGGGATCTCACCCCGACGCCGCTGGATATGCTGGTCGGTTTTTCGCATGAAAAAGTCGGTGAAACCATTGGCGAGTATCTGCTGGAAAAAGGCTACCGCCGACCGGGTCTGCTGTGGGCCGGCGACGCGCGCGCGACGTTGCGAAAGCAGGGGCTCTGCGCACGGCTGGCCAAAAACGGCATTGACGATGCGCCGCAGGTCGAAGTGCCGCTTCCGGCATCACTGGCGCTGGGGCGTCGCGGCCTGGCCGAGCTGCTCGCTGGCGGCGAATTTGACGTTATCGTCTGCAGCTCCGATACCCTTGCCCAGGGGGCGATTATGGAAGCCGAAAGCCGGGGTCTGCGCGTGCCGCAGGATCTGGCGGTGATCGGTTTTGGCGATCTGGACTTCGCCGCCAGCAACCGTCCGGCGATCACCACCGTCAGCGTCGACCGTCACGCCATCGGCGAGCAGGCGGCCACGCTGCTCGCCGACCGCATCGAAGGCGGCGGTGAAGGGGACGTGATTATTGATATCGGCTTTCACCTGGTGGCGCGGGAGTCGGCGTAGGGCGTTCTATAGCGGCATCGCGCGATCGAATCTATACTGCAACATGGCTAAACCTGCCGCCGCCGCGCTCCTGTGCGGCGAATTCACGAGGGCGCAGAACATGATCACCGTCTATGGCGTACCCGGCTGGGGGTCGACAATTAGCGAACTGATGCTGACGCTGGCCGATATCCCGTACTATTTTGTCAACGTTGAGGGCTTTGACCAGCCGGGCCCGCAGCGCGACCGCCTCAAACAGATAAACCCGCTGTGTCAGGTGCCGACCCTGACGCTTGAAGACGGTAGCGTGATGACCGAATCCGCGGCGATTGCCCTGATGATCCTCGACGTTCGACCGGATCTGGCTCCTGCGCCGGGATCGCCGCAGCGGCATGCCTTTCAGCGTCTGCTCATCTGGCTGGTGGCGAACGTTTATCCCACCTTTACCTTTGCGGATTACCCCGAACGCTGGGCCGCCGATGCGCCAGAGCAGCTGCGGGAAAGCTGCATCCGCTATCGTAAATCGCTTTATTTGTGGCTGGAGCAGCAGCTTGCCGCCGCGCCGTATGCGCTGGGCGCGGAGATAACCCTGCTCGACTGCTATATCGCGGCGATGTGCGCCTGGGGCCCGCGCCGGGAGTGGTTTGCGGCCCATACGCCAAAATTCGTCGCCGTGGCGGATGCGGTGTATCGCCATCCCAAACTCCAATCCGTGCTGCGTCGCAACGAGCTGATTTAAAGCACAAAATGAGAACTGAACGTCGCCTGCTATGATAGCTTTATTGTCCTGACAATAAGGAGCCTGCTATGCCGCACGTTGATATTAAATGTTTTCCCCGCGAGCTGAATGATGAACAAAAAACGGCGTTGGCCGCCGATATTACCGAGGTGTTGATTCGCCATCTGAACAGCAAAGAGAGTTCGGTGAGCGTGGCCCTGCAGCAGGTGGATCCGAGCGACTGGCAGCAGGTCTGGGACAGCGAAATCGCCCCGCAGATGGAGCAGTTGATTAAGAAGCCGGGTTACAGCATGTAATCCGGGCCCCCGGAGGCGATGCTGCGCATCTGTCCGGGCTACGCGCCCCCTGCGGTCTGCGATCCGGTAGCCCGGGCAAGGCGCTCTGCGCCGCCCCCGGGAGCGTGGGCACTGAAGCCAGGTCATGAGCGATACGTCTTGTCCTGGGCCAACGCGTCACAATGTACCGGGTACATAAAATCCTTTGATTACTGTACACAGTACATGTATATTGTCTGGTAAGTCGTAAGGACATCAGGGAATGAGATGTTTACTTTTATTGAACTACAAGGCTTCAGTAAACGACGCCAGGTGCTGTTACCGGATGATGAATTTCGGGCCTTTCAGGAAATCCTGATCAATGATCCTGAGGCAGGTGACACCATTTCGGGAACCGGAGGTTTTCGTAAAATCCGCTGGAGTCGTCCCGGAACGGGCAAGCGCGGCGGCGTGCGGGTGATTTACTATAATGTAACGATAAAGGGAAGAATTTACCTGGCGCTCATCTATCCTAAAAATGAACAGGATGAATTAAGCCAGGAGCAGAAAAAGATGTTAAGGCAGGTTGCTGAGTTATTAAACTAGCCAATAAACATAAAGTGAGGCTGAGCTATTAATGATTGAAACATCGATAGCGCCAGAGAGCCAACTGAGGTGTATATGAAAGACGAATTGTTTGCCGATCTGCTGGCTAGTGCAGAAGAGATGGTCAGGATTGAGAAGGGTGAACAAACGCCGAAGGTGCACCACGTTCATACCTTCAGCGAAGTTGATGTGAAAGCGATACGCGAAGCCACAGGTTTAAAACAGCAGGACTTCGCCGCCGCCGTTGGCGTTAGCTATGAGCTAGTTAAAAGCTGGGAAACGAAACGACGTCATCCAACCGGTGCATCCAGAAAGCTGCTTTTATTGCTTCAGGGCAATCCATTGATTATCAATTTGTTGAAGGTTATTTGAATCGTTACGCTTCGCAACGAAAATGGCAGGATCTGCACCCTTTCGTAACCGAGGACATTTAAAAAGGAGAGTATTATGTATGGAAGCCAATGATTCTATTTTGAAAGAAATCGAGAAATACAGCACTCATATTGATAGGTTTAGAGCGCGAGCAAACACTCATGGTATCTGGTTGTTTATTGCTACCCTTGGATGCTGGGGGGTAACTGAGCCCAGTATTCGGATATTGGCATTCGTTATGCTTTTCTTTATTTTTTTGTTTCTTCTACACGGTAGCTTTCCAGGTGAAAAGCGAACGTTTAAAAAGATTCACGATGATATAAAAAATAAAATACTTAATAATTTAACACCAGAACAACAGCAAGAAAGGTTTGACGATCTTCTCATCGTTGAGAAAAAACGAAAGTCACTTGTTGGAATTATAAAAACAACCTTTATCTTTTTAGCCTGTTATGGTTTTTATTTTATTAGTTTATTTTACTTCATACAGAACTGGCATAGCGATAAAGTTACAGCGTGTATTTAAATAAACCCGTCCAGGCGTTTGCCCCGGACGGGCAACTTTATTAAAACCAAATCTCCGTCTGTACCCCGAAGTTCCAGTTCCCCCCGGCGGTAAAGCCTTTACTACCGAAATCATCGTTAATTGCGTAGCGTTCCAGATCTTTATCCCAGTTCATCCAGGTCACAAAGAAACGAATCTCCGGTCGCGCTTTAATATCCAATACATCGCCCACTTTGAACGTCGGGGCGAAGGTCAGCTTGTAAAAATCGCCGCTCACCGCCTGGTATTGATGCACGCCGCTGTCGTAGCGATAGGTTCGTCCATGGGGATTGAGGTCCATATATTGCCAGGACGCCTCGTACAGCAGGGCGAAGTTGCGGGTGATCCCCTGCGAAACCCGCAGGTTGAAGGTCGCCCAATCGTAGCGGTCGCCGTCGCGGTAGCGATCTTCGCTATGCTGGGCGATAACCGATGGCGCAAGCTGCCAGTTTTTGCCCAGCGGCAAAATACCGTAGGACGCAAAGCGCAGAGATTTGGCGTTTTCAGTAAGATCGCCATCGCTGCCGGGCTGCCGCGCCTCGGCGCCCAGTCCGCCGCCGTACTGCAGGGCGCTCTCCGATACGCCTGGCGCCAGGCCGTAGAACCGCTGTTTATCGTGATACGCCAGCATCGCATAGTAGCCGTTCTTCGCCGTATTATCGCTGCGCAGGGCGTAGCTGCCGGTCGTCGACGTATTATCCTTTAGCGAATCGTTACCCTGCGCGGTCATTGCCGTGGTCATTAGCTGCCAGTTGTTCCAGAAGTGGTTGGCGGTGAACATCAGGTTCTGGATATCGTTATCTTCATAGTTATCGCTACCCAGATCGCCAAAGCTGCGCGCATAAACCGAGTAGTCGCCGCGCAGCGCGCTGTTCCAGTTGACGTCATTGATCCCGCCGCCGGTACCGCCGAGGAACATAATATCGCTATCGGTAAAATGGATATCGAAGTTATCGCGGTCGAAACGCTTGCCCGCCCAGATGGAGGCGTTCCTGAACGGCCCGGAAAAATCGGCGAAATTGCCCATCTCGACGTACAGCTGGCGCACGTTCAGGTGATGGCTATCGTTATCCTGCACCCACGGATCCGGGTTGGTCGCGCCGTCGGCCAGCATGGTTTTAAAGTGCGCCCACGACCCGTCGCTGAAGGTCATTTTCTTGCCGAAGCTCAGCTCGACGTAGTTATCTTTCTCGTTACCGAGACGGCCAACATGGGCGTCACCGTTGAGCGAACTGGCCGGCGAGATCCCCGGACCGCCGCGCGCGCCTTTGCCGTGGCTGTTGACCAGCATTCCGGAGCGGGCGTAGGCGTTAAATTCAAAGCCATCGCTCAGGCGGGTTTTCGCCAGCTGTTTGTCGGCAGCCTGCTGCTTTTGCTCCGTGGCATCGGTGCGCTGGCTTAACGTCTGCACCTGTTTTTCCGCCGCCGCCGCGCGCTGTTCTGCCGCGCTGGTGCGCAGCTCCGCCTGCTGCGCCTGACGCTTGGCCTCTCCGGCCTCCTGCTCCGCATGGTTAAGCCGGGCCTCCAGCTGCGCCAGACGTTGTTCAACGCTGAGCGGGGCCGCACTCGCGCCGTAAGCTGAAAAAAGGGCGCAGCAAACCGCTGCGCTAATCAAAGAGATACGCATATTAATCCTTATTTTTTCAGAGGTATGAAGGGTATGCAGCGCCTTACAGGGCGTGGTTTTCTCCGGCGACTGATGACGCATCCGACGGCGCGCGGCGTCCGGCATCAAGGTCGGCGCGGATCTGCTCGTACTGGTCGTCGAGGCGGTAGAAACGGCCTATCCACAGCATCGAGGCGACAATCAACAGCGCCGGGATATAGAGGTAGCAGGCTTTAATCGCCAGCATCGCGCCATCGCTTTGGGCCTGGTTGGCGATATAGCCGCCGGATGAGAGCAGTACCCCGGTAATAGCGCCCGCGCCCGCCATAGCCACTTTGCCAAGAAAACCGTTGATAGAGGTCAAAATGCCAGCGGTATTGATGCCGGTTTTCCACACCCCGTAATCCACCGGATCGGCCTGCATGGAGAAGTAAATTGCCGTGCGCTGTCCGGCGCCGAGCGATAGCACCACCGCGCCGGCGATCAGCCCCCAGCTGTTAACGCCTGCCGCCATCATCATGCCCATGCCGACCAGGTTGATCGCGCTGGCCACCAGGTAGACGTGGCGTTTTTTCATGCGGCTGGCGAGCAGCGGTACGGTGAGGGTACCCAGCAGCGGCACGAAGGTGGAGATCCCGGCGACGATCGCCGTGAGATCGTTATTGCCGACGTAGTAGTGGAAGAAGTAGACCAGCGCCCCGGTCTGGAAGAAGAACGCGCCCCACATCAGGAAAATATTAATGGCGAAGACGAACCATGGCCGGTTGGCGCGCAGGCTGACCCAGGCGCGTTTTAAAGTCATGCGCTCCTGGGTAATGCTGATATTTTCTTTAACGTTACGAAAGCTCACCAGCAGGAAAAAGGTGGCAATAACGCCGAAAACCACCGCCGTATAGAAGAAACCGTGCTGCTGATTGCCTTTCCCCAGCGCGCTAACCAGCGGCAGAGTGGCGACCGCGACAATGGTTGCGCCGAGCGAGCCGAGCAGGATACGCACCGCCGACAGCGTGGTGCGTTCGCGCGAGTCGTTCGTCAGAAACGGCAGCATGGCGCAGAACGGAATGTTGACGAGGGTATAGAGAAACGACAGGCACAGATAGGTGATAAAAGCGTAGATCAGCTTACCGGTGGTGCCGAAATCCGGCACGTAGAAGGCCAGAATACACAGCAGTCCAAAGGGAAGTGCGCCGATCAGCAGGTATGGACGACAGCGTCCCCAGCGGGTGGCGGTGTTGTCGATAACCAACCCCATCAGCACATCGGCAACGCCGTCCACCAGACGCGTAACGAGGAACATCAGGCCAACGTAATAGGCGGGCAGCCCCATCACGTCGGTGTAAAAGAACATCAGATAAAGAGAGATCATCTGCCACACAAGGTTGCAGGAGAGGTCGGCGATGCCATAGCCAAGGCGCTGCCGCCATAGGGTAAAGGTTGTTTCTGCCATAAAAATAAACTCGCTTATCGTTGTTGTTAAAGTCCGTACTGGCGAATAAACCAGGCCGGGGTGCAGCTCCACGCATGACAGTAACTGTTGATCAGTTTGCTGCCATAAGGGGAAAAGTCAGGATGCGCCGGGTCGAAGATTTCCCAGAAAGTATCGGCGCCGTAGTCGACCATGGCACCCCAGTAGGCCTTGATCTGCGCAATCGCTTCATCCCGCAGCCCGCACTGCAACAGGGCGGCGATATAGTGGTGACGCAGGTACGGCGTGTTCATGGCGATGGCGGGGGGATTTTTCTCCAGGTTGCGCATGATCTCCCGTCTCTGCTGCGGCGTGCCGACTTCCGCCAGCACCAGCCAGATTTGCGATGCCCATGAGACCTGGCGCAGCGGGCCGCTAATGTAGAAGCCTTGCCGCTCGTCCCAGAACGAATCAAGCGCCGCCGCTTTAAGCTGCTGTAAACGGGTGCGATAGCGGGCGGCTAATTCAGGCTCAAAGCGTTCCGCCAGCCAGACCGCGCGCTGCAGGCAGTAAATCAGCACGCCCTGCGCCGCCGCCTGTTTATTCAGCGACGCTTGCCAGTCGATAAACACCCACCAGTCGTCGCTATCGCGCACAATACCGGAGGGGCCGCAGCGGCTTAGCGCCAGCTCTACCTGACGGCGCGCCGTGGGCCACAGCTCGCGGGCCGTTTCAACGTCCTCGGCGCTTTGCCAATGGTTATAAAGAACGTCGACAAAAAACAATGAATAATCAAACAGAAAGGTATCGTCCGCAACGACATCCGGCTGGACGAACACGTTGGCCGACACCATCCCGTCCTCGCGAGTATGCCCGGCGAAAAGGTACAGACAGCGGCGCACCAGATCGTGGCGGGCGAAGGTGACATCGTTCACCAGCGCCTGCAGACGTAAATCGCCAAGCCACAGGCGGCGGTCGCGTTTGGGCCCATCTTCAAACACCTCCTGCATGCAGTTTTGTAGGGTCAAAACGGCGATGCTATCGATGGCCTGGAGCTGCGGGTCGGAGGTGGTCGCCGCCGGGCATGCGCCGCTGGCTGAGGTAACGGCATTAACCTGGATCTGGTCAAACTGCAGACGAAACTTGCGCGAAACGGCTTTGACCTCCACCTTCAGGTAGCGGAAACAGTAGCGACGCGGGAGGTCAACTTCGGCGGGCAGGACATCGAGCCACAGATCCTGCTGCTGCAGCCAGCTGCTGCTGAGCCAGCCCTGATAATCGCTGAACGGTTCGCACACTTCGCTCAGCGTTTCGCCGAAGGTGAACTGCAGATGGGCCGGAGCGTCCGGCGGGCTCCCGGCGCTCCGGCAGAGAAAATGCAGGTAACCAACGTAGTGGCTGCCAAAATCAATAATGACGCTATCGCCGCTGGTCAGCTCGCGCTGGTAAAACGCGGCCAGGGTGCTCACCGGCTCGGCGCGCCAGCCAAAGAGCGCCGCGGCGTCGGCGCGGGCTTCCACCACCGCGCTCGGCAGATGCGCCTGACGGCGCAGCGCGGGCCGGAGCGCCTCGGCGATGCGTAAAAAATGCGGGTGGCGAGTCATCGTGACCTGAGAATTATGCTGAATTGCCTGTGACATACTGCGTCCTCTGTGTTTAATTGTCCGCAGCATAAGACGCCGCCGCCCACGGCAACCACTCTGGCAATGCCAATGCATTTGACAAAATGGCACTGATAATGGGGTGGGCGGGTTGGCGATCACAATTCCACAAATCTGACTCGTGGCCGCCGGTGAAATGCATTATCTTGCCCGTGCACCGTATGTCGTTTTGGACTTAATCGATGATGTTAACCGTTGAGTATTATTTCACCCATCCGCAGGATAAGTTGGGGATGTACGCCAGTGACCCGGAAGATAATAGCCATGAACACAGTCACGAATTTGCTGAACTGGTGATCGTTGAGCAAGGACACGGTTTACACGTTATTAATGGCCGGCCATTATATATTCAACAGGGGGACGTTTTTTACGTTCAGCCGGGCGATGTACATTATTATGATGAGCTGGGAACGCTGAAGTTAATTAACGTATTGATTAACCCACTGGTTGAGTTCCATTATTTACAGCAGCTCGATACGTTATTGCAGACCTTCTCCGCGCGGAAGGCCGCCTGTTACGGCTGGCTGGCTCCGGACACCCGCCATACCTGCAAGGAGCTGGTTGACAAAATCTTTTCACGCGAGCTGCGGCAGGCAGGAAATATCGCCCTGAGAGAAGCCGCGTTTTTCCAGCTGGTAACGACGATTCTGCATGCGGAAACTGAAGCCGAATACAGTAATACCAAATATAAGCTGCATAAGCTGCTGACCTGGCTACAGGAGCACTGTTTTGAAGAACATAACTGGCAGCAGCTGGCGGATAAATTTCATCTGACTACGCGGACCGCTTTTCGTCATATTAAAGAGGCGACGGGACTGACCCCGGATAATTATTTAAAGCGGCTGAGATTAGTTTCGGCGCGCGTAAAATTACGCGAAACCGATATGACGATCACCGAAGTGGCTTATTTATGCGGTTTTGCCAACAGCAATCACTTTACCACCTTATATAAAAAGGTTTTTGGCCTGACTCCCAGCGAAGACCGGCGTCGTTTGCAGCGGTAGTTCTCTCCCCGGAGGCGATGCTGCGCATCTGTCCGGGCTACGCGCCCTCAGCGGTCTGCGGTCCGGTAGCCCGAGCAAGGCGCTCTGCGCCGCCCCCGGGATGAAGCGCGCAGGCCGCTAACCGCGCCTGCGTCAATGAGGGAGCCTACTCTTCCGGGGTATTGGCGCGGACGTGGCGACCGCTGGCGACAAAGTTGCCGGTGCCGAGATGATGCAGGGTATTAATTTTATCGTCGTCGAACTGCCAGCGGCCGGTGACGAAGGCGCGCTCATCGGCGGCGGCGGAAACCACTTCGCCAAACAGCGTATCGTACTGCTCCTGAGCCGCCGTTGCCGGCAGCAGTCGGCACTCCATCCACGCCAGACACTTTTCTTCAATCAGCGGCAATCCCAGCTCCGGGCCTTGCACCACCGGAATACCATAAGCGTTAAATTTATCCTCATCGCGCCCGCTGATGCTGCCGACCGCGTAGGTCCAGCTGGCGGCTTCGACGCCGGGGACGACGATGCCGAAGGTGCCGTTGCGCTCGATAATTTCCCGTGTCCAGGCGCTTTTATCCACCACGATGGCCAGCCGCGGCGGGGCGAACTCCACCGGCATCGACCACGCGGCGGCCATAACGTTGCGGCGTTGAGACGGGGCGTCATAGCTGGTTATCAGAATGGTCGGGCCATGGTTGAGCAGGCGACTGGCGTACTGGAGTTCCACGTGGCGAAAACGGCTCATATGCGTTCCTTGGTAAATGGGTCTGATGCCAGACAACACGTTAATCCGCAATGAAAATGTAATCAATACGTCATCGAGGCTCCCTATAGTCGGCGTCACTAAGTCCCAAAGAGGATAACAAGATGTTAGCTCCCCTGAATTTATCTCAGGTGAGCGCGCGCCGGCGGATGTTGACCGCGGGCAGAGCCTCGCTTTCCCATCGGGGAGGGCGATAATGCGCGCGCTGACCAGCATTAAACTCGACGGCGTTTCTTTCGCCTTCGGCGCCCACACCGTGCTTAATCAGATCGATCTGCATATCGATGCGGGCAGCACTGTTGCGCTGCTGGGGCCTTCGGGCTGCGGTAAAAGCACGCTGCTGCGCCTGCTCGCCGGATTAACCGTACCCGCCAGCGGCAGCATTCACTTTGGCGATCGCCTGGTGGCGAAAGCCGGCTGGGGGATGCCGCCGGAGCAGCGCGATCTCGGCATGGTCTTCCAGGATTACGCCCTGTGGCCACATATGACGGCGGCGCAGAACGTGGCTTTTCCGCTGCGCATGCGCGGCGTCGGGCGTCAGCAACGTCAGCATAGGGTCGAGGAGGCGCTGGCGCTGGTCGGCCTCAGCGGCTTCGCCGACCGCAAACCGTCAGGGCTTTCCGGCGGCCAACAGCAGCGCATCGCGCTGGCCCGCGCCATCGTCGCCGAACCGCGCGTGCTGCTGTTCGACGAGCCGCTCTCCAATCTCGACAGCGAGCTGCGCGAGTCGCTGTGCATCGAAATGAGCCGCCTGCTGCGCCAGCTGGGCATCACCGCCGTCTACGTCACCCACGACCGTCGCGAAGCCGAACTGCTGGCCGACAAGATTGTGCATTTATCCGCGGGCTGCGTTGCCGCCGTCCGCGCCGTTTCTTCATCCTCAGGGGAACCCGCATGAAAGCCGTTATGACCGTTAAGAAAGGAGCCGTGCTCGCGATGATGTTGTCCGCCACAATGATTTCCAGCGCCCACGCGCTCACCGTTTATACCGCCGGTCCGGGCTCGCTGGCGAAAAGCCTCGCCAGCGGGTATGAGCAGAAAACCGGCGTTAAGGTGAATATTTTCCAGGCCACCACCGGCAAGGTGATGGCGCGTCTTGAGGCCGAACAGGCTAACCCGCAGGCGGATGTGCTGATCTCCGCTTCGTGGGATACGGCGGAGGATCTCCATCATCGCGGCTGGCTGCTGCCGTACCAGAGCGCCAACGCCGATAAGGTTCCGGCCAACCTGAAATCCGCCGATTACGTTGCCCAGGGTATTTCGGCGCTGGGGATTGTGTGGAACAGCAAAAGCGGCACCCCGGAGCCGAAAGAGTGGCGCGACCTGACCGAAGCGGCGTTCAAAAACAAAGTGACGACGCCGGACCCGGCGCTTTCCGGCGCATCGCTGGATTTGCTGATCGGGTTACAGAATGGCATGGGCGATAAAGCATGGGCGCTGTTTGACGATTTAAAAAACAACGGCATGGTGGTTAGCGGGCCGAACGCCCAGGCGGTGACGCCGGTGATGCAGGGGGCGAAAGCGGCGGTGTTCGGCGCGGTCGATTATGTGTCATACGGCAATATCGATCAGGGCGAATCGCTGAAGGTGATTTTCCCGGCCAGCGGCACGGTGATTGCTCCGCGGCCGATGATGATCCTCAAAACCAGCCAGCATGCTGACGATGCAAAAGCCTTCGTGGATTATGTGCTGTCGCCGGAAGGCCAGGCCCGGGTCGCCGATGCCTGGCTGATGCCCGCCCGCAGCGATGTTCCGGCGAAGCGCCCGCTGCTCAACGAGCTAAAAATTCTGCCAACCGTCAGCGATGGCAAGAGCGATCGCAGCGCGGTGCTTTCCCGCTTTAATACGCTTTTCGCCCAGTAAACCGATTTTGCCCGGGGCTGCGAAAATTTGCCCCGGCACATTCCCCGGAGGCGGCGCTGGCGCGCCTGTCCGGGCTACCGGACCGCAGATGGCTGTGACCCTGTAGCCCGGCTAAGCGCAGCGCGAGCCGGGTAAGATCGTATCCAGGAAAATACCGTGAAACAGAAACTGATTTCCGCTGGCACGCTGGCGGTGCTGCTGGTGCTGGTGGCGTTGCCGCTGCTCTTTATTATTCTGCAGGCGATTTTCCCCCGGTTTAGCGCCGGATCGCTGGAAGGCGCGTTTAACGGCGTGGCGGCGCTGATTGCCGACCCGCAGCTGCCAATGATGCTCGGCGGTACCCTGTGGGTGGCCTGCGGCGTGGCGCTGATGAGCGTGCTGATCGGCCTGCCGCTGGGCGTGTTGCGCGGGTTGTTTAATGTGCCGTTGCCGCGGCTGTGGGATGTGTTGTTTCTGATCCCGTTTCTTACGCCGCCCTATATCGCTGCGCTGGCGTGGACGCTGTTGCTGCAAAGCAACGGCTATCTGCAACAGCTAACCGGCTGGGATCTCAACGATCTGCTGTTTAGCCGCAGCGGGATCGTGCTGGTGATGACGCTCAATATTTTCCCGGTGGTCTATTTTGCCGTTTCGCGCAGCCTGCTGGCGAGCGGTCAGCGGCTGGCGATCGTCGCTCGGGTGCACGGGGCCAGCGCCTGGCGGGCGTTCTGGCACATCACGCTGCCGATGCTTTCACCGGCGCTGGCGGCGGGGATGCTACTGGCGTTTACCCTGGCGATTGAAGAGTACGGCGTTCCGGCGGCCCTCGGGCCGCGCGCGGGTCTGCTGATGCTCACCGTGGGAATTGAGAAAAAGCTCGCCGACTGGCCTATCGATCTCCCCGGCGCGTCGCTGCTGTCGCTGCTGCTGATGGCGGTGGCGCTGCTGGCCTGGTGGCTGCAAAAACGGCTGACAGGCGATAAAGAGGTCACCAGCGTCACCGGCAAACCGGGAGAGAATAGCGGGGCGGAGTTGGGCTGGCTGGCGCTTCCTGCGACGTTGTTAATGGCGAGCGTCGGGGGCGTGGCCGTGATGCTGCCGGGAGCATCGATGGTGCTGACCAGCCTGATGAGTACCCTGTCGGGCGGTATTCATGGCGATAACTTTACCCTCCGCCATTTCACGGCGCTGTTTGCCCAGCAGGGCGACGCGCTGTCGGCGCTGGGCACCAGCCTTTCGCTGGCGCTGGCTTCGGCGCTGATTGTCGGCGTCATTGGCCTGCTGGCGGCATGGCTGGTGCTGGTGCAGAAAATGAAGGGCAGCGCGATCGTCGATGCGCTGTCGTTGATGCCGGCGGCTTTGCCGGGCGTGGTGGTCGGCGTCGGGCTGATTCTGCTGTGGAACCAGCCGTTCTGGCCGGTGTCGCCTTACAACACCGGGTTTATGCTGCTGCTGTCCTACTGCTGTCTACTGCTGCCGTGGCCGGTGCGCTACGTTGGCAGCGCGCTGCGCCAGCTTGGTCATAACCTTGAGCCCGCCGCGCGGGTGCACGGCGCCACGCCCCTGCAGGCGCTGCGCCTGATCGTCCTGCCGCTGGTCTTTCCGGCGCTGCTGGCGGCGATGCTGATGGTGTTTGCCATCGCCTCACGCGAGCTGGTGACCTCGCTGCTGCTGGCCCCCGCCGGGACGCAAACCGTGGCGGTGTTTATCTGGCGTCAGTTTGAGCAGGGATCCCCAGGACAAGGCATGGCGATGGCCTCGCTGACGTTGTTTACCGGTCTGGGGCTGATGCTCAGCGCGCTGGCGTTGATGCAGCGGGGCGCGCGCGAATAACGCCGATCGCACAAAATACGCCATCAGGCGACAAAAAAAGGCTATAAATGTCGGACACCGATTGCTGGAGGCATTGATGAGTCCCTTTTTAAGCGCCTATTTTTCTCGCCTGGGCTGGGTGGGCACCCCGGATGTATCTCTGAACACCCTGCGCGAACTACATATCCATCATAATGGCGCCATCCCCTTTGAGAATCTCGATGTGCTGCTGCCCAGAGAGATTCATCTCGACGATCGTACCCTTGAGGATAAGCTGATTCATGGTCGCCGCGGCGGCTACTGCTTTGAGCAAAACGGCCTGCTCGAGAGGGCGCTGCGCGAGATCGGTTTTAACGTGCGCAGCCTTCTGGGCCGCGTGGTGCTGGCCAATCCGCCGCATATGCCGCCGCGAACCCACCGGCTGCTGCTGGTGGACGTGGAGGGTGAACGCTGGATTGCCGACGTCGGCTTCGGCGGCCAGACCCTCACCGCGCCGATTAAGCTGCTGGCGGATATTGAACAAGCCACGCCGCACGGCGAGTATCGTCTGATTTACGAAGGGGATGAGTGGGCGCTGCTGTTTAGCCATCACGGCCACTGGCAGTCGATGTACCATTTTGATTTAGGTCGCCAGTACGCTGCTGACTATGTGATGGGCAACTTCTGGTCGGCGCACTGGCCGCAGTCGCACTTCCGCCACCATCTGCTGATGTGCCGCCATTTACCGGACGGCGGCAAGATGACGCTGACCAATTTCCACTTTACCCATTGGGATAAAAACCATGTGGTCGAAAAGCTGGATTTAGCGGATGTTCCGGCGCTGTATGAAGCGCTGAAAACGCGTTTTGGTCTCGGCGTCGATGATGCCAAATACGGCTTCAGCGAAGCGGAGCTGGCGGCGGTGATGGCGGCGTTTGATACCCATCCCGAGGCCGGAAAATAAACATCGTACAGAACCATTGGCTGTCAAACGTTGATGTTACCCGGCTTGCGCGATGCTTAGCCGGGCTACAGGCTCCTGTGGCCCGGGTTAGGCGTTGACGCCGTCACCCGGGATGATTGCCGATTTTGCTCAGCGTCTTGAACGCACCACCTGGTAGCGGCGGGTGAAATATTCAAACGGCGCGCTCCAGACGTGAACCAGGCGGGTGAACGGGAACAGCAGGAAAATCGTCATCCCCAGCACCAGATGCACGCGGAAGACAAAGGCGACGCCGCTGAGCATTTCAGACGAGCCGCCGCGGAAAGTCACGATGCCCTGCGCCCAGCCAACCAGCTTCATCATTTCACTGCCGTCAGGATACTGCGCCGAGAAAGGAATCGTGCTCAGCCCGAGCAGACACTGAATCAGCAGAATGCTCATAATGATAATGTCCGGCATCGTCGAGGTGGCGCGCACGCGCTGGTTGGTCAGACGGCGCCAGAGCAACCCCGCGCCGCCAATCAGCGTCAGAACGCCGCACACGCCGCCGAGCACCATCGCCATCTGCTGCTTGACCGCAATCGGCAAAAACCAGGCATACATCCAGTGCGGCGTTAGCATGCCGAACAGATGGCCAAAGAAAATGCCGAGTATGCCGATATGGAACAGATTCGACCAGATTACCATCCCGCGTTTATCCAGCATCTGGCTGGAGGAGGCGCGCCAGGTGTACTGACCGTAGTCGTAGCGCAGCCAGCTGCCGAGGAAAAAGACCGTCGCGCAGATGTAGGGGTAGATGTCGTAAAAAAAGACGTTCAGGTACTGTATCATTTCGGGCCTCCCGCGCTGACGTCGACGTACTGCGGCGCCACGTCCTGGCTAAAGCGTCGTTGATATTGCTGTAACGGTGAGCTGTCACAGGCCGTAGCGTTGTCTTCGATAAATTTCACCTGTTCTTCTTCCCAGACCGCATCCAGCGCCTGCCGGGTGTCATCCCGTGTTTCTTGCTTGACCTGCTTCGTGACACTGTCACTTGAAAGAGGGCTTCCGGCAAGGTTCAGCAGGGCGTCAAACAGCAGGTACCACGGCGTATCGCGCTGCTTGAGCCGCCCGCCCAGCAGGGCCAGAATCGGCGCGACGTTTTGCAGCCCTTCGCGGGCTTCGGCTTCCGGCAATATGCTGAGGTATTCCAGATACAGCGGCAGATGGTCGGGAAGTTCGCGGCAGTCGAGCACCAGGCCCGCTTTTTCATACTGGGCGAGCAGATCGACCATCGCCTGGCCGCGATCGCGAGACTCGGCGTGAACATGTTCAAACAGCAGCAGCGACGTGGCGCGGCCCCGGTCGAACACTTCGCACCATTCGGCCTGCTTGTCCAGCAGCGGGGCATTCAGCATCGCCGCGGCGAAGTCGTCGAGCAGGGGGGCGTCGCGACGCACCATGCTCAGCACCTCCTCCTTGCACTGCCAAAGAAACTCATCCGGGTACTCCATCAGCAGGCCGATCGCTTTGAGGATTTGCATCATTCCCCCTCCGCTTTATCGCGCACTTCGGTGATGTTGATGGCATCGATACGGCTACTGTTGAACAGGTTGAATTTGCTGTCGGAGCCGTGGCAGCCGTCGCCAAAGGTAAAGCCGCAGCCGTTGCGCTCGGGGAAAGCGTCGCGCGCCATTTCGCGGTGGCTGGTCGGGATCACGAAGCGGTCCTCGTAGTTGGCGATCGCCAGATAGCGGTACATCTCCTCGACCTGCTCAACGCTTAAGCCCACCTCCTCGATGGCGCGGGTATCGGTGACGCCTTCCACCGTTTGCGAGCGCATGTAATGACGCATCGCCATCATGCGCTTCAGCGCGCGCAGCACCGGGCCGGTATCGCCCGCGCTGAGCATATTGGCGAGATACTGCACCGGAATACGCAGGCTTTCGATGGCCGGAAGCACGCCGTCGCTTTTCGGCAGACCGCCGGCGTCGGCGTAGGACTGAATCGGCGACAGCGGCGGCACGTACCAGACCATTGGCAGGGTGCGATATTCCGGATGCAGCGGCAGGGCCAGCTTCCAGTCCATCGCCATTTTGTACACCGGCGAGCGCTGGGCGGCATCAATCACGTTGTGCGGAATCCCCTGTTTCAGCGCTTCTTCAATCACCGCCGGGTCGTGGGGGTCGAGGAACACCTCGCACTGCCGCTCGTAGAGATCGATCTCGCGCTCGGTGCTGGCGGCTTCTTCAATACGGTCGGCGTCGTACAACAGCACCCCGAGATAGCGAATACGTCCGACGCAGGTTTCCGAGCAGACGGTGGGCTGTCCGGACTCGATACGCGGGTAGCAGAAGATGCACTTCTCCGATTTGCCGCTCTTCCAGTTGAAGTAGATTTTTTTGTACGGGCAGCCGCTGATGCACAGACGCCAGCCGCGGCATTTGTCCTGGTCGATCAGCACGATGCCGTCTTCTTCACGCTTGTAGATGGCGCCGCTCGGGCAGGTGGCGACGCAGCTCGGATTCAGGCAGTGCTCGCACAGGCGCGGCAGATACATCATGAAGGTGTTTTCAAACTGGCCGTACATCTCCTTCTGAATCTTGTCGAAGTTACGGTCGCGGGCGCGCTTTTCAAATTCGCCGCCGAGCAGCTCTTCCCAGTTGGGCCCCCAAATGATTTTATCCATCCGTTTACCGTCGATAAGCGAGCGCGGGCGGGCGGTAGGCAGATGTTTGCCCTCCGGTGCGTTGTGCAGATGCTGGTAATCAAAGGTAAACGGCTCATAGTAGTCGTCAATCTGCGGTATCACCGGATTGGCGAAGATCTTGGTGATGACGCCCATTTTGCCGCCCAGACGCGGGCGTATTTTGCCATTAACGTCGCGCACCCAGCCGCCTTCCCATACCTCCTGGTCTTCCCAGTTTTTCGGATAACCGATGCCCGGTTTGGTTTCGACGTTGTTAAACCAGGCGTATTCCATCCCTTCGCGTCCGGTCCAGACGTTTTTACAGGTGACGGAACAGGTGTGGCAGCCGATGCATTTATCAAGATTGAGAACCATGCCGACCTGTGAGCGTATTTTCATTTTTTCGCCTCCTGTACCCCATCGCGACCTTCGTCATCCAGCCAGTCAATATTTTTCATTTTGCGGATCATGATGAACTCATCGCGGTTGGAGCCGACGGTGCCGTAATAGTTGAAACCGTAAGCCAACTGGGCGTAGCCGCCGATCATATGGGTTGGTTTCGGGCACACGCGGGTCACCGAGTTATGGATCCCGCCGCGCCGGCCGGTGACTTCCGAGCCCGGAATATTCATCAGGCGTTCCTGGGCGTGGTACATCATGGTCATGCCCGGAGGTATGCGCTGGCTGACCACCGCGCGGGCGGTGAGCGCGCCGTTGGCGTTGAAGGCCTCGATCCAGTCGTTATCTTCGATACCCAGCTCGCGGGCGTCGGTTTCGCTGATCCACACGATCGGCCCGCCGCGCGACAGAGTCAGCATCAGCAGGTTTTCGCTGTAGGTGGAGTGGATGCCCCATTTCTGGTGCGGCGTCAGGAAGTTGAGCGCTTTTTCCGGGAAGCCATTGGGCGGGATCGCTTTCATCTGGCTGACGCTGCGGGTGTCAATCGGCGGACGATAAACCACCAGGCTTTCGCCAAAGGCGCGCATCCAGGGATGATCCTGATACAGCTGCTGGCGGCCGGAAAGGGTGCGCCAGGGGATCAGCTCGTGGACATTAGTATAGCCGGCGTTGTACGAAACATGCTCGCTCTCAAGTCCTGACCAGGTCGGGCTGGAGATGATTTTGCGCGGCTGGGCCTGGATATCACGGAAGCGAATCTTCTCATCTTCTTTGTTCAGCGCCAGATGAGTGTGCTCGCGGCCGGTAAATTCGCCGAGGGCCTGCCAGGCTTTTACCGCCACCTGGCCGTTGGTTTCGGGGGCCAGGGCGAGGATCACTTCCGAGGCGTCGATGGCGCTGTCGATGCGCGGGCGGCCTTTCGCCGGGCCGTCCAGCTTGACGTAGTTCAGCTTGCCGAGGAAATCGACTTCGCTCTGGGTGTTCCACGTAATGCCTTTGCCGCCGTTGCCCAGCTTGTCGAGCAGCGGGCCAAGGGAGGTGAAGCGCTCGTAAGTCGCCGGGTAATCACGCTCAACCACGGCGATCGACGGCGCGGTTTTACCCGGCGTCAGCTCGCATTCGCCTTTCCGCCAGTCCAGCACCTCGAAGGGCTGCGACAGCTCCGCCGGGGAGTCGTGCTGCAGCGGCACCAGCACCACGTCGGTCTCTTTATCGAGGTGGCCGACGCAGACCTCGGAGAAGGTTTTGGCGATATCTTTGTAGATTTCCCAGTCGCTTCGTGATTCCCAGGCCGGATCTACCGCGGCCGACAGCGGGTGGATAAACGGATGCATATCCGAGGTGTTCATATCGTCTTTTTCATACCAGGTGGCGGTCGGCAGAACGATATCGGAGAACAGGCAGGTGCTGGACATGCGGAAATCGAGGGTCACCAGCAGGTCGAGCTTGCCTTCGATGGCCGCGGTCTGCCACTCCACCTCTTCGGGCTTCACGTTATCGCTGGCGCCCAGCTCATCGCCCTGAATACCGCTGTCGGTACCCAGTAGATATTTGAGCATATACTCGTGGCCCTTGCCGGAAGAGCCCAGCAGGTTAGAGCGCCAGATAAACAGATTACGCGGATGGTTTTTGCCGTTATCCGGCTGTTCGCAGGCGAAGCGGATCTCGCCGGACTTCAGCGCCTGGGCGGTGTAGTCGGCAGGGGAAAGACCCGCAGCGGCGGCCTGTTCCTTGATAGTCAGCGGGTTGACGCCCAGCTGCGGCGCGGAGGGCAGCCAGCCCATGCGTTCGGCACGGACGTTAAAGTCGATAAGGCTGCCGCTGAATTGGCTGGCGTCGGCCAGCGGCGACAGCAGCTCCTGGGCAGTCAGCTTCTCATAGCGCCACTGGCTGGCGTGATTGTAGAAAAAAGAGGTGCTGTTCATCTGGCGCGGCGGGCGGTTCCAGTCAAGGGCGAACGCCAGCGGCAGCCAGCCGGTTTGCGGGCGCAGCTTCTCCTGGCCAACGTAGTGCGACCAGCCGCCGCCGCTCTGGCCGACGCAGCCGCAGAATACCAGCATGTTGATCATCCCCCGGTAGTTCATATCCATGTGGTACCAGTGGTTGACGCCGGCGCCGAGGATAATCATCGACCGCCCGTGGGTTTTGTGCGCGGTATCGGCAAATTCACGGGCGATCTGCTCGATGTGCTGGCGCGGGACGCCGGTTATCTGTTCGGCCCACGCCGGGGTATAAGCTTTCATCTCGCCGAAGTCCTGCGCGGCGTTGGGATCGTCTAAACCGCGATCGAGCCCGTAGTTGGCGAGGATCAGATCATAGACGCTGACCACCAGGCCGGTTTCGCCGTTGGCCAGCGGCAGCTGTTTAACCGGCAGCTGATGCAGGGTTACCGGCTCCTGCTTAACGCTACGAAAGTGCGGGTTTTCGTTGCCGCCGAAGTAGGGGAAACCCACCGTTACCACGTCATCACGGCTATCCAGCAGCGACAGCGAGAGTTCAATCGCTTGCCCGGCGGCCTGCTGTTCGAGGTTCCATTTGCCTTTCTCTCCCCAGCGGAAGCCAATTGAGCCGTTAGGGGCAACCAGATTGCCTGTGCTGCTGTAAGCGACGGTTTTCCACTCCGGGTTGTTGCTTTCGCCCAAATCGTCAACCAGATCGGCGGCGCGCAACATGCGGCCGGGAACGTAGAAACCCTCCTCGCGGCGTTCAAGCATCACCAGCATCGGCATATCGGTGTAGGTGCGGCAGTAGTTGAGAAAATAATCGCTGGGGTTATCGAGGTGAAAGGTTTTAAGGATCACCTGGCCCATCGCCATGGCCAGCGCGCTGTCGGTACCCTGTTTCGGCGCCAGCCACTGGTCGCTGAGCTTGGCGACTTCCGAAAAGTCCGGGGTTATCGCGATGGTTTTGGTGCCCTTGTAGCGCACTTCGGTAAAAAAGTGGGCGTCCGGCGTCCGGGTCTGCGGGACGTTGGAGCCCCAGGCGATGATATAGCTGGAGTTGTACCAGTCGGCGGATTCGGGAACGTCGGTCTGTTCGCCCCAGGTCATCGGCGAGGCGGGGGGAAGGTCGCAGTACCAGTCGTAGAAGCTCAGGCAGGTGCCGCCGAGCAGCGACAGATAGCGGGTACCGGCGGCGTAAGAGACCATCGACATCGCCGGGATCGGCGAAAAGCCCGCCACCCGGTCCGGGCCGTAGTTTTTGATGGTCCAGACGTTGGCGGCGGCGATCAGCTGGTTCAGCTCCTTCCAGCTTGAACGGATAAACCCGCCTTTGCCGCGAACCTGCTTGTAGCTAAGGGTTTTTACCGGGTCGCGCATGATGCTGTCCCACGCCTCTACCGGATCCGGATGCTGGGCCAGCGCTTCGCGCCACAGCGCAATCAGCCGCTTACGCGCCAGCGGATACTTCAGGCGGTTGGCGCTATACAGGTACCAGGAGTAGCTTGCGCCGCGGGGGCAGCCGCGGGGCTCGTGGTTCGGCAGGTCAGGACGGGTGCGGGGATAGTCGGTTTGCTGGGTTTCCCAGGTCACCAGCCCGTTTTTGACGTAAATTTTCCAGCTACAGGAGCCCGTACAGTTCACGCCGTGCGTTGAGCGGACGATTTTGTCGAACTGCCAGCGCTGACGGTAGCTGTCCTCCCAGTCGCGGTTGGTGTTGTACACCTGGCCGTGACCGTTGGCAAAGCTCTCGCCTTTCTGCTTAAAGTAGCGAAAGCGATCCAGTAGTTTACTCATGACATTTCTCCTGCTTCGATAATGTCCGGCCTGACAAGACCTTACGATCCCGTTTGCCGGATAAGGCGTCAGCCGCCATCCGCTAAAAAAGATGTCGTTATTTTTTTGCCGGTTTGCGCCGGCCGTAGACCAGCCAGGTCACCAGCACGCAGACCACGTAGAACACAAAGAAGACCTTCATCGCCCCGACCGGAGAGCCGGTCATCGCCAACGAGGTACCGAAGGCTTTCGGGATAAAGAAGCCGCCAATCGCGCCGATGGCGGAGATAAAGCCGAGCGCCGCCGCGGTATCGGTCACCGCTTCGTGCTGGGCCTGCTCATCGCTGCCGCCGCGTTTCTTCACGCTGTCGATGGTGATTTGGCGGAAGATCACGGCGATCATCTGGAAGGTGGAACCGCTGCCGAGACCGGCGGTCAGAAACAGGCCCATAAACACGACGTAAAAGGCGAGAAAGCTGCCTGATCCGGTGCCGGGTAGGGTAAGAAACAGCAGGCCGGTAAACAGCGCCATCAGCACAAAATTGACCAGCGTTACCCGCACGCCGCCGAGGCGGTCGGAGATTATGCCGCCAAACGATCGCGCCAGCGCGCCGATAAACGGCCCGAAGAAGGCCAGCTTAAGGATGTTAACGTCGGGAAACTGGGTTTTCGCCAGCATGGCAAAACCCGCGGAAAAACCAATAAACGAGCCGAAGGTGGCCAGATAGAGCAGGCTCAGCAGCCACATATGCGGGCGTTTCAGCACCGGGAGCTGATCGCGAATGGATGCCTTCGAGCTGGCGATATCGTTCATGCCTACCCATGCGGCGATGGTGGCTATCACCAGCAGCGGTACCCAGACGAGGGCGGCGTTGCTTAGCGCGAGGATTGAACCATCTTCCTGAGGCACGCCGTGTACGCCAAGAAAGGCGAAAATGGGCACAAAAATCGCCGCCGGGGCGATCATCTGCATCACGCTGACGCCGAGATTACCGAGGCCGCCGTTGATGCCCAGGGCGCTGCCCTGTTTCGCTTTAGGAAAGAAAAAACTGATATTTCCCATGCTGGACGCAAAGTTCGCCCCGGCAAAACCGCAGAGTAAAGCAATCGTAATAAATACCCAAAAAGGAGTAGCGGTGTTCTGTATAGCTATGCCCAGCCAGATGCAGGGCGCGACCAGAATAATCGTGCTTAATACCGTCCAGTAACGCCCGCCAAATATAGGTACCATAAAGGAGTAGGGCACGCGTAATATTGCGCCAGAGAGCGAAGGCAGGGCGGTTAATAAAAAGAGCTGATCGGTGGTAAAATTAAAGCCAACCTTATTGAGATTGACGGCAACGGCGCTAAATAGCATCCAGACGCAAAAAGCGAGTAGCAGACAAGTTACGGAAATGCAAAGATTTCTGCGGGCTATTTTCTTTCCCTTATTCTCCCAAAACGCCGCGTTTTCTGGTTTCCACTCTTTTAAAAGATAATGATTCTTTTTCTCATTTTTGCTCTGCATATTGCCCTCGAATGAACAGTCGTCAGTCAAAAAGAATAAACTTGTAAAACAGCAAATTAATAAAAGGAATAAAACCAGGGGATGGGTGATGTATCTGTTGTAATGAATGAAGAATAGATAAGAAAAACGCGTCTAAAAGAGAAGCGCGAATAATAGGTGGGGATTATTTGTTACAAAGTGTAACCCGAATTAAAATAATTCCAGCGAAATATAATGATTGATATGTTGGTTAAAGGCGGCATCATCAATTTCCTTCATTCCCAGGGCGTAAATACCATCCAGACCGCAGACGAGGGCAATCAGCCGCCAGGCGATACTTTCCGCGGGATCATTTGGCCTGAACTCACCCGCTTCGGTCCCGCGCTGGATTATCTTCAGCGTCTCTTCATGCCACATGCTCATCGTCAGCAGATACGCGCCTTTAATGTCAGCGTCGCTATCGGCCAGCAGCTGCGCTTCGCGCCATAAACGAATGTAGGGCTCCAGTCTGCCGTCATCGCTGCCCACCATGGAAAACAGGCGTTCGCGCCATGTGGCATCGTCGGCGACCAGCGGCATATCCATCATTTCGCGGATCAGGCGCACGAAGGTATGGGCCTTTAACTCGCCCGCGGAGGTGAAATGGTGGTGCAGCTGGCCGGCGGAAACGCCGGCTTCGGCGGCGATATTGCGAACGGTCATGGCGCTAAACCCGCCCTGAAGCGCCACGCGCATGGCCGCCTGTACAATAACTTCCCGACGCGCATCGCGATTTAAGTAGCTCATAACGTTTGTGACCCCGGTTTTTTTGCCGATAGTAACAAAAAGTTGGACACTCGTTCAACATTCCGGCAGGATCGCTTTCCTGGACAGCTGTCCAATATTTAACTTTGAGGAAAGGTAGTATGTCTCGGCAATGGTTGACGCTGATGGCGATTTTGCTGGTTTATATTCCGGTGGCGATTGACGCCACCGTTCTCCACGTGGCCGCGCCCACGCTAAGCGTAGCGCTGGGCACCAGCGGCAACGAGCTACTGTGGATTATTGATATTTATTCGCTGGTCATGGCAGGCATGGTGCTGCCTATGGGCGCACTGGGCGATAAAATCGGCTTTAAACGGCTGCTTCTGCTCGGCAGCGGTATTTTTGGCTCGGCGTCGCTGGCGGCGGCGTTTTCCCCAACCGCGGAGACGCTGATTGCCTCCCGCGCGCTGCTGGCGGTGGGGGCGGCGATGATCGTCCCGGCGACCCTTGCCGGTATCCGCAGCACCTTTTCGCAAGCGCAACAGCGCAATATGGCGCTGGGTCTATGGGCGGCAGTCGGTTCCGGCGGCGCGGCGTTTGGCCCGCTGATTGGCGGCATGCTGCTGGAGCACTTTTACTGGGGGTCGGTATTCCTGATCAACGTGCCGATCGTGCTGTTGGTGATGGCGATTAACGCCAAAGTGGTGCCGCGCCAGCCCGCGCGGCGCGAGCAGCCGCTCAATTTTTTCCAGGCGCTGATCCTCATCGCCGCCATCCTGATGCTGGTGTTTAGCGCCAAGACGGCGCTCAAAGGGCAAATGGCGCTGTGGTTAACCGGGCTGGTGGCGGTATCGGGCGCCGCGATGCTGTTGTGGTTCGTGCGCAAACAGCTCTCGGCAACGCGGCCGATGGTCGATATGCGTCTGTTTACCCATCGCATTATTTTAAGCGGGGTGATGATGGCGATGACCGCGCTGATTACGCTGGTGGGGTTTGAGCTGCTGATGGCGCAGGAGCTGCAGTTTGTGCATAGCAAAACGCCTTTTGAAGCCGGGCTGTTTATGCTGCCGGTGATGGTGGCGAGCGGTTTCAGCGGACCGATCGCCGGCATGCTGGTGTCGCGTCTGGGGCTGCGCGAGGTCGCCACCGGCGGAATGCTGCTGAGCGCGCTGAGCTTCCTCGGCCTGTCGATGACCGATTTCAGCACGCAGCAGTGGCAGGCATGGGGGCTGATGACGCTGCTGGGCTTCAGCGTCGCCAGCGCGCTGCTGGCCTCCAGCTCGGCGATCATGGCCGCTGCGCCGAAGGAGAAAGCGGCGGCGGCGGGGGCCATCGAGACCATGGCCTATGAACTGGGCGCGGGCCTGGGCATCGCTCTGTTTGGCCTGATCCTGACCCGCAGCTACACCTCGTCAATCGTCCTGCCGCAGGGGATCGAGGGCGCGGCGGCGGAGCAGGCGTCCTCCTCCATCAGCGAGGCGATTAAGCTGGCGCAGTCGCTGCCCGCCATTCCGGCGCAAAGCCTGCTTGAGGCGGCGAAGGCGGCGTTTATTCACTCGCACAGTACCGTGCTGGCGACGGCTGGCGTCCTGCTTCTGCTGCTGGCGGCGGGGATCTGGCGAAGCCTGGCAAAAGCGCCTGAACTCAATTAATCCTTTATAGCTGAAGAGAAAGCGCCATCGCCGCCCGCCGTAACGGGGCCAGGGCTTTCTCTTTCAACGCCGCGGCGTTGGTGCTGCCTGCGGGAACGCCAACGTTAAGCGCCGCTACCACCTGGCCGCTGCGGGAAAGCAGCGGTACCGCCAGCGAACACAATCCCACCTCAATTTGCCGATCGGCGAGCGCGTAGCCTTGCATGCGCACTCTGGCAATCTCTTCGCGTAATCCCGGTATATCGCAGAGGGTATGCGGGGTATAGCGGATTAAATTTGCCCGTGACAGTGTCACCTCTAGCTGCTCTTCTGGCAATGCGCTCAGCAGGACTCGTCCCATGGAAGTCGCCCATGCCGGCAGGCGGCTGCCGCGGCCGATATCCACGCTGAGCAAATTATTCACCGCCGTGCGGGCGATATACAGAACGTTATCGCCGTCCAGCGTGGCGGCGGAACAGGACTCTCCCAGGTTTTTACCCAGCGTATCCAGCGCGCTCTGCGCGACTTTAGCCAGGGGCGTTCCGGCCAGATAAGCGTGGCCCACCGCCAGTACGCGAGGCAGCAGTTCATAGCTGCGGCCATCCGGACTGTGCACCATCCCCAGCGCGGCAAGGGTATACAGACAGCGGCGCACTGCCGCGCGTGAGATCTGCGTTTTCTGGCTAAGCTGGGAGATGGTCAGGCGCTGCCGCTGGGGGCTAAACGCGTTCAGCACCTCCAGACCGCGCGCCAGGGATAACATAAAGTTAGGGTCGTGTTCAGCCTGGCGGGCGCTGAGTGTGCCAGGTTGTTTTTCGCTCATATAACCCCCTCGATTGTTGAAGATATAGGCTCACGGAGCATCACTATATCGCGGGTAAAAAACGCGGGGATTCCTGGTGCTGGTTTTACCACGCCGATCACATTATTAACCTCAACTTAACAACTGCGTCGATAATCGCACAACATTTCGATTATCGCCGTTGACCCTCTCCATTGCGCAGTCCTATTGTCATCAGCATCGTTACCCCACGTTATGAACCGGGGTAGGAAAAGTTATGTATTTCATCACCAGGAAAAAAAGATGACCGCGACCATTGAACGTATTGAAAGCTGGCTGGTAGATATCCCGACCATTCGGCCGCATAAACTCTCCATGACCACGATGGGCTGTCAGACGCTGGCGATAATCCGGGTTACCCGCTCGGATGGCATTTGCGGGATTGGCGAAGCGACCACCATCGGCGGACTCAGCTACGGCGTGGAGAGCCCGGAAGCCATCGTATCGGCGATAAACCACTACCTGACGCCGTTGCTGAAAGGTCAGGCGGCCGATAATTTAAATGCCCTGACCAGCCGTATGGACGGCGCGGTTAAAGGCAATACCTTCGCCAAATCGGCGATTGAAACCGCGTTGCTGGATGCGCAGGGTAAAGCGCTCGGTCTGCCGGTTTCGGCGCTGCTTGGCGGGGCGCTGACGACCTCGCTGCCGGTTCTCTGGACGCTGGCCAGCGGCGACACCGAGAAAGATATTGCCGAGGGCGAAAAGCTTCTTGCGGAGCGCCGCCATCAGGCGTTTAAGCTGAAAATCGGCGCCCGGGCGCTGGAGACCGACCTGCGCCACACGCGCGCGATTGTTGAAGCGCTGGGCGACCGGGCCAGCATCCGCGTCGACGTGAATCAGGCGTGGGACGCCACCGTAGCGGCAAAAGGCTGCCGCGAGCTGGCGGCGATGGGCGTGGATTTGATTGAACAGCCGGTCGGCGCTCAGGATAACGCTGCGCTGGTGCGCCTCAGTCATCATATCGACACGGCCATTCTGGCCGATGAAGCGGTGGCGACCCACTACGATGGATATCGCCTGGCGCAGCAGGGGTTTAGCGGCGCCTATGCGCTGAAGATTGCCAAAGCGGGGGGGCCCAATAGCGTACTGGCGCTGGCGAAAGTTGCGCAAGCAGCGGGAATTGGGCTTTACGGCGGCACGATGCTTGAGGGAACCGTTGGCACCCTGGCCTCTCTGCACGCCTGGTCTACGCTCCCCCTGCAGTGGGGCAGCGAGATGTTTGGCCCGCTGTTGCTGAAGGACGATATTGTCAGCGCCCCGCTCACCTTTGCCGAGGGCGAGGTGACGCTGCCGCAAACGCCCGGTCTTGGCGTTGAACTGGATGAAGACAAGCTGCGCTTCTATAGCCGCAAAGGATAAAGGAGGATTAGTATGCTATTTAAAGTCGATATGACCGTGAATATTCCGCTGGGATTTCCTGCTGACGAAATAGAGGAAATTAAGCTGCGAGAAAAAAATTATTCACAGCAGCTGCAGCGTGAAGGTAAGTGGCGGCATATTTGGCGCGTCGCCGGTCTTTACGCCAATGTCAGTATTTTTGATGTGAAAGATGCTGAGGAATTGCATCAAATCTTAATGGCTTTACCACTATATCCCTTTATGCAAATTCGCGTGGAGGCGCTCTGTCGTCATCCCTCCTCGATTCGCGAAGACGACCGTTAATAAATAATAATCACTAACCTCGCGCCGAAGAAATTCGGCGAATATCCTACAATGATAAGTGAGACTAATTATGAGTAATGCATTCGTACAACCAGATGCTGTGCAACATTTATTGCGCGAAAGCGCGGGCTTAAATATTAGCGGCGGCGACGAACGTTTTAAAATGATTATTCACCGCCTGCTGGAAAACATCTGTACGCTGATTGATGACTATAACATCACTGAAGAGGAGTTCTGGCATGCGGTGAATTATCTGCATGAATTAGGCGGGCGCCAGGAAGCGGCGCTGCTGGCGGCAGGCCTCGGGCTGGAACACTTTCTCGACCTGCGCCAGGACGCTATCGACGCCGCGGAGCAGCGGGAAACCGGCACCCCTCGCACCATTGAAGGCCCGCTGTACGTGGCGAACGCGCCGCTGGCCGACGGACATACCCGTATGGATGATGGTAAAGATGCGGGGGAAGTGATGTGGCTTTACGGCCAGGTCAACGACACTCAGGGCCGCCCGGTTGCCAACGCTATCGTTGATATCTGGCACGCCAACACCCTTGGGAACTACTCTTTCTTTGATAAAAGCCAGAGTGAATACAACCTGCGTCGCCGTATCCGTACCGGCGCCGATGGCCGCTACAGCGTGCGCAGCATAATGCCTTCCGGCTACGGCTGCCCGCCGGATGGACCGACGCAAAAGCTGCTTAACCAACTGGGGCGCCACGGTAATCGTCCTGCGCATATCCACTTCTTCGTCTCTGCGCCAGGTTATAAACATTTGACCAGCCAGATTAATCTCAACGGTGACAAATATCTATGGGATGATTTCGCGTTCGCTACCCGCGATGGCCTGATTGCCGACCCGGTAAAAGTAAGCGACCGCGAGCTTATTCAGCAGCGCGAACTGGATGGGGAACATACTGAAGTACGCTTTGATTTTACCCTGTGTAAAGCGCTTAACGCCGATGAAGAACAGCGCGGTACGCGCCTGCGCGCACAGGAATAAAAAGCTGCGTTAATGCTATTCTCCGGCCATATCGCGGCCGGAGAATAAAACGAAATTACGAGTTCTCTTTTTTCTATTCCTGAATTATGCAGGAGGGGCCGACTCATGCAAAAAACGTTCGCCAGATTAAAAGATAAAATCAGCAATGCATTAATTGTTGATCGTGAAAAACATATTTATCGCTGCCATCGCTCAATATTTACCGACCCGCAGTTATTTGATTTTGAAATGAAGCATATCTTCGAAGGCAATTGGCTGTTCCTTGCCCATGAGAGCCAGATTGCGCAGCCAGGAGATTATTACACTCTGACCCTTGGGCGCCAGCCGGTGATAATAACCCGCGATAAAAAGAATGAGCTACATGCGCTAATTAACAGCTGCGCCCATCGCGGAGCGATGTTATGTCGGCGCAAAACCGGTAATAAAAATTCATTGACCTGCCCGTTTCACGGCTGGACGTTCAGCAATAACGGCAAGCTATTAAAAGCCAAAGATGAAAGCACCGGTGGTTACCCGGACAGCTTCAAACAGGAAGGCTCTCATGATTTAACAAAGCTGCCAAAGTTTCAATCGTATCGCGGGTTTCTGTTCGGTAGCCTGAATGCTGATGTGCAGCCGTTGGAGGAGTACCTCGGCGAAACCCGCAAAATTATCGATCTGATCGTCGACCAGGCGCCGCAAGGGCTGGAGGTTCTTAACGGCTCTTCAAGCTATGTTTACGAAGGCAACTGGAAGCTGGGGGCGGAAAACGGCGCTGACGGCTATCACGTCAGCGTGGTGCACTGGAACTACGCTTCCACCATGTCGCGCCGCAACTACGAAGCGGAAGGAACGCACGCGGTAGACGCAAACGGCTGGTCGAAAAGCGTCGGCGGCGGATACGGCTTTGAGAATGGGCATATGCTGCTCTGGACCCGGGCGCTTAATCCGGAAGTGCGCCCGGTCTATGAACATCGCGAACGTCTGCAGGCTGAGTTCGGCGAGTCTCGCGCCGATCGGATGGTCAACGAAACGCGCAACCTGTGCCTCTATCCGAACGTCTACCTGATGGATCAGTTTTCGACGCAGATCCGCGTGATCCGCCCCATTGCGGTGGATAAAACCGAAGTCACCATCTGGTGCTTCGCCCCGAAAGGTGAATCTGACCAGGCGCGAGCGCTGCGTATCCGCCAGTATGAGGATTTCTTCAACGTTAGCGGCATGGGGACGCCTGACGATCTGGAAGAGTTCAGCGCCTGTCAGCGCGGTTATCTCGGCGAGAATCTGGCATGGAGCGACCTCAGCCGCGGGGCGCTGCACTGGGTCGACGGCCCTGACGATCACGCCTTGCAGGCGGGCTTTAGCCCGCAGCTAAGCGGAGTGAAATCGGAAGATGAAGCGCTGTATATCGCCCATCATCATCACTGGCAAAACGTGATGCTGGCGGCGCTGGAAACAGAGCGGCAGCGCTACGACCAGTCGATCACTCAACGCGTGGAGGTGGCCTGATGCTGACTCTCGAACAGGTTCGCCAGTTTCTTTATTACGAAGCCCGTCTGCTGGACGATCGCCAGTGGGATGAATGGCTGAACTGCTACAGCCCGCAGGTGGTGTACTGGATGCCCGCCTGGGGCGATGACGACCAGCTTACCCGCGATCCGCAGCGCGAAATTTCGCTGATTTACTACCCGAACCGCGATGGCCTCGAAGACCGGGTATACCGCATCAAAACGGAACGCTCCGGGGCCAGCACGCCGGAACCGCGAACCACCCACATGATCGGCAACGTTGAGCGGCTTGGCGAAACCGAACAGGGGATGGAGGTGCGCTACAACTGGGTCACCTACTGTCATCGCTATCAGCAGACGGATACCTGGTTTGGCTCTACCTGCTGCACGCTGATTGAAAGTGCCGGCAAACCGCAGATTATCCGTAAAACCGTGCGGCTGAATAACGATTACATCCGTCAGGTGATTGACGTTTACCACATTTAAGAGGCGTTTATGACCTTTAATATTGCTCTCAATTTTGAAGACGGCATCACCCGCTTTATTCAATGCCATGCCGGGGAAAAAGTGCTGGATGCCGCCTATCGTCAGCAGGTGAATCTGCCGATGGATTGCTCGGACGGCGTCTGCGGCACCTGCAAGTGCCGCTGCGTCAGCGGCGAATATGGTTTGGGCGACGATTTTCTTGAAGAGGCGCTCAGCGAGGACGAAGCCGCAGAGCGTCAGGTGCTGACCTGTCAGATGGTGCCAACCAGCGATTGCGTCATTGATGTTCCGGCCGCGGCGGCCCAGTGCAAAACCGCGCTGGCAAGCCTGGGCGCAGCGGTAAAACAGGTAAATCTACTGTCGGATACCGCCATTGAGCTGGTCGTTGTGCTGGATGAACCGCTGGATTTTCTGCCGGGCCAGTACATCAATATTGAGGTGCCAGGAACGCCGCAGGCGCGCGCCTATTCGTTTAGCTCTCTACCGGGCTCGCGTGAGGGGAGCTTTCTGATCCGTAACGTGCCCGGCGGCTTGATGAGTCAGTGGCTGACGCAGCGGGCTAGCCCCGGCGATCGTCTGACGCTAAGCGGTCCGATGGGCAGCTTTTATCTGCGCGGCGGCGAGCGTCCACTGTTGCTGCTCGCGGGGGGCACCGGCTTAGCGCCGCTGCTCTCGATGCTGCAAACGCTGGTTATGCAGCGCAGCACCCGGCCCGTCACCTTGCTCTATGGCGTGACCCGCGACTGCGACCTGGTGAAAACTGATGTGCTCGAAGCATTTACCGGCCAGCTTCCGGCCTATCGCTGGCTGCCGGTGGTTGCCGACGCGCAAAGCGGATGCCCGCAGCGCGGTTTTGTGACCGAACATCTCGATGACGCGATACTCAACGATGGCGATGTGGATATCTATCTGTGCGGGCCGCCGCCGATGGTCAATGCGGTAGCCACGGCGCTGCGCGAGAGAGGCGTTTCGCCGGCGGGTTTCTGGTATGAAAAATTTATCGCCAGCCAGAGCGCGGCGGCATAAGGAGCAACGATGCGATTTAGCAATAAAGTCGTGACCATTACCGGCGCCGCGCAGGGGATAGGCCGACAGACGGCTGAGCAGGCGGCGCGTGAGGGCGCCCGACTGCTGTTGATTGACCGTTCTCGTTATGTTCACGAACTGGCGGCGGCGCTGAACGACTCCGGCAGCGAAGCGCTGGCGCTGGAGACCGATCTTGAGCAATGGGAAAGCACCGAGCGGGCGTTTGCCGAAGGGGTGGCTCATTTTGGTCGCCTTGACGTGCTGATTAACAACGTCGGCGGCACCATCTGGGCGCGGCCGTTTGCCGAATATCAGCCGCAGCAGATTGAGAAGGAGATTCGCCGCTCGCTGTTCCCGACCCTGTGGGGCTGTCGGGCTGCGCTACCGTGGATGCTCAGGCAGGGAAAGGGAAGCATCGTCAATATTTCGTCCGTGGCGACGGCGGGAGTGAACCGGGTACCTTATTCCGCAGCGAAAGGCGGCGTTAACGCGCTGACCCGTTCGCTGGCCCTGGAATATAGCGCAAACGGGATCCGTATTAATGCCGTGGCGCCGGGGGGAACCGAGGCGCCTGCGCGCCTGACGCCGCGTAATGAAGAGCAGCCGACGGCGCAAGAGCAGAAGTGGTATCAGCAGGTGGTGGATCAGACGGTGGCGAGCAGCCTGATGCATCGCTACGGTACGCTGGCGGAACAGGCCAATGCCATCCTGTTTCTCGCCAGCGATGAGGCCAGCTATATTACCGGCGTGACGTTGCCCGTCGCCGGGGGCGACCTCGGTTAGCGCCGGGTCGCCTGCCAGCAGAGCAGGGAGCCGATACATACCATCCCGGCGCCCTGCCAGAACGACCACGACAGCGCGGCGCTGAGCAGTACCGCCGCCAGCGCCGATGAGAGCACCGGGGTAAAGTAAGAGGCGGCGGCCAGCAGGCTGACGTTGCCGTGCAGGATCCCGACGTTCCACGCCGCGTAGCCAAACCCCAGGGCGACGGACAGCGCGATCAGCTTGATCGTCACCGGCCAGCTAAAGACCATCGGCGGCTGCTCGCTGAACAGGAATTTCAGCCACAGGGTCAGGGCGGTGAGCAGAACAAACAAGGTAATTCCGTTTTTGCCTTTGGCGTATTTCGCGGTGACCGTGCAGTAGGCCGCCCAGATAAATGCGCCGATAAACGCCAAAATATAGCTCAGCGGGCTGGAGACCACGTTGCTGATAATTTCGTCTATATTCAGACCATGCTCACCGCCTAATACCCAGGTGACGCCAAATATAGCGAGGAATAAACCGGGGATAACCAGCCAGCTGCTTTTTTGGCCGTTAAACAGAATGGCGAATAAAATCGTCAGGCTGGGCCACAGATAATTGACCATCCCCACTTCAATAGCCTGCTGGCGGGTACCAGCTAAGCCAACCGACAGCGCCAGGCAAATTTCATAGCTGACGAACAACAGGCTCCCCGCCAGTAAATAGGGGCGGGGGATCTGGCGTATTTGTGGGAAGCCGACGGTAAAGATCAGCAACATGCCGCTCAGGCTGTAGAGCATCGCCGCGCCGCCCACCGGGCCAAGGCCTTCGCTGACGCCACGAATCAGCCCGACCATGGTGCTCCAGAGTACGATAGCGGCCAATCCAATGAGCGTGGCTCTCTTTTTCTCCATATTTAACCTGATGTTGGTTCAAACGCAGTCGGGTTTTATAACACTTTTTACGCCCGCCGGGGGGATATTTTCCGCCATGCTTAATACTATCGGAGTAATAAAAATTGGCGCCGCTGACTATTAAGGGGGCGTCAGTTTTCGACATTGATTTGACGCAAATAAAACAGGGATATTGCTGTTAGTTTTGCCCTCCGCGATGAATAAACATCCCGCATGGAGGGGAACAATGGACGTCAGCCGCAGAAAGTTTTTTAAAATCTGCGCAGGCGGTATGGCCGGAACAACAGCCGCTGCTTTGGGGTTTGCGCCCAAAATGGCTCTGGCTCAGGCGCGTAATTACAAGCTGCTGCGCGCTAAAGAGATCCGCAACACCTGCACATACTGCTCCGTAGGCTGCGGGCTATTAATGTATAGCCTGGGCGACGGCGCGAAGAACGCGAAAGAAGCGCTTTATCACATCGAGGGGGACCCGGATCATCCGGTAAGCCGCGGCGCGCTGTGCCCGAAAGGGGCCGGGCTGCTGGACTACGTCCACAGCGATAACCGCCTGCGCTACCCGCAATACCGCGCGCCGGGTGCGGATAAATGGCAGCGCATCTCCTGGGATGAGGCGTTTGAGCGTATCGCCAGGCTGATGAAAGCCGACCGCGACGCCAACTTTATGGAGAAAAACGAGCATGGCGTCACGGTAAACCGCTGGCTTACCACCGGGATGCTGTGCGCCTCGGCGGCCAGCAACGAGACCGGCATGCTGACGCAGAAGTTTGTGCGTTCCCTCGGTATGCTGGCGGTAGACAACCAGGCGCGCGTCTGACACGGACCAACGGTAGCAAGTCTTGCTCCAACATTTGGTCGCGGTGCGATGACCAACCACTGGGTGGATATCAAAAACGCCAACGTCGTGGTAGTGATGGGCGGTAACGCCGCCGAAGCCCATCCGGTGGGATTCCGCTGGGCGATGGAAGCGAAAAACAACAACGATGCGACGTTGATTGTCGTCGATCCGCGCTTTACGCGTACGGCGTCGGTGGCCGATATCTATGCGCCGATTCGTTCCGGCACCGACATTACCTTTCTGTCGGGCGTACTGCTGTACCTGATCGAAAACAACAAAATCAACGCCGAGTACGTGAAGCACTACACCAACGCCAGCCTGCTGGTGCGCGACGATTTTGCCTTCGAAGACGGCCTGTTCAGCGGCTACGATGCTGAAAAGCGTCAGTACGATAAATCGTCGTGGAACTATCAGTTCGACGAAAACGGCTACGCCCTGCGCGATGAAACCCTGCAGCATCCGCGCTGCGTATGGAATCTGCTCCGGCAGCACGTTTCTCGCTATACGCCGGAGGTGGTGGAGAATATCTGCGGCACGCCGAAGGCCGATTTCCTCAAGGTGTGCGCAGTGCTGGCCTCAACCAGCGCGGCGGACCGGACCACCACCTTCCTTTACGCGCTAGGCTGGACGCAGCACACCGTCGGGGCGCAGAACATCCGCACCATGGCGATGATCCAGCTGCTGCTCGGTAATATGGGGATGGCGGGCGGCGGCGTGAATGCGCTGCGCGGGCACTCCAACATTCAGGGGCTTACCGATTTAGGGCTGCTGTCGACCAGCCTGCCGGGCTACCTGACGCTGCCGTCGGAACAACAGACCGATCTGCAAAGCTATCTGACGGCGAATACGCCGAAAGCGCTGCTGGCGGATCAGGTGAACTACTGGAGCAACTATCCGAAATTCTTCGTCAGCCTGATGAAATCGTTCTACGGCGATGCGGCGCAAAAAGAGAACGACTGGGGCTTTAACTGGCTGCCGAAGTGGGACCAGGCTTACGACGTCATCAAGTACTTCAATATGATGGATAACGGCAAGGTGACGGGATATCTCTGCCAGGGCTTCAATCCGGTGGCTTCGTTCCCGGACAAAAACAAGGTGGTCCGCAGCCTGAGCAAGCTGAAGTACATGGTGGTGATCGACCCGCTGGTGACGGAAACGTCGACCTTCTGGCAAAACCACGGCGAGTCGAACGATGTCGATCCGGCGGCGATTCAGACCGAAGTCTTCCGCCTGCCGTCTACCTGCTTCGCCGAAGAGGATGGTTCGATCGCCAACTCCGGGCGCTGGCTGCAGTGGCACTGGAAAGGTCAGGACGCGCCGGGGGAAGCGCGCAACGACGGCGAAATCCTTGCCGGGATTTACCACCGTCTGCGCGAGATGTATCGCACCGAGGGCGGCAAAGGCGCCGAGCCGTTGCTGAAGATGGGCTGGCGCTATAAGCAGCCGGATCATCCGCAATCGGAAGAGGTGGCCAAAGAGAACAACGGCTACGCGCTGGACGATCTCTACGACGCAAACGGCGCGCTGCTGGCGAAGAAGGGCCAGTTGCTGAACAGCTTCGCGCTGCTGCGCGATGACGGCACCACCGCTTCATCCTGTTGGATCTATACCGGCAGTTGGACCGAGCAGGGCAACCAGATGGCCAACCGAGATAACGCCGATCCGTCAGGTCTTGGCAATACGCTCGGCTGGGCGTGGGCGTGGCCGCTCAACCGGCGGGTGCTGTATAACCGCGCGTCGGCGGATATCAACGGCAAGCCGTGGGATGCGAAGCGGATGCTGATCCGCTGGAACGGCAGCAAGTGGGTCGGCAACGATATTGCGGACTTTAATAACGCCCCGCCGGGCAGCAAAACCGGGCCGTTTATTATGCAGCAAGAGGGGATGGGACGACTGTTTGCGCTGAATAAGCTGGCGGAAGGCCCGTTCCCGGAACACTACGAGCCGATGGAAACGCCCCTTGGCACCAACCCGCTGCACCCGAACGTGGTCTCCAGCCCGGTGGTGCGACTGTACGAAGAGGATGCCCTGCGCTTAGGCAAGAAGGAGCAATTCCCCTACGTCGGTACCACCTATCGTCTGACCGAGCATTTCCACACCTGGACCAAACATGCGCTGCTCAACGCCATCGCGCAGCCGGAGCAGTTTGTTGAAATCAGCGAAGGCCTGGCGCGAGCGAAGGGGATTGCCAGCGGCGATCGGGTCACGGTCAGCAGCAAGCGCGGCTTTATTCGCGCGGTGGCGGTGGTGACGCGTCGTCTGCACACGCTCAACGTTAACGGTCAGCAGGTGGAAACCGTCGGAATCCCGCTGCACTGGGGTTTTGAAGGGGTAGCCCGCAAAGGTTACATCGCCAACACCCTGACGCCGAACGTCGGGGATTCCAACTCGCAAACGCCGGAGTATAAGGCGTTTCTGGTCAACATCGAGAAAGCGTAAGGAGCGATTCAATGGCGATGGAAACCCAGGACATCATTAAACGCTCCGCCACCAACCCGATAACTCCCGCGCCGCGCGCGCGGGATTTTAAGGCGGAAGTGGCAAAGCTGATTGATGTCTCCTCCTGCGTGGGCTGTAAAGCCTGCCAGGTGGCCTGTTCCGAGTGGAACGATATTCGCGATGACGTGGGGCACTGCGTCGGCGTGTACGACAATCCCGCCGATCTGAGCGCCAAATCCTGGACGGTAATGCGTTTTAGCGAAACCGAACAGAACGGCAAGCTGGAGTGGCTGATACGCAAAGACGGCTGTATGCACTGCGAGGACCCGGGCTGCCTGAAAGCGTGCCCGTCCGCCGGGGCGATTATTCAGTACGCCAACGGCATCGTCGATTTTCAGCAGGAGAACTGCATCGGCTGCGGCTACTGCATCGCCGGGTGCCCCTTTAACGTCCCGCGCCTCAATAAAGAGGATAACCGGGTTTATAAGTGCACCCTGTGCGTTGACCGGGTCAGCGTCGGCCAGGAGCCGGCCTGCGTGAAAACCTGCCCAACCGGCGCGATTCATTTCGGCAGCAAGCAAGAGATGCTGGAGGTGGCCAACGAGCGGGTGGAAAAACTGAAGAAGCGCGGCTATTCCCATGCCGGGGTGTATAACCCGCCGGGCGTCGGCGGCACGCACGTGATGTACGTGCTGCATCATGCCGACCAACCGGAGCTATACCATAACCTGGCGAAAGAACCGCAGATCGATACCGCGATCAACCTGTGGAAAGGGGCGCTGAAGCCGCTCTCGGCGGTCGGGTTTATCGCCACCTTTGCCGGGCTGATTTATCACTACATTGGGATTGGGCCGAACAAAGAAGCGGATGACGATGAGGAGGATCACGATGAGTAAATCGAAAATGATTGTGCGCACGAAGTTTATTGACCGCGCCTGTCACTGGACGGTCGTCATCAGCTTCTTCCTGGTGGCGCTCTCGGGGATCTCGTTTTTCTTCCCGACGCTGCAGTGGCTGACCGAAACCTTCGGTACGCCGCAGATGGGGCGTATTCTGCATCCGTTCTTCGGCGTGCTGATTTTCGTGGCCCTGATGTTTATGTTTGTACGCTTTGTCCACCACAATATTCCTGACAGGCAGGATATTCCCTGGCTCAAGGGGATTATTGAGGTGCTGAAAGGCAACGAGCATAAAGTGGCGCGGGTAGGGAAATATAACGCCGGGCAGAAAATGATGTTCTGGACCATTATGAGCATGATTTTTGTGCTGCTGGTGACCGGGGTGATCATCTGGCGACCCTGGTTTGCCCACTATTTTCCGATTCAGGTGATTCGCTATAGCCTGCTGATTCACGCGACCTCGGCGATTATTCTTATTCACGCGATTCTTATTCATATGTATATGGCGTTCTGGGTTAAAGGATCGATTAAGGGAATGGTTGAGGGGAAGGTGAGTCGCCGCTGGGCGAAGAAGCATCATCCGCGCTGGTATCGCGAGGTGGAGCGTCAGGAAGCGAAGAAAGAGAGCTGCGAAGGACTGAAATAAGTTCTGCGTCGTAAACCCGCTCCGGTTAAACCCGGAGCGGGTCAGGTATTGGTGATAAGGGCGTCAATGGCGGAAATCACTTCGCCTCTGGCGCTTTTTAAGCTACCGATAAAATCTTCGCGCTTGATCAGCTTATTGTTAAGGTTCGTCATCATCGGCGAACAAAGCATAAACGTTTCAAATTCAATATTGACCTCAGGAACTAAAGGATGCTGCCATAGTGGCAGATGAGCATTACGCATCAGGGGAATAATTACCCTGGTGGGTAGGTCTGCATAAAAATCATTTTGCACAATCATAAAATAGGGTAGAGAGTTCTTCGTTTGCGAAGAAGGGTTCCGATAAACGTCGAATTGCTTAAGCATCAGAGCACCCTGAAGTATTCATCATCGGTGATAGACCCATGCTCGTCGACGAATTCATTCATTAACCGGAACAATTCGTTACGGGGATGCATTGACTGACTTTTAGCTGTGGGTATCGAGGATAAATGGCACTTTTTACTCGTTGATGCCGCCGACTGGAAGCTATCTTCCGCTGTGTATTCTTTCATTATCCTGCCTCCGTGTGGTTAATGTCGCCATTATCAGTCTACTACTTTAAAAAACAATACCGATTGCCCTGGTTAAGTCGCATTTGCGAGACGGGTTCCATTGAAAAGCAACGGCATGAAATGATGAAATTTTAATGGAACCGCGGTTGTGAATTGTTATCGCTATGCCGTTGCTGGCTACTGGGCAGCGGCGGGGCGCGAAATGGCTTTATTCGTTTTTTCCAATCTGCGAATAAGCTTATGAAATAACCGCGCCGTTATATGGATAAAAATGTCACCCGGCGTTTTTATCTGGTTTGCCGCTGGATAATGCACAATAATGCCGTCGGTTTATTTTATAACAAGTGATTAGTTGTATGAAAAAGACTATTTTTTCGTTAGCGCTTGGCACCTTTGGTCTCGGGATGGCGGAATTTGGCATTATGGGCGTATTACCTGAAATCGCTCATGATGTCGGGATATCGATTCCCGCCGCAGGCAATATGATCTCATATTATGCGTTTGGCGTGGTGATCGGCGCGCCGGTGATGGCGCTGTTCTCCAGCCGCTTTTCGTTAAAGTCGGTTATGCTGTTTCTCGTGGCGCTGTGCGTTATCGGCAATGCCATCTTCACTTTATCTTCCAGCTATTCGATGCTGGCGCTGGGCCGTCTGATCTCCGGCTTCCCGCACGGCGCATTCTTTGGCGTGGGGGCGATTATCCTGTCAAAAATCGCCCCGCCAGGAAAGGTGACGGCGGCGGTGGCGGGGATGATCGCCGGGATGACGGTCGCCAATTTGCTGGGGGTGCCCGCCGGGACCTGGCTCGGCCATCAGTTTAGCTGGCGCTATACTTTTCTGGCGATTGCGGTATTTGATATCGCGGTGCTGGTCTCCATCGCCTGGTGGATGCCCACGCTGTTTGATAAATCCACGGCGCGCCTGCGCTCGCAGTTTCATTTTTTAAAATCGCCCGCGCCGTGGTTAGTTTTTGCCGCCACGATGTTCGGCAATGCCGGCGTATTCGCGTGGTTCAGCTATATTAAGCCGTTTATGATTAACGTCTCCGGTTTCGGTGAGAGCGCCATGATATTCATTATGATGCTGGTGGGCCTCGGAATGGTTCTCGGAAATCTCTTTAGCGGTAAAGTTTCCGTTCGCTACAGCCCGCTGCGTATTGCCGCCGTTACCGATGGCGTTATTGTGGTGACCTTATTATTGATTTTTCTGCTGGCTGAGCATAAAGCCGCCTCATTAACCCTGGCGTTTATTTGCTGCGCGGCGCTGTTCGCCCTGTCGGCGCCGCTGCAAATTCTGCTGCTGCAAAACGCCAAAGGCGGCGAGATGCTGGGCGCGGCGGGCGGCCAGATCGCCTTTAATCTCGGTAGCGCCATCGGCGCGCTGTTTGGCGGAATGATGATTACGGCCGATTTTGGCTGGCGTTCCGTTACCTTACCGGCCGCGCTGCTCTCGTTTCTTGCCCTCAGTTCGCTGCTGATTTATGCCCGCTATCAGCAGCGTCTGGCCTGATTCATTTACTCCTGCCAGGGTTCGCCGAGGGTTAACATTAAACGGTTGGCCCAGGCGAAGAACGCTGCCGATTGCAGTAAATCCAGCTGAGCGAGCGTATCCAGGCCCTGCTGTTCGACTGCGGCAAGGTGGCCGGCGGCCAGGGCGGGCGGGGTAACGGAAATCGCGGCGGCGAAATCGATTTGCGCCTGCCAGCCCGGCGTCTGCCCGTCGCTCAGGTTCTCTCCGGGCGTCACCGCCAGCAGCGTCTCTACCGCCGTTTCATCCTTCGCCAGCTGCGCGGCCTTACGCGCATGCACCGATGCGCAATAAATACAGCCGTTAACTTTGCTCGCTACCGTCGCCGCCAGCTCGCGTTCGGCGCGGGGCAGGCCGCCGGGAGTATAAAAAATGCCTTTGTCGGTTAACGTACGCTGCTCCAGTATCGGCTGGTTACGCGCCAGCAGGCGGAAATAGGGGGAATCGCTGTGGCCGAACTTCGTCAGCAGCGCCTGCTCATCGGGGGAGAATTCCGCCAGCGGTTTAGCCGCCAGCCAGGGCTCCCAGTGCAGTTCGTCGCGGGTAAAGCGCACCGGCGCGCGCTTACCGCTGAGGGTTTGCGGCGAGGTATGCCAGAATCCGGCCGCGACCGGGGTTTGTGCGACAGTAATGCTTTTGCCGTTAAGCAGGCGCAGCCCGGTGACCAGCCGACTCTGGAAGCTGACAAAGGCGATAAGCTGGGCGAGGGTGACAATGCCGCGCAGGGTCCATCCGGCGCGGATTAAGGCCTCCAGCGGCGATGGTGTAGCCTCCACAGGCGTAAAGGTTAACAGTCGGGCAAAGGCCAGCGCCGGGGCCAGCCGCGGGGATGTGGGGTCGGCAATACCAAAACCGGCATAGTGGGCCGCCAGCGCATCGCTGTCATGCAGCTTAGCCACCCTGGCGGCAACGGCAAAACGCTCATCGAGCGGAAAGTCGTTATCCTGCTGACCAAACAGCGTTTCATAGCTTCCCTGCGCGTGGCGGGTGGCGGCCTCGCGCACGGCGCGCGCCGCGGCTAAAGCGGAATCGGGGGCGATCTCTGCCAGTTCGGCCAATATATCCTGACTTAGCGTCATGGTGACTCCTTATCGTAACTGAGGGGCAATGTGCTGAGCGATCAGCTCAAGGGAACGCAGCGTGTCCCGGTGCGATGGTTCAACGGAGTGCACCTGAAACGAAATATCGGTCACCCGCCGCAGCACGCTATCGCGCGCCAGCGAGGCGGCGACGTGCGCGGGGTCGCCGACGTGAGCGTCAAGCTGCGGTAGAAATTCGGTGACAGTGTCACCAATAATTTCATGGCCGGCGGCGCGATGCTGGGCTGCCTGCCGGCGTAAACCGGGTTCGGCGACCTGTAGCGCGTACTCCTGGCTGTCGGCGACGAAGGCGGTACGCGAGGCGAGGATCCTTGGCTCGACGCCCGCGGGCAGCGCGGCGAGATAGGCGTCGATAATCGGATTCTGAATCGCGTCTAGCGGCAGCGTCGGTTGTCCGGCCGGACGCGGCTGAGTGCGCGAGAGCATCAGTCCATGTCCGGCCTGCGCGGCGCGGACCGCGCCGTCGACGGAAAATGTGGCAATCCAGATACGTTCCGCCAGCTGCGGCGCCTGAGGGTAAAGATGATTATCCGGATGGGCGAGCGAATCCCCGCGCCAGGCGCTTTGAATCAGATGCAGATGCTCGGCGAATACCGCGCTGCGCTGGTCGATCGTCAGGCCGAAGGGTAAAAACGAGGTGGGGGTGCCGCCGGAGCCGAAGCCTACCTCCAGCCGTCCATCGGCGAGCAGATCCAGCACCGCCGCATCCTCCGCCACCCGTAGCGGGTTTTCCATCGGCAGGGTGATAATGGCGGTTCCCAGACGAATGCGTTCGGTGTGCGCTGCCGCATGGGCGAGAAAAACCAGCGGCGACGGCAGGCCGCCTTCGTGCTCATGAAAATGGTGCTGCGCAATCCACGCGCTGTCGAACCCCAGGCGTTCGGCGTGGCGAATTTGCTCGGTGGCCAGCCGATAGCGCTCTTTGGGCGTGGCGTGGTCCAGCAGGCGGGTGAAAAAGCCCAGTCGTTTACGCGTCATGCAACCTCCTTGCTCGGGGATGAAAAGTGGGGAATCGCGGCGATAAGCTCGCGGGTATAGTCATGCTGCGGGGCGCTGAACAGCCGGCTGACGTCGCCGTGTTCAACCACCTGGCCCGCCCGCAGCACCGTCACGCTGTGGGCGATACGGCGCACCGTCGCCAAATCGTGAGTGATAAACAGATAGCTCAGCCCGAGCTGCTGCTGAAGCTGCTGCAGCAGGGCGAGAATTTGCGCCTGCACCGTGACGTCCAGCGCTGAGGTCGCTTCATCCAGCACCAGGATCGTTGGCTCAAGGATGAGGGCGCGGGCGATGGCCACCCGCTGCCGCTGGCCGCCGGATAGCTCGCGGGCGGTTCGCGACAGCAGCTCCGGCGCGAGCGCCACGCGGGCAGCGACCGTTTCCACGCGCTGGCGTCTTGTCTCGGCGTTGAGGCGGTCAAAGTTTTTTAACGGCTCTTCGATAATCTCAAACAGCGTTTGCCGCGGATCCAGGGACGCAAAGGGGTTCTGGTAGACGAACTGGATTTTACGCCGCAGCTGGCGGAGCGCCTCGCGGCTGAGATGCCCGGCATCGATACCGTCAATAGCGATATGGCCAACATCGGCCTTTTCGAATCCCAGCAGGATCCGCGCAAGGGTGGTTTTGCCGGAGCCGGACTCGCCGACCAGCGCGTGGGTGCTGCCCCGTTTCACCTCGAAGCTCACGGCGTCCAGCGCCTGTAAATGCGCGCGGCCGAGCGAAAAACGTTTGCTGATGCCCTCTACGCGGATCGCCGGGGTCGCCAGCACGCGCCCGCTGGCCGGGGCAATGGTCAGCGTCGAACCCTGGAGATCGCTGAGCAGTTGGCGGGTATAGGCGTGCTGCGGCGTGCGCACCACATCGCCGGTCGCGCCCTGTTCCTGAATTTCACCGTGGCGAAAGACCAGCAGTCGGTCGGCGCGTTCCGCCGCCAGCGCCAGATCGTGGGTCACGAACAGCACCGCCGTGCCGGACTCCCGGCGCAGCGTATCCAGCAGGTCGAGGATCCGTTTTTGTACCGTCACGTCGAGGGCGCTGGTGGGCTCATCGGCAATGATTAAGTCGGGTTTCAGGGCGATGGCGATAGCGATCAGCACCCGCTGCTTCATACCGCCTGAAAGCTGGTGGGGATATTGATCGATGCGCTGTTCCGGGTGGCTCAGCCCAACCTTCGCCAGCAGCGCCAGCACCTGCGCTTTACGCTCTGCGGCGCTGCTTTGCTGATGCAGGCGCAGGATTTCGCCCACCTGCGCGCCGATAGTTTTTACCGGATTCAGGGAGTTGCCCGGATCCTGAGGCACCAGACTAATCCGCGCGCCGCGAAGGCCGTCGAGGCGTTTGGCGGACCAGCCGCTGATCTCTTCGCCGTTAATCGAGATGCGCCCGCTGTCACGGCGCGCGTTATCCGCCAGCAGGCCGATAATCGCCTGCGCGGTGGTGGTTTTACCCGAACCGGATTCGCCGACGAACGCCAGCATTTCGCCGCGTTTTACCGCAAAACTGACGTCGTGCACCACTTCGCGCCATTCGCGCTGCGAACGATAGCTGATGCGCAGATTCTCGACGGTCAAAACATTCATGGGCGTTCTCCGCTAAATTGACGGCTGATGCGGTTGGCGGCGAGCACCACCGCGATCACCGCAAGGCCGGGAAGGGTGGTGAGCCACCAGGCGGTGGAGAGATAGTTACGGCCCTCGGCGATCAGCAGCCCCCACTCTGGAACCGGCGGCGGCGTGCCGTAGCCGAGAAAACTCAGGGTTGAGAGCGCCAGAATGGCCTGGCCGAACTGGAGGGTGGCAAAAGCCAGTACCGCGGTGAGTGAATTGGGCAGAATATGCCGCCAGAAAACGGCGAAAAAGGTGCCGCCGCTGCCGTACGCCGCTTCGACGAAGTCGCTGTGGCGCACGCGAACCACTTCCGCTCGCGCCAGGCGGGCAAAGCTGGCTATTGCCGCGACGCCGACCGCGACGGCGGCGTTAAGGGTGCCGAAACCGAGCAGGATGATGACCGTCAGCGACAACAATAAAGAGGGGATCGCCAGCAGCACGTCAACCAGCCGCATGATCGCCGACTCCACGCGTCCCGCCAGCGCACCGGCCAGGGTGCCCAGCGCGGTACCGATGAACAGGCCGATCGCCACCGCCGCCAGTGCGGCGGAGAGGGAATGTACGGCGCCGTAAACAATGCGGCTCCACAGATCGCGACCCAGCTGGTCGGTACCCAGCCAGTGGCCGGCCTGCGGCGCCAGCCGCTGGGCGCCGGGAAGGCCCTCCAGCGGGTTATACGCGGTAAACAGCTGCGGGGCGATCGCCATCAGCGCGGCAACGATCGTTACCGTCCATGCCAGCAGCAGGCCGGGCTGAACGCGTAGCGTACGCCAGTTTACCCTGCGGCGGCGCGCGGCGATTGCGTAATCCACCAGGCTCATACGGCACCTCCGATAACGGTTTTCAGGCGCGGGTCGAACAGCGGCATCAGCAGGTCAACCAGCAGGTTAATCAGTACGAAACCGAGGGCGGAGATCATCACCACCGCCTGCAGTACCGCGATATCCTGATTATTGACGGCCTGCTGCGTCAGCAGTCCCAGACCGCCGCGACCAAACACGGTTTCGGTAATCAGCGCTCCGGCGATCAGTTCCCCCAGCAGCAGACCGGCAATATTGAGCACCGGCAGCAGGGCGTTGCCGGTAACGTGCCGCCACAGAACGCCGGTTTCGCTCAGGCCTTTGGCGCGGGCAACGGCGACAAACGGCTGCGCGGCGACCTGATCCAGACTGCGCATCAGGATTTGCGCCAGCGGGGCGGAAATCGGCACCGCGACGGCAATAATGGGCAAAATCAAGCCCTCAACCGGTCCCGGGTTGATCACCGGGATCCAGCGCAGCTGAAAGGAGAACAGCTGAATCAGGGCGATACCGAGCCAGAACGTTGGCAGCGAGATAAACAGCACCGGCAGCGATTGCAGCGCGTTGCTCAGCCAGCGCAGACCCGGTAGCCGTGAGGCGAGGGCGAGGGTGAACGCCAGCGCCACCGCCAGCGCAAAGGCGGGCAGCGCCAGGCTTAATGTCTCCGGCAGGTTGCTGGCGATAAGCGCGCTGACCGGCAGCCCGGCCTGCAGCGAATAGCCAAAATCGCCCCGCAGCATGGCCCATAGCGTGTGGAAATACTGCTTCCACAGCGGGCTATCGGCCCCGTAGGCGAGGCGCATTTCGGCGATCTGCTCGGGGCTCAGTCCCAGATCCGGGTTCTGAAACTTGATCAGTACCGCATCGCCGGGGAGCACCTGCAATAGCGCGAAGGAGAGAGTAAACGCTGCCCACAGCACCAGTAGTCCCTGGCCGGAGCGCCGCAGAAGATAGTGGCTCATCGCAGACTCCTTAGTGCTTTTCCAGCCACGCGCCGTAGAACGACGGGCGGCCAACCGCTTCAAAACTAACGCCCTTAACCCACGGGGCGCCGGCAAAGACCTGCGGTTCTTCAAAAATCGGGATTACGTAGGCGTTATCCAGCAGATAGCGCTGGGCGTCGCCGGTCAGCTGGAGGCGTTTTTGCGGTTCGACTTCGGCTGAAATCGCGGTCAGCAGCGCGTTGAGCTTATCGTCGCGGAAGCTTTGCACTTTGTCGCTGGAGCCGCCTTTTTGCAGCAGCGCGTCGCGGTTAGTGGGGAAGAACATGCTCTTAACCACATCCGGGTCGGCGCGGCCCACTTCCGACACGGTGAGCGGCGTTTTTAACGGGTCGAGGCTATCCAGCGTACGGCTACCGGCATCACCGGCTTTGACCGCCAGCGCAACGCCGACCTGACGCCACTGCTGGGCGATAAGCTGGAGCACCTCTTTGTTTTGCGGCTGGGGCAGGGATTCATAGACGGTTAACGCCAGCCGCTGGCCATCTTTGACCCGTATACCGTCGGCGGCCGGTTTCCAGCCCGCCTCATCCAGCAGCTGTTTCGCTTTGGCCGGGTCGAAAGCCAGCCTGTCGCTGAGGTTAACGTATCCGGCCGCGCTACTGGCGACGACGGAGGTGGCCTGCGGATAGTTGGCGGAGAACAGGGTTTCGACCACCTGTTTCGCGTCGGTGGCGTGCAGTAGCGCCTGGCGGACGCGCAGGTCGGCAACCAGCGGGTTATCGGGGCGGAAGCTGAGGCTGTCGTTGACGCCGCGCGTCGGAGCAGCATAGATTTTAAAGCCTGCATCGGTGGCCTGCTTTTCATCGTAGGCCTGCACCTGGCGGATAAAATCGGCTTGGCCCGCCAGCAGCGCGCCAATACGCACGCCATCCTCCGGGGTGACGATATAGGTTATGCCGTCGAGATTGGCCGGTCCCTGCTGGGCGAGGCTTTTTGGCCCCCATTGATAATCTTTACGCGCGACCAGCGTGAGTTCACGCCCCGGTTTTTCATCTTTAACCGTAAAAGGGCCGGAACCAATAATATGGCGGGCGTCGCCCAGCTCTTCAAAATTACGCGCCAGGGTGCTGAGGGAAACCAGCCCGGAGCCGATGGTCGCGGTGCCCTGCAGAAATCCCGGCGAGGGCTTTTTAAAGTAGAATTTTACCGTCAGCGGATCGATGACTTCGCTGCGATCGTAATTATTAATCACCTCGGAAACGGGCAGGCGGCGCGCTTTATTCCCAAGCCCGTAGGTATCAAAGTTTTTGGCAACCGCATTGGCGTCAAGCGGGGTTCCATCCGAGAAGGTGACGCCAGGGCGAATCTTAAAGATATATTCTGTTTTATCGGCGTTAACGCTCCAGCTTTCGGCAATCCAGGGTTCGACTTGTAGAGTTTCGGGATTTTGCCAGGTTAACTTATCGGTTATTTGATTCAGAATCCCGCCGTTGGGATAGAACCCGCCGGCCGGTGGATAAAGATTAGTATGCGGCTGCTGCTCCAGATAAATTAACGTGCCGCCTTTAACCGGCGCATCGGCGGCCCACGCGGAAAAGGCGCCGCTTAAAAAAAGTGCCGCCAGCGCGGGCAGGCGAAAACGGGTGTGCATGGTGAATTCCTTTGTTATCTATTGTTTGGTCATCATCGGGCGCGCGTTTTAACAAAGGAAGTGAGGATTTGCGCTAAGCATTTGCATAAAAAGCATTTATACCCGCCACATTTGATGCCGGGCCGGGGATATCTTTGTTGCCATTCAGGGTGACAGATTTCGTCCGTTAGCCGGTTCGATTCTTGGGGGCTGGTATTCGCATGTGTTTCAGCTAACTCTCAAGCTGGATAATTTAATGACGGAGAGATATTAGCACGCTAGGGACGATCGCTCTGATTCCGCTGGTACCGCTATTTCCGCTGGTGATGATGTACGGTTGCGCGACGGGGCCGCGCGTGTAAAGGGGAAATAAACCTCTCCCGCTGCGGGGAGAGGTCCGACGATTAGCGGCGGAAATCAATGACCATACGGCCGCGAATCTGCCCCTGTTCCATCTCTTTAAAGATCGCGTTGATATCGCCCAGCGGGCGCAGGGTGACTTTTGGTTCGACTTTACCTTCCGCGGCGAACTGGAAGGCTTCGGTCAGATCCTGACGGGTGCCGACCAGTGAACCGACCACTTCGATACCGTCGAGGACCAGACGCGGAATGTCCAGGCTCATTGCTTCCGGGGGCAAGCCTACCGCCACCACGCGTCCACCGGCGCGAACCGCGTCTACCGCTGAGTTGAACGCCGCTTTGGCGACGGCGGTGACCACTGCGGCATGCGCGCCGCCGGTTTTCTCGTGAATGATTTTGGCCGCGTCTTCGCTGCGTGAGTTGATGGTCAGGTCCGCGCCCATTTCCGCGGCCAGCTTCAGCTGTTCATCGTTAACGTCAAGGGCGATCACTTTGGCGTTAAACACGTTTTTGGCGTACTGCAGCGCCAGGTTGCCGAGGCCGCCGAGGCCATAGATGGCGATCCACTGGCCGGGTTTGATATGGGAGACTTTTACCGCTTTATAGGTCGTCACGCCCGCGCAGGTGATGCTGCTGGCCGCCGCTGAATCCAGCCCGTCCGGCACTTTGACCGCATAATCGGCCATGACGATGCACTCTTCCGCCATACCGCCATCGACGGTATAGCCGGCGTTTTTCACCGAGCGACACAGCGTTTCATTGCCGCTGTTACAATATTCACAATGCCCGCAGCCTTCGAAGAACCATGCGACGCTGGCGCGATCGCCCGGTTTCAGAGAATGCACGCCGGGGCCGACCTGCTGTACGACGCCCACGCCTTCATGGCCCAGAATGACCCCGGTTTTATCGCCAAAATCGCCGTTCTTAACGTGCAGGTCGGTGTGGCATACGCCGCAGCAATCCATTTTTAATAGGGCTTCGCCATATTGCAGTGGACGAAGCGTTTTTTCCGTAACATTGACCTGATGATCTTGCGTGACGACAGCAGCTTTCATTCTGTTCTCCTTATTGAACATAAGCGTATTAACACAGTTTTGTTTTTTACGCATGTTAAGGTTTAGCTTAAATCATCACAAAATCAAGGGAATAATTGCTGTTCCTTGCTGGGGTGAGTTTTATGTGCCGTTTTTTTTATCAGATTTATTAATGAAATTCTCGTCACATTACCGTCATCGTTACGTCATGCACGCTTCATTTGCGGCCTCTATCGTTCTGTTTTTCAATTCTTATAACGAAAGAGCGACACGACAATGCATCTGGTGAAAACCCTCCTTGCCGCAGGCCTTCTGCTTTCCGCTACCGCCGAGGCGCAGAACGTGCTGGATTTCCCGCAGCCGAAAAACAATCCTGAAGAGTTTTATGCGGTGACCGAAATTCCCGCTGGCGGGATTATCAAATATGAAACCGACGCCAAAACCGGCTTTCTGATCGCCGATCGTTTTCAGTCAATGCCGGTGGCCTATCCGGCTAACTACGGCTCGCTGACCCAATCCCTGGCAGGGGATGGCGATCCGCTGGACGTGGTGTTTTACACCCGTGCGCCGATGGCACCGGGAACGCTGATTAAGCTGCGCGCGATTGGCGTGCTGAAGATGATTGATGGCGGCGAGAAGGACGACAAAATCATTGCCGTTCCGGCCAGCAAAATCGACCCAACCTACGATGAGATCAACACGATCGGCGATCTGCCGAAAATTGAGCAGGAGCGTTTGCAGGCTTTCTTCCGCGTTTACAAACAGCTGCCGGAAGGGCGTAAAAAAGTGGAGCTGAACGGCTTTAATGATGCCGCCGCCGCGAAACAGGAAATTAAAGCGGCATGGGAGGCCTGGAAAGCAAATAATGCGCAATAAGCGTAAAAACAGGCATCGCCCGGTGCCTGTCGCTTTTTCTTCGTCTTATTGTCCGCAGAACGAGGCAATACGCTACGAAATCGCCGATGACCCCCGATTTGATGCTAACGCGGGCGGATGACCGGAAAGCCCAGGGCATTGACACGTATGTCCTGAAGATGGTTGTATTATGCAACTATTTGCCGACCAGGCTGACTGACCATGACCTCATCCCCGCTTATTGATGAAATTCGCACCGCATCGCGCCTGATGGTGCGGGAGCTTGGCTTTATGAGCGCGACGCTGGCCGCCACGGACTATTCACCTTCCGCCGTGCACACCTTACTGGAAATATCGCTGCGCGGGGCGATGACCGCCGCGCAGCTGGTGCAGATTCTGGGGCTCGAAAAATCGAGCGTTAGCCGAATGCTCGCCCGCCTGGTTACCGCCGGCGAGCTCCAGGAAATACCCTCCGCCGGCGACGGGCGTTTTAAGCAGCTTGCGTTAACGGCCAAAGGCGCGGCGACGGTGGCAAAAATTAACGCCTATGGCGCAATGCGGGTGGTCAACGCGCTGGCGCACCTGAGCGACGAGCAGAAACAAGGTGTTGCTCAGGGCCTCACCGACTGGGCCTGGGCGCTGGAAAAATGTCGCGACGTTGAGGCGACCGCCGCGAAACAGGCGATTGCTATCGTTACCGGCTATCGTCCGGGAATGATTGGCCGCATTGCGCAGATGCACGGCGAGTACTATGCGAAGCACTACGGATTTGGTCACTTTTTCGAGAGCAAAGTGGCCAGCGGGCTGGCGGAGTTTTCCGGTCGTCTTGATAAACCGCGCAATCAGGTTTGGCTTGCCGTGCAGGGCGAGCAGATTGTCGGGTCGGTGGCGATTGACGGCGAAGATCTCGGTAACAATCAAGCGCATCTGCGCTGGTTTATCCTCGACGATAGCTGTCGGGGAAGCGGTATTGGCCGCCGTCTGCTGAATGAAGCGTTGGCTTTTTGCGATAGCCAGGGTTTTGCTGCGGTGCAGCTGTGGACCTTCAGCGGGCTGAACGCCGCCCGCAGGCTATATGAATCCTTCGGCTTCACGCTGCATAAAGAGTGGCAGGGGGATCAGTGGGGGCGGATGATGACCGAGCAGCAGTTTAGCCGGCAGCAGGCCCGCGCTGAATAATCTCCCGGCGCGAATCGCCGCGCCGGGAGAACAGCATTTAGCTTAATTTCGTATTGATCGTCGTCATCTCCTTACGCCACTGCGCCTGCAGCTGCGGTTTTTGATGTTTTGGCTTGCGCGCCAGATCGTCGGCCAGCAGCTGCTCAAGCGTGATTAACCGCTCCAGCAGCGCATCATGATCGTCCTCTGCTTCGCGGCTGTTCACCGTTGTTTCCTCGATGAGCGGACGGCGAACGGCGGCGCGTAAAACGTCATACACCTCGTCGGCGCTTTGCCATTCGCTCAGCCCGCGCTCGTCGATAAGCCAGAAGCGATTGCAGCTGTGGTTGATGAGCTCGCGATCGTGGCTGACCAGCAGCAGGCCGCCGGGGTAGTCGTTCAGCGTCGCCGCCAGCGCCGTTTTGCCATCCATATCTAAATGGTTGGTGGGCTCATCCAGCAGCAGCAGGCTATAGCGGGCCAGAGACAGGCCGACGAACAGCAGGCGCGAACGCTCGCCGCCGCTTAAGGTGGCGACCTTTTGCCCGTGACGCGCCCAGATAAATCCGGCGGAGATCAGCGCCCGCCGGCGCGTTTCCGCCGCTGGTTCAAAGGGCTCCAGCGCGTCGAGAAGGGTGTCGCCATCCGCCAGCTGATGCAGGGTCTGGTCGTAGTAACCGGGCTTCAGCCGCGGATGCAAACGCAGACCGGGATCCGTCGTTTCCTGCTGCATTTGCCGCCACAGCAGACGCAGCAGCGAAGACTTGCCGCAGCCGTTACGCCCCATCACCGCCACCCGATCGCCGCTTTTCAGGCGCGCCAGGCCCGCGGTGAACAGGGCCGGCAGACCCGGCGCGGGCGGAACGGGGAGCAGTTCCATCTCCAGCAGTCGGTCAGCCCGCAGCATGTCGCCGCGCAGCGCCAGCCGCCAGGGCGTTCCATCGGTGAGCTCGGTTTGGCTCTCCTTCAGGCGCTGAACCTGCTTTTCCATCTGCTTGGCTTTGCGCGAGAGATCTTCGTTATCATACGTCCGGCCCCAGATGGCCAGCCGTTTAGCGCTGGCGGCGACCCGGTCGATCTCCTTTTGCTCCGCTTTATGGCGCAGCGCGTCGCTGGCGTCCTGGGCTTCCAGCGCCTGACGGGCGGCGCTGCAGGGCAGGGAGAAGGCGTGCAGGGTTCTGTCGCGCAGGATCCAACTGGCATTAGTTACAGCATCCAATAGGATATTATCATGCGACACCAGAACGAAGCTCCCCTGCCAGGTCTGCAAGAAGCTTTCCAGCCACAGGAGGGTCGGCAGGTCGAGGTGGTTTCCCGGCTCATCCAGCAGCAGGAGATCCGGTTGCTGGATCAGCGCTCTGGCAAGCAGCAGTCGGGTGTGCTGACCGCCGCTAAGCGTCGACGCTCGCTGCAGGACCTCATCTGGCGTAAAACCCATCTCCGCCAGCAGCCTTTCCGCTTGCCAGCGCTGGCTCTCACGCTCAAGGACGGGAAGTTTCGCCAACACCGCCTGCAGCAGAGGCTGCGCTAACAGCGTATCGGGTAGATGCTGTTCCACTCGCGCCATCAGACAGTGATTGGCCAGCGCCACGCTACCCGAATTGGGCACGATCGTGCCGTCCAGCACCTGTAGCAGAGTACTTTTTCCGGAGCCGTTGTAGCCAATCAGGCCAATACGGTCGCCTTTTTTCAGGGTAAAGGAGAGGTTTGTGAACAGCGGGCCAAACGCCGTATCAACATGAAGAGATTGTGCAGTTAGTAATGTGCTCATTGGGAACTTACTCAAGAGTTACAGGCATGTGAATGCCTCGTCAAACATCGCTGACGATAACCCGGTAAGCCCGAGGGAAGGGAGTTACTCTTTGGTTTCTTCGCTCAAGCTGAAGTTATCGCAGCACGATACCGATAACGCTTGAGCTGGTGCGATCGCCAAATGCACGTGAAAAAAACATTTCACAGTACGACATGGGATCCTCCTTTTCTATTCAGTTAGTTGATGGGTGCTGGCAGTGTAGAGGGAGAAGAGCGTTTTGGCTAGCCTTAAAGCAAGCGGGGCTGTAGCCAGTCACAGCCCTGTTCTGGTGATGCCAGCGCTATATCGGAAACCAGCGAGCACTGGAAAGCGTGTATTCCGATAGTGAACGAATATCTTTAATCTGAGTACAGTGCGCGTCCATGATGTTGGGATAATCATCTGGAAACCAGGTTTTATTGATTACCAGGGGGAAAAATATCGTTTCTCTTTCAGTTTCACAAACATAAGCATTCTTTATATTCTCCGGCTCGCGATAGCCTCTTGGGTCTTTGTATTCAAGAAATGTCTTGTATTCGGATTTAGTGCTGATGTAATTATCAGCGGACATTTTTTGCCAGCGAATTTTTTCGTAATAAAGACTATGCGCTCCATAGCGGTAAGTTGTCGTTTCCCCACCGGGAATAACTTCCGGTTTGAGAAAGAAAAAAAGAATAGATAATAAAAAGAAAACTAATGGTATAACGCCATGCGTTACTGCCATTAACTTTCGTTTGTTAACAACAAGCAACCAGAGTAAGGGCGGAGCAAAAGAGAATATCAGAGCGAAGAATATTTTTGCTGGAGTGTATAGCTCATGCGTTGTCACGTCTCCGGTTGCCGCTTTGAAATAATCTACTGTTTTATTAAAATACCAGCGCTCTCCATTGAACGCGCTGAGAACACTAATGAAAATGATTATGGAAAATATCGCCAGCCATATTCTTAAAATGGGGTTGAGTATAACTTTTTTATTATTCATTTTTCATGTTCCATTTTGCAACGAGCAGCGTTTCTTCAGAGAGCATATGGATGTCTGTGATTTTGCGACATTGAGCCTCCAGCACGCGGGCGTCGCCATCAGGAAACCAGCTCTCATAGATTGACAGGGTGAAAAACATTGAATAACGCTGAGTTTCGCAGGACCATGCGCTTTTAATATTATTCCTTTCCATGTACCCATCAGGATCTTTAGCCTGAAGATAGGTTTCATATTTCGACTGATGATTTAAATAGTGGCCTGGTTTTTCTTTCCGCCATGATATAGAGGTATGATAAATATTGTGACGACTGTATTGATAGCCTGCATCGCGGCCTGGTGTGATTTCAGGGTGTAGAAAAATGAATATCACCGCGAGAATAAATAGTAATAAAGGGAATGTTGAGCTCTGGAGGATGCGACTGTGGATTGTACGGATAAGTAATAACCATACCAGCGGTACAATGAAGGCATACAGTAACGCGAAGAAAAATTTACTTGGTGAATAGATGATCAGGCCAACGATATCTCCGGCTTTAGCATTTATGGAATCATAATAGGGCGTTACCCTCCACATATCACCGCTGAGGAGACACACGCCGGTGATGATGGCGGTAACACTTAATAGAACCAAAACTATTCTGATCGTTCTGGCCGTTTTTTTCTTTTCGTCGGGGTTTGATTTTATCACCTAACATTCCTTTGTATTGTCCAGGGGGATATATTGTGTATCCTGTATAAGGTGATAAATATTATCTTTATCATCGGTATAAAACAACAGAGGCTGAAGTGATTGGTGCGGTGTATATAACCGGGCCAAACACTTGGCCCGGTTATTATTAATTAAATTGAAGTGCGACGATAACTGCGATATTCCGGCTGCCAGAAGTTATCGGCAATCGCCTGCAGCAGCGCTTCAGCTGAGGTTTTCACCGCCACGCCTTGTTCCTGCGCCACCTTACCGACCGCGAAGGCAATCGCCCGCGAGACGGTCTGGATATCCTTCAGCTCCGGCAGGACCGGGCCTTCACCGTTATTCACCAGCGGCGAGTGTTTCGCCAGGGTTTCGCTGGCGGCCATTAGCATCTCATCGGTCACGCGCGACGCGCCCGAAGCGATCACGCCGAGGCCAATTCCCGGGAAGATATAGGAGTTATTGCACTGGGCGATAACGTACTGTTTGCCTTTGAGCGTGACCGGGGCGAACGGGCTGCCGGTAGCAACCAGCGCCGCGCCGTCGGTCCAGCTGAGGATATTTTGCGGCGTGGCTTCCACCCGGGAGGTCGGGTTGGACAGCGGCATGACGATTGGCCGCGGGCAGTGCTTATGCATCTCGCGGATAATCTCTTCGGTGAACAGACCCGGCTGGCCGGAAACGCCGATCAGGATGTCCGGTTTGACGTTGCGTACCACGTCAAGCAGCGACAGCACATCATTCGTGGTGTCCCACGCTTGCAGATGCTCACGCTTTTGCACCAGTTTGCTCTGGAACGGCAGCAGGTTCGGCATGGCGTCGGTCAGCAGGCCGAAACGGTCAACCATAAACACGCGCTTGCGGGCTTCCTCTTCGCTTAACCCTTCGCGCTGGATCTGGGCGACGATCTGCTCGGCGATACCGCAGCCCGCGGAGCCGGCGCCGAGGAAGACAATTTTCTGCTCGCTCAGCTGGCTGCCCGCGCCGCGGCTGGCGGCGATCAGCGTACCGACGGTGACCGAAGCGGTGCCCTGGATATCATCGTTAAAAGAGCATACCTCGTGGCGATAGCGGTTGAGCAGGGGCATGGCGTTTTTCTGCGCGAAGTCTTCGAACTGCAGCAGCACGTCCGGCCAGCGGGCTTTAATCGCCTGGATAACGTCGTCGACAAACTGATAGTACTCGTCGTCGGTAATACGCGGGTGACGCCAGCCCATATACAGCGGATCGTCCAGCAGCTGCTGGTTGTTGGTACCGACGTCCAGCACTACCGGCAGCGTGTAGGCCGGGCTGATACCGCCGCAGGTGGTATACAGCGACAGTTTACCGATCGGAATGCCCATCCCGCCGATACCCTGGTCACCGAGGCCGAGAATACGTTCGCCGTCGGTCATCACGATCACCTTGACGTTGTGGTTCGGCACGTTTTGCAGAATATCGTCGAGGTTATTGCGGTTCTGATAAGAGATAAACACGCCGCGGGCGCGACGATAGATCTCAGAAAAGCGTTCACAGGCGGCGCCGACGGTCGGGGTATAGATAACCGGCATCATCTCTTCGAGATGGTTGCCGACCAGACGGTAGAACAGCGTTTCGTTAGTATCCTGGATGTTGCGCAGATAAATGTGTTTGTCGATCTCGGTTTTAAATCCCTGGTACTGGATCCACGCGCGTTCGGCCTGCTCTTCAATGGTTTCGACCACTTCCGGCAGCAGACCCAGCAGGTTGAAGCTGCTGCGCTCTTCCATGCTGAAGGCGCTACCTTTGTTGAGCAGCGGAAATTCAAGCAGCACGGGGCCGGCGTAAGGGATGTAAAGAGAGCGGTTTTTCTTATGGGTGAATTGCATCGCACTAACTCCTTGATAATCGCTTCAGCCCGGGCGCGGCGACAGGCGGGGGGCTGGCAGAGAATGGCAGCGTGCAGAGTATAAGGCAGATGGCATCAAAGGAGAGTAAACAAGAGGACGATAGCGTTAAAAAAACACCATCCTGTGGAAAGGACGGTGTTTTTATCATCATTCAGCTGAAAAGTTAGCCACCGCGGCGTTTGCGGCCGGTGGCGCGAACATGGTTAACCGTGGTTTCCGCATCGCCCTCCAGCAGCACTTTTTTCTGCTGAGAAAGCTTGTAGTTCAGACCGAGAAGATGACGTGCCTGTTGGTTCGATTTCATTCTTACTCCTTTATCCTGTGTCGGTTTCAAGGACAAGCCCGACGGGTGTCGGACGAAATTTAACCCTTAAGTACGCCGCTCATTTTTAGCGCGGCGATAATCAGCGTGGCCCATTTTGCCGGGATTAGCAACGTTGCGGCGGCAGATTAAGAACAGTCTCTTCAGCGGACCGCGGTTTGTCGGCCGGATAAGGCCTCAGCCGCCATCCGGCCGACATACCCGCGCGATAGCCGGAATTACCACTTCATTTCGCCGGTATTCACCCTGGCGCTTAGATCCAGCGAACTCTCTTCCGCCAGTCCCGGCCAGCGCTGTTTCATCGCCTTGATCACGCCGGCGGAATCTTTGTGCGCGTTGAGCGCCTGCTCGAATTGGGTCAGATAGTCGCGAGTAAAGGTAATCGCGCGGTCGCCTGCGGGCGGCGTACCCAGGTAATGGCCGGGGATCACCTGCTGCGGATGCAGCGCGGCCATCTCATCGAGCGTATTGATCCACTGCTGGCGGCTTTCGACGCTCTGGGTGTCCGCGGTCCAGACGTGCATCCCCCACGCCACGCCTGTGCCGCCAAGAATGGCTTTATTCGCCGGGATCCACACATAGGCGGCGTAATTTTGCGGCTGGCGGATCTCCACTTTTTCGCCGTCGATGGAGAAGGTATTGGTCGTCAGCGCTTGCGGGACGTAAACCTGCTTTGGCGCGCCGTCCTTCATCTGCGGGCCCCAGTAGGCCAGTTTGGCCTCCTTGGTGGCGTTAATATGTTTAACCACTTCCGCGGTCGCCACCACTTTGGCGTCCGGGAAGGCCTTCACCAGCGGCTCGAGGCCGAAGTAGAAATCCGGATCGCCGGAAGTGATCACGATGCGGGTCAGTTTTTTACCGCTTTTCTGAATCATTTCAACCAGCTTCTCGCCATCTTTAACGCTGAACTGGGCATCGAACAGCACCGCTTCATGCGGGCCGGAGGCGAGGGTGGAGTTCACTGCGAAAATGGCGTTTTCCTGCGGGTTGTAGGTTTGCAGCGTTAAAGGGGCGGCCAGAACGGAAGTACTGAACAGCGCGGTCGCGATAGCCAGGGCAGATAATTTCATATTCATTTTCTCTTGGTCAGGTGAATGAGCGCTATTTTACGGATTTCCTGATTTGCGAAAATTCCTGAAAAAAGAGATGCTGAGTTTCATAAAACGTGCAGATGGAAATCAGTTATGGATCGGGTAATCGCCGCGCAGGTGTATATGCGCATTTGTGAACTGGGGAGTTTAAGCGCCGCCGCGCGCGCGCTGGGGATGTCGCGCCCGATGGTCAGCCGCTATCTGGAGCAGATGGAGCAGTGGGCCGGTACTCGACTGGTCCACCGTTCCACCCGCAAACTGACCTTAACGGCCGCCGGTGAAAAGGTGCTGCAAAAAACGCGCACCCTGACGCAGCTCTCGGATGAGATCGCCGGGCAAAGCGAGCGCGCGATCCCCAGCGGGACCCTGCGCGTCGCCTGCGCGCACTTCACCGCCATGCAGCTTATTTCTCCGCTGTTACCCGATTTTCTCGCCCGCTATCCGCAGCTGCGCCTGGAGCTGGATATCAATAATCACCCGGTGAGCCTGATTAGCGAGCGTATCGACGTGGCGATACGGATCACCGATAACCCGGAACCGGGGGCTATCGCCCGCCGCCTTGGCGTATGCCGTTCGGTGCTCTGCGCTTCGCCGCGCTGGCTGCAGCAGAACGGCCCTCTGCAATCGCCAGAAGATCTCGCCCGCCACAACTGTCTGCACTACAGCCATTTTGCCAGCCAGACGTGGCAGTTTAGCGACCCCGACGGCGAAAGCGTAGCGGTGGCGGTTTCCGGCAACCTTAGCGCCGGGATCTCTTCGCTGCTAATGGAGGCGGCGGTCGCCGGCTGCGGCATCGCGATGCTGCCGGAGCTGGAGGCGCAGCGGGCGCTTAACGGCGGGGCGCTGAAACAGGTGTTGCCGGCCTGGCGGCCAAAACCGTTAAGCGTGTATGGGATTTACCTCTCCAGGGACTACCAGCCGAGCGCGCTGCCGCTGTTTCTCGGCGAGATTCAGCAGCTACTGGCGCAAACTCACGATATAAAAGGAAACCTTTGATGATAGTGCTTCGCCCCATGCGTAATGAAGAGTATCCCGCTTATCTCGACTATTTTATCCCCGACTACGCGGCGGAAATCTCGGCCAATTATGCGCTTTCGCCGGCGGCCGCTTTAGCCCAGGCGCAGCGCGAAATCGCCGCGGATCTGCCTGACGGCGTCAATACCCGCGGCCAGGTTTTATGCTGCTTATTCGATGACAGCGACGGAGCAGAAAAGCGGGTCGGCTATCTCTGGTACAAGCCGGATGAAGAAATGCGCTCCGCCTTTATCTGCGATTTTTATATTTATCCGGCATTGCAGGGGCAAGGGTTGGGTAAACAAGCAATGGCGGCTTTTGAGCATGCGCTGAAAAACCAGGGCATCAGCCAAGTTAAGCTGCGCGTCGCCGGGGATAACCCGCGCGCGCGCCATCTCTACGACGCCGCGGGTTTCCGCGTGACCGGCGTTAATATGAGTAAAAATATCCCGACGGATTGATCTGAAAAATGCCGCGCGCCGCCCAAATGCGTAAGGGGGTTCTATACTTAACCCTTTAATGTCAAAAAGGAGCGATATTATGGCAATCCATAAGAAAGGTCAGGCGCATTGGGAAGGGGATCTGAAAAGCGGTAAAGGAACCGTCTCTACCGAGAGCGGCGCGCTGAACCAGCAGCCTTATGGTTTTAACACCCGTTTCGAAGGCGTGAAGGGGACCAACCCGGAAGAGCTGATCGGGGCCGCCCATGCCGCCTGTTTCTCCATGGCGCTATCGCTGATGCTGAGCGAAGAGGGCTACACCGCCACCTCCATTGATACCGTGGCGGTGGTGACGCTGGATAAATCCGGCGGCGGCTTTGCCATCACCCAAATCGCGCTGCAGAGCAAAATCGTGCTGCCAGGCATCGAAGCCGATGCGTTTGACGGGATCATTCAAAAAGCCAAAGCCGGTTGCCCGGTGTCGCAGGTCCTGAACGCAGAGATAAGCCTCGACTACCAGCTTAATCCTTAATCTCACTGGCGCCCGCCGTCGGCGGGCGCTCCTGCCTTGAAAGCCATCGTTGGCAAATGCCCCCGGCGTGAATTAATGCTATCTTTGCCGCTCACGGAAAAGAGCAGGTAGGGTAATGATCGGCATACGTAAAACCATTGAGGCTCAGGTTCTGGGATTAACCGGGATAGCGCTAAAAGAGATCGATTTTGAGCATCCCAAAGGGGAACCGGGGCTATTTGGCCCGCAATCGGCGATCTGGCAGGTTCACGGCGATTTTACCTCCATGCTCTGCGGCGGCGTCAGCGCGCTGCTGTTACAGATGCTGCATCCTCTGGCGTTGGCGGGGGTCTGGGATCACTCAAACTTCCGTGAGGATATCTTCGGCCGCCTGCGCCGCACCAGCCAGTTTATTTCCGCCACCACCTTTGGTACCACCGCCGACGCCGAACGGCTGATCGCAAAAGTGCAGGGGATCCACCTGCGGGTCAGCGGCCGGGATAAAGACGGCACGCCGTATCAGGCCAGCGATCCGCACTTGCTGACCTGGGTCCACGTCGCCGAATGCAGCAGCTTTATGGCCTCGCATCTGCGCTATAAACGTACCGTGGTGAGCCCCGCCCGCCAGGAGCAGTATTATCAGGAAGCCGCCGAAATTGCCCGCCGCCTTGGCGCTCGGGATATCCCGGTGACGCCGCGGCAGGTTGCCGACTATCTGCAGGATATGTGCCCGGTGCTGCGCTGCGATGAGCGAACGCAGGAAGTGGCCGACGTACTGCTGTCGACCCGCCTGCCCGGTCGCCTGAGCCAGCCGGTTGGGCGAATGATGATGTGCGCCGGAATTGATCTGCTGCCGCCGTGGGCGCAGGAGATGCTCAATTTACCGCTGAGCGCAACGCAGCGCCACAGCGCGCGGATAGCGGTGCACGGCGTCGCTCGCGTACTGCGCGCGTCGGTGCGCAACGGCGCTTATCACTGCGCCATGCGCCGGATGAATCAATTTTAATTATTCAGGCTGCATTTTACCCGGGAATATAGCCATGGCTATTATTGTCATGGCTATTTTTTTTAAAAACAAACTATTCTCATTTATATATTTAGCGATGGTAAAAATAATTAAATATTCTCTTAACGGCGGCGAATTATTCAGGAAAAATTAAGCCGAAGCGCGTACGTTATTTATTTTTTTACGGAGAAGCGAACATGAGCGGGATGACTGATGAGAATCGGCGTTCTCAGGTTGCGCGTAAAACGACGCTGGTCAGCGTGGTGGTCAACCTTTTTTTATCCAGCGCTCAGGTGCTGGCGGGCGTGTTTTGCGGATCGCAAGGACTCATTGCCGATGGTATCCATTCTCTTTCCGATTTAGTCGCCGATTTTGTCGTGCTGCTGGCGAATAAAAAAAGCCGCCAGCCTTCGGATGACGATCACCCCTACGGGCACTGGCGCTATGAAAACGGCGCTTCCCTGGCGATTGGCGCGCTGCTGTTACTGGTTGGCGCGGGGATGCTGTGGTCCGCCTGCGACAAGCTGTGGCATCCGGAGTCTATCCAGAATGTGCATATTACCGCGCTGTGGGTGGCGCTCGCCGCGCTGGTCGCCAAAGAGATTTTATTCCGTTATATGCTAAGGGCGGCTAAGCAAATCCACTCTTCAATGCTGATTGCCAACGCGTGGCACGCCCGCTCAGACGCCGCGTCTTCGGTAGTCGTTGCGGTCGGCATCATCGGTAATCTGGCCGGTTTCGCGTGGCTTGACCCGGTTGCCGCGCTGGTCGTCGGCGCGCTGGTCACCCGCATGGGCTATACCTTTTCGTCTGACGCCCTGCATGACTTAATGGATCGCTCAGTGGACCGCGATACCGAGCAGCAGATAACCGCCACCATTCTGGCGACGCCCGGCGTTGCGGCGCTGCATGACCTCAAAACCCGCCGTGCCGGAGATTTCATTCTGGTCGATGTGCACATTGAAGTACCGGGAAATTTATCGGTTGCGCAAGGGCACGATATTGCGCTGACGGCGCGCTCGCGAGTACTAAATAGCCATAACGTTATGCATATGATGATTCATATCGACCCTTGTCGCGCGGAAATAGCCGCAATGAATACGTAGTTTATTCCCCAGAAACCTAAAGGATTTTATTATTCTGCGGACAATATTGCCTGGCAAATAAAAAAGGACCATAATTCAGCGGCTATTCTTTCATCGCTGATTAATAGCAGGTTGACGCATTGTCGTGTTTTTAAACAATATAAAAAGCCAATCGGCTAATAGAAAATATCTATTGCCCGTGCGAAATTTCAGGAAGTAATACAATGATTATCCGGCCAGAACAACACTGGTTTCTTCGTCTGTTTGACTGGCACGGCTCGGTGCTGTCAAAAATCGTCTTTCGCCTGCTGCTTAATCTGCTGATGTCGATTATCGCCATCATCAGCTATCAATGGTACGAGCAACTGGGGATCCATCTTACCGTCGCGCCGTTTAGCCTGCTGGGGATTGCCATTGCCATTTTTCTCGGTTTTCGAAACAGCGCCGGGTACAACCGCTTTGTTGAAGCGCGCAATCTGTGGGGAACGGTACTGATTGCCCAGAGAACGCTGGTGCGCCAGCTGAAGAATATCCTGCCGATGGAAAGCGTATCCCATCAGCGGCTGGTGAGCTATCTGGTCGCGTTTAGCTGGAGCCTGAAGCATCAGCTGCGCAAGACGGACCCGAGCGCCGATTTAGCGCGTTTGCTGCCGCCGCCAGACGTGGCGGACATTCTCGCCAGCTCGATGCCCACCAATCGTATTCTGCTGCTGGCGGGGGATGAGCTGGGGCGTCTTCGCGCGGAGGGGAAGCTCAGCGATATCACCTTCAGCCTGATGGACAATAAGCTAGATGAGCTCGGTCATGCGCTGGGCGGCTGCGAGCGCCTCGCCAGCACGCCGGTCCCCTTTGCCTACACGCTTATTTTGCAGCGCACGGTTTACCTGTTCTGTACGCTGCTGCCGTTTGCCCTGGTCGGCGACCTGCACTATATGACGCCGTTCGTGTCGGTCTTTATCTCCTACACCTTTCTGTCATGGGATTCGCTGGCGGAAGAGCTGGAGGATCCGTTCGGTACCGCGGCCAATGATTTGCCGCTGAACGCGATGTGCAACACCATTGAGCGCAACCTGCTGGATATGACCGGGCAGCATCCTTTGCCGGCGCAACTTGAGCCGGATCGCTACTACAATCTGACCTAATTTGTATGTTTATTATTCGTTAAATAAGTTAAATCTAACGCGTGATAGATAACATTGATTATACAGTCTCGGCCCTGATTGTTATGCTTTCGTTAACAAAAATGCCCGTTACGCTGGCTGGTAGCGGGTGATAAGAATCATGCGGCGTTTCACCTGCTATCCGCCGCCGAAAGCGCATCAGGAGTGAACATGAGTAATAAAAGACGCGTCGTTCCCGGCGTCCATCCGTATGATGGCCCGGCGGGAGGCTGGGGTGCCTTAAAAGCCACCGCCATCGCCGTTCGTACGCAAATGGATGCGCTCGATGCCCCCGCGACGCTACTGCGAACCAATCAGCCGGATGGCTTTGATTGCCCCGGCTGCGCCTGGCCCGATAAAGAGCATAAATCCACGTTTCAGTTCTGCGAAAACGGCGCCAAAGCGGTGACCTGGGAGGCCACCAGCAAGCGGGTCACGGCAGAGTTTCTGGCGGCGAACAGCGTCACGTCGCTGCTGGCCCGGAGCGATTTCGAGCTGGAAGGCTACGGGCGTTTAACCCAGCCTCTGGCCTACGATAAGGCCAGCGACACCCTGCGTCCGGTGTCATGGGAAGCGGCGTTTACCCGCATTGGCGAAGTTCTTCGCACCCTGCAGCCCAATGAAGTGGAGTTCTACACCTCCGGGCGCGCCTCTAATGAAGTGGCCTGGCTGTTCCAGCTGTTTGCCCGCGAATACGGTACCAACAACTTTCCTGACTGCTCCAATATGTGCCACGAGTCGACCAGCGTCGGCCTGCCGCAGTCGATCGGCATCGGTAAAGGGACCGTCTCGCTTGATGACTTTGACAAAACCGAGCTGGTTATCTCTATCGGCCACAATCCCGGCACCAACCATCCGCGCATGATGGGTACGCTGCACGAACTGGCGCGTCGGGGCGTGCCGATTATCGTCTTCAACCCGTTAAAAGAGCGGGCGCTAGAGCGATTCGCCGATCCGCAGAACGTCATTGAGATGGCGACCTACAGCTCAACCAACATTGCATCGACCTACTTCCAGGTCAAAGCGGGCGGCGACGCGGCGGCGCTTAAGGGGATCGCGAAGGCGCTGTTAAGGCTTGAGGAGGAGCAGGGCGAGGTGCTGGATCGGACCTTTATCGATGAGCATACCCTGGGCTTTGCCGACTTTGCGCGGGATGTCGACGCGACGCCGTGGCCGGATATCGAACGCGAGTCGGGCCTGACGCGCGGCGATCTTGAACGGGTGGCGGCGGCTTACGCTAAATCTCACGCCACGATTATCACTTACGGCATGGGCATCACCCAGCATAACAAGGGCACTTCCAACGTACGCCTGATAGCTGACCTGCTGCTGATGCGCGGGAATATTGGCAAGCCGGGAGCCGGGATCTGCCCGCTGCGCGGCCACTCCAACGTCCAGGGCAACCGTACCGTCGGCATCACCGAAAAACCGAGCGCCCAGTTTCTCGCCAACCTGCAGCGGGTGTGTGGTTTTACGCCGCCGCAGGAGCACGGCCATGATGCGGTAAAAGCGCTGCAGGCGATGATTGACGGTGAATCGAAAGCGCTCATCTGCCTTGGCGGTAACTTCGCGGTGGCCATGCCGGATAGCGAACGGGCTTTTCCGGCGATGCGGGGGCTGGATCTGAGCGTCCATATTGGCACTAAGCTTAACCGCTCGCATCTTCTGGTGGCGAAAGAGACCTTTATCCTGCCGTGCCTTGGGCGAACCGAACTCGATATTCAGGAGACCGGACGCCAGTCGATCACCGTCGAAGATTCGATGTCGATGGTGCACGCGTCATCAGGCAAGCTGAAGCCCGGCTCGCCTGAGCTGCGCTCGGAACCGGCGATTGTCGCCGCAATGGCAACGGCGACGCTGCCGGAGAGCAAAATCGACTGGCAGTGGCTGGTCGCCGACTACGATCGGATCCGCGATCTGATTGAGCAGACCGTTCCCGGTTTTGACCAGTACAATCAGCGTATTCGCCATCCCGGCGGTTTTCGTATGCCGCTGCCGCCGACGGAGCGTATCTGGCCGACGCCGACCGGTAAAGCGATGTTCTCGGTTTTCCACGGCGTGCGCGAAAACCTACAGGTGGAAGGTAACGATGTGATGCGGCTGGTGACGCTGCGCAGCCACGATCAGTACAACACCACCATTTATGCCATGGACGATCGCTACCGCGGGGTGTTTGGCCGTCGCGACGTGCTGTTTATGAACGAGCAGGACATGGCGGAGCAGGGATTCGAGCATGGCGATCGGGTCGATATCAGCTCCGCGCTGCCGGGCCACCAGCAGCGGCTGGAAGATATCACGCTGGTCGCCTACAGCATCGCGCCGGGCACCGTTGCTGCCTACTACCCCGAAGCGAACGTGCTGGTCCCTCTGGATTATCTCGATAAAGAGAGCGGCACGCCGTCGTATAAATCGGCGCCCGTCCGTTTAACCCTGCGCTCGAAAGAGATCCGCCCGCTGGCGGGGCTGCGCTAAGCCGCCGTTTCGCCCACGGCGCGGATAGCGACGCGGGCGAACGGCTACCTTTGCGCCAGAATCAGCTTAATCCCCAGCCCGACAAAACCGGCGGCAAAGCTGACTCTCAGCCCCTGTAAAACCCTGGGGCGAGTCAGCACGTACCCGCGCATCGCCGCCGCAAAGGCGCCATAGAGCATAAAAACCAGCAGCGTCATCAGCATAAACATGGCGCTCAGGATCAGCATTTCCCGGACCGGCGAAGCCGAGCCGCGCTGCATAAACTGCGGCAGAAAGGCGAGAAAGAAGAGCGGCAGCTTGGGGTTAAGCAAATTGATCAGAATGGCGTGGCTGATGACCTGCCGCGGGTTGCGTTGCACGACGCCTTCCACGCTCAGGCTGCCGCGCTGGGTCAGCGTGGCCCAGGCGAGGTACAGCAGCCAGGCGACGCCGGCGTACTTCACCAGTTCGAATGCGCCGGGCGTGCTGTGGAGGATGGCCGCCAGCCCGGTTATCGCCGCCAGCATATGCGGAATAATGCCCAGGGTGCAGCCGAAGGCCGCGGCAAAACTCATTCGTCTGCCCGCCGCCAGACCGGTGGCAATGGTGTACAGCGTCCCGGTGCCGGGAGCGATAACCACAATAAGCGAAGTCAAAAGAAACTCAGGGCTGATGAGCGCCATGATGTTATTCCTGATGTTGTGAATCGAGGCCCTGAGTATTTCGCAAAGCCGCGCGCCGGTATTGAACAAAATTGCACAACATTGGCTAGCGACTCGCCTGAACGAGCGCCTGATAGCTGCCCGGCGTGACGGCAAACTGTTTTTGAAACGCGCGGGTCAGATGGCTCTGATCGGCAAAGCCGGCCATGAACGCGGTATCGGCGGGGGAGTAGCCTTCCGCCAGCAGACGGCGAGCCAGGCGTACGCGGGCCTGTACCAGGTAGGCGTGCGGCGTAATGCCGGTTTCACGGGCGAAGCCGCGGATCAGCTGAAAGCGGCTGAGACCGCAGAGGGTAGCCAGCGCGTCGAGAGAGATTTTTTCTTCCGGGGCGTCGTCGAGATATTGCCTGGCCAGCGCAATGGCGGGAGTGCCGATTTTGGCGGGCCGCCTGGCGCAAAGATGATATTGGCTCACCTGCATCAGGCAGAGCAGCAGCGCCTCTTCCACGGCGGTATCGTCGGGCGCGCTGGCGACGATCTCGCGAAACAGCCGCTGCATTTGCCCGCGCAGCTGCGGGTCGTCGACGACCGGACGCAGGAGGATCTCTTCGGCCTTCATCTCTCCCTGCAGTTCGTCGACAACGCGCTCAGGATCGAGATAGACCATCCGCCAGCTGCGTGGGCCCTCCAGCGGGATACCGTCGTGCATCTCCCCTGGATTAACCATAATGATATTTCCGGCGGCGGCTTCAACTTTGCCCAGATGGCTCCACGAACGCTGCGCGCCCTGAGTGAAAATCCCGATGCCGAACCGATCGTGGGAATGGCGCGAAAAGCTCTGTTCCGTGACTAACGATATGGCTTCCAGCCCCGGCATGGCTATCCGGTGCTGCTGAACGTGATGAAGGCGAGTTTTCAACGGTTTCTCCTGCCGGGGCATAGCATGAGTGTAGCCTCAGGCGCGCGGGAGGAGCAACGGTCGACCGGCGCTTGAATTTCATCAACGCTGAACATAACATTTAGCTAACATTTTGCCTGCGGCGCGGGCAGCAGATTGCGCAAACAGTGGATCATTAATGGATATCAAACAGCTTAAGTACCTGATTGCGCTCGACAGAACACGACATTTTGGCCAGGCCGCGGCGGCTTGTCATATCACCCAGCCCACGCTATCTATGCGGATCCGCAATCTTGAGGAAGAACTCAATCTGACCCTGATTCAGCGCGGGCAGCGGTTTGAAGGGTTTACCCCGGAAGGCGAGCGTATTCTGGCCTGGGCGCGAGCGCTGCTGGCGGCGCACGACGGGCTGGAGGCGGAGGCGGCTATCTGCCGCGGGCAAATGGTCGGCCAGCTCAGAGTGGGAATGGTGCCTTTAGCCAGCCTGAATCCGATGCAGCTGATCAAGCCGCTGGCGGATAAATACCCGGAGCTGCAGTTCAGCCTGCTGTCCATGACCTCGGAACAAATTATCGACGGCGTCAGCCGCAACCAGCTGGATCTGGGGATCTGCTATCTGCATCACGTCGATAGCCAGCTGTTCAACGTGGTGTGGCTGCCGAACACCCGGATGGGTTTGCTGCACGATAAGCGCCATTTCCAGTTTGCTGACGCGATCCCCGGTTGGGAGACGCTGGCCTCGTTGCCGCTGGGCTTTTTGACCAAGGGCATGTACTACCGCGAATCGATTGAGATGAGCTTTAAGGCCAAGGGGCTGGCGCCAAAATACGTTTTCGAAAGCGACTCCACGTTTCAGATTATCCAGGCGGTGCAGGCCGGGATCTGCTGCGCGATTATGCCGCTGAACAACGGTCTGGAAGCGCTGAGCGATAATCTCGACATCAGACCAATCGCCGAGACGGAGGTCGACTCGACGCTGGCGCTGATCATGCGTAATAAAGAGCCGGTGTCGTCGCTGGCGGAAAAATGTTTTACCGATGCGCAGGTGATTTTTAGCGAACATCGGCCATCTGCGACTGGATAAATTCAAGCCAGACGCGCGTTCTGGCGGGCATAAAGTGGCGCTCACGATAGAGGGCGGAGAGCTGTAACGGCGCCGGCGGCAGCTCCAGCGTGACTTCCTGGAGTTCACCGCGTTCGATAAACGGGCGGCAGGGTTTCTCCCCCAGAATCGCGAAGCCGACGCCGGCAAGCGCGGCGTGCAGGGCCATTTCGCCACTGTTGACGCGATAGTGGCCGTTGACGCTAACCTTTTTGAAGCTACCGTCCGCCGCGGCGAACTGCCAGGCTTGCCCCGCCAGGGCGCTAACGGTGGTAATACAGGGCAGCGTAGTTAATTGCTCGCTGTTTGTCGGCATACCCGTTCTGGCAATCAGCTGCGGAGAAGCGACCACGCAGCAGGGAAACGAAAAGAGCGGGCGCGCAATCACGCTGGCGTCTTCCATTTTGCCGCGGGTAATGATCACCGCAATATCCACATCCTCTTTTAACACCTCCGTGCCCGCCAGATTCGTGGTACAGCTCACGGTTATTTTCGGGTAGCGCAGGGCAAATTGCGCCATGAGCGGCGCAAACAGCGAAGGGCCAATCTCGTTTGGCAGGCACAGGCGCAGCGGCCCTTCGGGTTCGGCCTGCTGCTGAGTCAGCTCGGCTTCCGTCGCGGCAAGTTGCTCCAGCAGCGGCCGCATACTGGCGAGCAGCGTCTGCCCGGCAGAGGTCAGCTTCATATGCCGGGTACTGCGCTGTATCAAACGCAGCTGAAGGCTCTCCTCAAGCTGTGAAATCTGTCGGCTTACGTTCGATGAGGGCATCTGCAGCGCTTTTGCTCCGGCGCTGAATGAGCCATTTTCCGCCACGGTGACGAAGACCCGCAGCGCGTTGAGATCCACTCTTTTCACTCTTGATTATCCCGATTTTGATAATTAACAACGCCACTTTTACCGGCTTATGCGCGGATTTACCAGCGGCTAGACTCTGCGCATTCCATTGTAAGGAGCTTTACATGCCCGGTTATCTGGTACGCGCAACGTTGATTATCGCTTTCGTTCAGTTCATCAACGCGCTTGAATATATGATTTTTAATCCCTTATTTACCTGGATGGCGCCGACGTTTCAGGTCCCGGTAAGCCAGGCGGGTTACGTCACCGGTATCTATACGCTGGCTTCAGTCATTTCGGGGATCGGCGTATGGCGATGGGTCGGTCAGCTCAAACCGCGCCGTTTTTTGCTCTGCAACATGGCCCTGTTGGGGGGATTAACGGCGATGACGCTAACCACCACCCGTTTTGACGTATTGTTATTCTGGCGTTTCCTTGCCGGGGTGGTCGGCGGGACCACGATGGGCGTGGCCAGTAGTCTGCTGGTCAACATTATGCCGCCGCAGCTGCGCCCTCGGGCATTGGCCTCAACGATTGCCGCATTCTCGCTGGTCAGCATTGTCGGCATGCCGACGATGCTATTTCTCAGTGAAAAAATCGGCTGGCAGAGTGCCCCCGCGACGATCGGCGGACTCTGTATAATCGCTTTACCGCTGATAGTCCTTGCGCTGCCGGAAAAATCCATCGAGGCGAGCCCTCAGGCGGGCTTGCGATGGTCATCCTCGCTGCTGTTTTACGCCTCCGGCAACGCCCTCGCGCAGTTCAGTCCAATGTTAATCATTCCGCTGTTGGTACCGCTACTTACGACTAAGCTGGGGGCCAGCGGCGACGAATTGCCGTGGCTCTTTTTCGCCGGCGGAGCGGCAGGGCTGTGCGCCACTAAATTGACCGGCAGGCTGTGTCAGCGTTATAGCGGCTACCGCATCAGCCTGCTGGGCAGTCTGCTTTTTATACTGAGCCTGAGCATTGCTTTTACCTTCAACCACGGCGGCGCACTGTTTATGCTGCTGTTTCTGGCAGCCGCCTACTGCCGTCTGGTGGCCTCATCGGCGGTGGCGATGCGTTTTCCAGCGGATAGCGCCAGGGCCGGGTTTACGCTTTTACAAAATACCCTGATGTCATTAAGCACGGCGGCGGCCTTTCTGCTTTCGTCGTGGTTGCTCTCGGTTGACGGGGGCGGCGAACGGGCGATGCAGGGGATATTGCTGCTCTGCGCCCTGAGCGCATTGCCGCTGCCGTGGCTGCTGCGGGTTCAGGAGAAAAGATTAGCCACGCGCGCCGCCGGCTAACCCGGCGGCGGCTAGCGTCAAATATTCTCCAGGCTGATCCCGCGGGTTTTCGGACCAAAGATACCCACCGACAGCATCACCATCAGCATGCTGGCGACGATAAAGCTAATCACCCCTGGGGTTCCGGCGTATTGCAAAATAACGCCGATCAAAATGCTGGTGATCGCCGTTGACAGCCGGCTAAAGGAGTAGCAGAAGCCAACCGCCCGCGCGCGAATGTGGGTCGGGAAGACCTCCGCCTGGTAGGCGTGATAGCTAATGGTCAGCCAGGCGTTTGACCAGGTGATCATAAACCCGCAAATCACCAGCAGCACCGGACTGTTCTGTAGGGCAAACAGGGTGCCAAACACCACCGTCATCAGCGCCGAAAGCACAATTTGCCATTTATTTTCAAAACGATGGACGAAGCGGGTGCAGAACAGACAGCCAATCGGATAGGCGAGGGTAATAAAGAACGCGTACAGCAGGCTGTGGGTAATGCTCGCCCCCTGACCGGAAAGCAGGGCGGGCAGCCAGTTGCCGAAGCCAAAGAAGCCAATGGCCTGGAAGAAGTTCATCACCATCAGCATGATCGTGCGTTTGCGGTACTGCGGCGCCCAGATCGCTTTAAAGCTTCCCAGCCTGCGGCGGTTATGTTGCGTCTCAATCCGGTGGCGCGGCGAGGGAGAAACGCCGCAGCGCTGTTCCATTTCGCACATCACCTTGTGGGCTTCCTCGTGGCGACCTTTTTCCTCCAGCCAGCGCGCCGACTCCGGCAGCTTCTTGCGGATAACCCAGATGATCAGCGAACAGAGCGCGCCGAAGATAATCACCCAGCGCCAGCCGGTCAGGCCGAAAAGGGCGATCGGCACCAGCATCCACGACATCAGCGCCACGGCGGGAACCGATAAAAACTGAATAAAGAAGGCGAAAGCGAAGGCTTTATTGCGCAGATGCGTCGGCACCCATTCGCTTAAATAAGTGTCGATGGTTACCAGCTCAATGCCGAGACCGACGCCCACCAGAAAGCGGCAGAAGATAACCCCTTCGGCGCTGCTTTGCAGGGCCATCATCAGCGAAAATACGCCATACCAGGCAAGGGCGAACATAAACGTCAGGCGGCGGCCCAGTTTATCCGCCAGCGGCGCAAGCAGGCTGGCGCCAATAAACAGCCCCATAAAGGTGGACGAGGCGAAGGCGGCCTGGTCGGAAATGCCGAAGATACCCTGTTCGCCGGTATGGAAAATATTCTCTGCCAGCAGCCCGGTGCTGATATAGCCGGTCTGAAAAAGATCGTACAGCTCGAAGAAGCCGCCCAGCGCCAGGAGGGTGATAAAAGACCACAGGCCAACGGAAGCGGGCAGCGCATCGATGCGGGCGGTCAGACTGGAGTGCGGATGTCCTGGGGAGGCGAACGCGGCGTCGCCCAGAACCTGGGTGGTAGACATATTGTTATTTTCCTCAGATAAAATGTTTGCCTGCTAATGTTATTTGATTGTTAATGGTTTTAAATTTTTAATCACATCGGTGAAATCGCATTTGCAGAATAAAATAGTGACAATGCTATCCCAGTAGAGTTGTATGCTGGTTTTAGCGCTTCATCCGCCCGCGGCCTGAAGGAATTCACCATCACACCGCTGAGTTTGATCTGGATTAAATTTAAGATAACGAGAGATTGTTGCGCTCTGGTTATTCACCTACATTCAAAGCGAGTACGACCACTCAGGAAAAAAATCATGTCCAGTAAGAAAGTCCTACAGGCAGCGCTGGCGGCGGCGCTTTCGCTGTCAATGATGGCAACGCCGGTCTTCGCCAATCCTGGCAACGGCAACGGCAACGGCGGCAGTAGCCATGGTAATAGCGGTAACCATGGCAACAACGGCAATAGCGGTAAAAACAACGCAGACAAGGGCAATCAGGGTCACAAACAGGGTAATCAGGGGCAGAGAAAAAATTACGGCAAACCCGATCATGTCTCTGCCGATATCAGCTTTTCCAGAGCGCGTTCGCTGGCGGTAAACTACGGTTTAACCGGCTACCAGTCGCTGCCGCCGGGAATCGCCAAAAACCTGGCTCGCGGCAAACCATTACCTCCGGGGATTGCCAAAAAAGCGGTTCCGGCATCGATGCTCAATGAACTGCCTTACTATCCAGGCTATGAATGGCGGGTGGTGGGTCAGGATTTAGTGCTGATCGCGCTAAGTACGGCGATCGTGACGTCGATAATTAATGGCGTTTTTGATTAGTGAATTAACCCCGGTTAGTGCCGGGGTTAGTTTTATCAGCACCGATTTAGCGCATTAAGGTCATTCTAAACAAATCGTCACTAAAGCGAGATTTTACCTTTACTCAAATAATTGAATGACTATAATGAGCACAAATTCATACAGGAGAAATATGTTGGACAGTCACCCTTACTTAAACATCAAGGCAAGCTGACGCTATTTTTTCTGCGCTGCTTGCCAACCGGCGGGCAGCAATCCTCCTGATCCAGACGATTGCATCCCATAAAAAATAACGCAGCCAGGCTGCGAGGATAATCGTCATGTTCCTGTTTAAAAATACATTATTCCCTCCACCGTCAACGCGACGTTAATCGCCTCTCCGGCGACAATTTGTCGTGTGCTTAATAAAGCACATAGTTAATTCTTCCAGCAAAAATGGAGGAAACTATGTTGATGTTTCCTTATATCGCAAATTTACTCGCCGCGATGCTGTTGGGCGCGCTGATTGGCGCCGAAAGACAGTGGCGGCAGCGGATGGCCGGCCTGCGCACTAATGCGCTGGTCGCCACCGGCGCGGCGGTGTTTATTCTCAGCTCCGTTGCCGCTTCCCCGGATAGCCCGGGCCGTATTGCGGCGCAGGTGGTCTCCGGGATTGGCTTCCTCGGCGCGGGCGTTATCATGCGCGAAGGCATGAACGTGCGCGGCCTTAATACCGCCGCCACGCTGTGGTGCTCGGCGGCGATTGGCGTCCTGTGCGGGTTAGGCCAGTTCTGGCAAGCCGCGGCGGCAACGCTGATCATCCTCTGCGCGAATATTTTACTGCGCGAAGCGGCGCAGCGAATTAATCATATTCCCGGCGCGACAGAAGAAGAGAAATGCTATGTCCTGAATATTATCTGTCATAGCGAACATGAAAACGCGATTCGTCAGCAACTACTCGCTATCAGCAAAGAGATGAGGCTCAGCCTGTTGGGGCTGGCATCCATAACCGCGCAAGAACAAGGGCATAAAGAAATTCGCATCGAGCTGGTCGGCAATGCCGATTATCGCAAGGCGCGAGACCTTATTATGGAAAAAATTGGCGGTCACGAAAATATTACGTCAGTCCGCTGGGCCATTGAGGGAAGTTAACTTTCGGGCAAGAGTTTGCATAAGGAGGGAATGATGAATGTTCCCAGACAATTAAAGTAAGAAGCATTTAATAGCGTAAAAATAAATTATGCATAAGCCAATTATGCAGGGATAACCACGTTTTTAATTTGAGGATAAATCATGACTGACATGAAAATAGAAAACCGGAAACTCAACCGGTCTGCGTCAGAAAATGATAAGCAGCATAAAAAAAGCTTCGCCATTGAAACCGAGGCATTTAACAGCCCGGATCATACGCTGGCGCGGCTCAACAGCAGCCGTCAGGGGCTCACCACCGAAGATGCCCTTGAAAGGCTGGATGAATACGGCCGCAATGAGGTTGCGCATGAGCAGGCGCCGCCGGCGCTAATTCAGCTTTTGCAGGCATTCAATAACCCGTTTATCTATGTCCTGATGGCGCTGGCCGCCGTCAGCTTCGTGACCGATTACTGGCTGCCGCTGCGTAACGGCGAAGAGACCGATCTGACCGGGATTATCATTATCGTCACGATGGTCAGCCTGAGCGGGTTATTGCGTTTCTGGCAGGAGTTTCGCACTAACAAAGCGGCGCAGGCGCTGAAATCAATGGTCCGCACCACGGCGACGGTGCTGCGTCGCGGTCCGGGTAACATGGGGCCGACGCAGGAGGAAATTGCCATTGAGGAGCTGGTGCCCGGTGACATCATCTTCCTGGCGGCGGGGGATCTGGTTCCGGCGGATGTCCGCCTGCTGGAGTCCCGCGACCTGTTCGTTAGCCAGTCGATACTCAGCGGCGAATCGCTGCCGGTTGAAAAGTATGATGTTCTGGCCAGCGTGTCCGGCAAAGGGTGCGACAGGCTGCCCGAGCCGAACAAGGACAAGAGTCTGCTGGAGATGGGCAATATCTGTCTGATGGGCACCAACGTCACCAGCGGCAGGGCGCAGGCGGTGGTGGTGGCCACCGGAAACCGCACCTGGTTTGGTTCGCTGGCGAAGTCTATTGTCGGCACGCGTACCCAGACGGCGTTCGATCGCGGAGTAAACAGCGTCAGCTGGCTGCTGATCCGCTTTATGCTGGTGATGGTGCCGATTGTGCTGCTGATTAACGGCTTCAGCAAAGGCGACTGGGTTGAAGCATCGCTGTTTGCTCTCGCGGTCGCCGTCGGCCTGACGCCGGAAATGCTGCCGATGATCGTCAGCTCAAACCTGGCGAAAGGCGCTATCGCCATGTCGCGGCGCAAAGTGATCGTCAAGCGGCTGAACGCGATTCAGAACTTCGGCGCCATGGACGTGCTGTGCACCGATAAAACCGGCACGCTGACCCAGGACAATATCATTCTTGAGCATCATCTTGACGTCAGCGGCAGCGAGAGCGGCCGGGTGCTGACGCTGGCGTGGCTTAACAGCAGCAGCCAGAGCGGGGCGCGTAATCTGATGGACCGGGCGGTGATGCGCTTTGGCGAGGGGCGGATTGCGCCAGCGACCAAAGAGCGCTTCGTGAAGCTTGATGAACTGCCGTTTGATTTTGTTCGCCGTCGGGTGTCGGTGTCGGTGGAAGATGTCCGCCACGGCGATAAAAGCCTGATCTGCAAAGGCGCGGTCGAAGAGATGCTGACGGTGGCCACGCATCTGCGCGAAGGTGACCGCGTGGTTGCGCTGGATGACACCCGACGCGATCTGCTGTTAGCCAAAACGCAGGATTACAATGCCCAGGGCTTCCGCGTGCTGCTGGTTGCGACCCGCAAGCTGGATGATTCTGCTCTGACAGCCCCGCTGTGCGCCGACGATGAGCAGGGGCTAACGGTCGAAGGAATGCTGACCTTCCTCGACCCGCCGAAAGAGAGCGCGGGAAAAGCGATTACCGCGCTGCGCGACAACGGGGTGGCGGTGAAAGTGTTAACCGGCGATAACCCGGTCGTCACGGCGCGGATTTGCCTGGAAGTGGGCATCGATGCCCACGGTATCCTGACCGGGCCGCAGATTGAGTCGATGACGGATAACGAACTGGAGCGCGAAGTGGAAACGCGCGCGGTGTTCGCCAAACTGACGCCGCTGCAGAAGTCGCGGATCCTGAAAACGCTGCAGAAAAACGGCCACACCGTCGGCTTCCTCGGCGATGGCATCAACGATGCGCCGGCGCTGCGCGATGCGGACGTCGGTATTTCGGTTGACAGCGCGGCGGATATCGCCAAAGAGGCATCCGATATTATCCTGCTGGAAAAGGATTTGATGGTGCTGGAAGAAGGGGTGATCAAAGGGCGTGAGACCTTCGGCAATATCATCAAGTATCTGAACATGACCGCCAGCTCTAACTTCGGCAACGTCTTTTCGGTACTGGTGGCCAGCGCGTTTATTCCGTTCCTGCCGATGCTGGCGATTCATCTGCTGATCCAGAACCTGATGTACGATCTCTCCCAGATCTCGCTGCCGTGGGACAAGATGGACAAAGAGTTCCTGCGCAAACCGCGCAAGTGGGATGCGAAAAACATCGGCCGCTTTATGCTGTGGATTGGCCCGACGTCGTCCATTTTTGATATCACCACCTTCGCGCTGATGTGGTACGTGTTCGCGGCGAACAACGTCGAAGCCCAGGCGCTGTTTCAGTCCGGATGGTTTATTGAAGGACTACTGTCGCAGACGCTGGTCGTACATATGCTGAGAACGCAGAAAATTCCGTTTATCCAGAGCCGCGCGACGCTGCCGGTGCTGCTCACCACCGCATTGATTATGGCGATGGGCATCTACATTCCGTTCTCTCCGCTGGGAGCGATGGTCGGGCTGGAGCCGCTGCCGCTGAGCTACTTCCCGTGGCTGGTCGCGACGCTGCTCAGCTACTGCGTGGTCGCGCAGGGCATGAAGCATTTCTATATCAAACGTTTCGGTCAGTGGTTCTGATAATAAGGAGGCGCAGAGATGAATCGTTCTCCGGACACTATCATCGCGCTGATATTTTTCCTGATGGGTCTGCTGGTGCTGCTGTTGGCTATCTGGCAAATCCTGTTCTGAATAAGGGGGCGCGATGCGCAAAGGTTCGCTGGACAAAGTCTTTATTCAGGTGGCGCTGATTGCGGCCATCATTATTTTGCTGACTATCTGGATTAGATAAGAGGATCCCGGGCCACTGGCCCGGGATGAGCATTTCTGCCGGAGAAAAGATTACAGATCGAAGCGGTCGAGGTTCATCACCTTGGTCCAGGCGGCGACAAAGTCGCTGACGAACTTCTGCCGCGCATCGCTGCAGGCATACACTTCGGCCAGGGCGCGCAGGACGGAGTTGGAGCCAAACACCAGATCGACGCGGGTCGCGGTGTATTTCTCTTCGCCGCTCTTACGATCGCGGCCGATAAACAGCTCAGCGTGCTCGTCAGCGGCTTTCCAGACGGTACCCATATCGAGCAGGTTAGCGAAGAAATCGTTGCTCAATACGCCAACGCGGTCGGTAAATACGCCGTGGCGGCTGCCGTCAAAGTTAGCGCCCAGCACGCGCAGACCGCCTACCAGGACCGTCATTTCCGGCGCCGTCAGCGTTAACTGCTGCGCTTTATCAATCAGCAGCGTTTCGGTGGAGATGCCGCCGCCCACGCGGCGATAGTTGCGGAAACCATCGGCCAGCGGCTGCAGCAGATCCATCGCTTCGACATCGGTCTGATCCTGACGCGCATCGACGCGGCCAGGGGCGAAGGGTACGCTGACCTGAACACCTGCCGCCGCGGCAGCCTGCTCAATGCCCACCACGCCGGCGAGGACGATGATATCGGCCAGCGACGCTTTACCGGATGCCTGCTGAATCGCCTGCAGGGTCGGCAGCACGCGGGAGGCGATGGCGTTGACCGGCCACGATTTCTGCGGCTCGAGCGCCAGACGCGCGCCGTTGGCGCCGCCGCGTTTATCGCCGCCGCGGAAGGTGGATGCGGATGCCCAGGCCACGGAAACCAGCTCGCTGACCGAAAGGCCGGCGTCGGCAATGGCGGTTTTCAGCGTCGCGATATCCTCTGCGGTCGGGGCGTGGATCGCCGCCGGTAGCGGGTCTTGCCAGATCAGATCTTCTTTCGGCACTTCCGGGCCCATGTAGCGGGACTTCGGCCCCATATCGCGGTGGATCAGTTTAAACCACGCGCGGGCGAAAGCTTCGTTAAAGGCCTGCGGGTCGTTCAGGAAGCGGCGGGAAATCTTGTCGAATTCCGGGTCAAAGCGCAGCGTCAGGTCGGTGACCAGCATGGTCGGCTTGCGTTTTTTCTCCGGGTTAAACGGGTCAGGAATGATTTCAGGGGCGTCTTTCGCTTCGAACTGAATCGCGCCTGCCGGGCTGCGGGTCTGCACCCACTCATATTTGTACAGGTTTTCGAAGAAGTAGTTGCTCCATTGGGTTGGCGTTTGCGTCCACACCACTTCCAGACCGGAGGTAATCGCGTCGGCGCCCGCGCCGCTGCCGTAGCTGTTCGCCCAGCCGAGGCCCTGCGCTTCGATCGGCGCCGCTTCCGGCTCTGCGCCAACGTGGCTGGTCACCGCGGAACCGTGGGTTTTGCCCAGCGTATGGCCGCCGGCGATCAGCGCGACGATCTCTTCATCATTCATCGCCATATTGCCGAAGGTCGCGCGAATTGCGGAGGCCGCGGAGAGCGGGTCGCCGCTGGCGTTAGGGCCTTCAGGGTTGACGTAAATCAGCCCCATTTCGGTGGCGCCGATCGCCTGCTGATTCAGGCTTTCCGGATGACGATGGGCCAGCCATTCGGTTTCATTACCCCAGTCAACGTCCAGATCCGGTTCCCATACGTCTTCACGACCGGCCCCGAAGCCAAACGTGCGGAAACCGGCGTTTTCCAGCGCCACGTTGCCCGCCAGCATATAAAGGTCAGCCCAGGAGATTTTCTGGCCGTATTTCTGTTTGACCGGCCACAGCAGGCGACGGGCTTTGTCGAGGCTGACGTTATCCGGCCAGGAGTTGAGCGGAGCGAAACGCTGCTGCCCGCGGCCCGCGCCGCCGCGACCGTCAACGGTACGATAGGTACCGGCGCCGTGCCATGCCATACGAATAAACAGCCCGATATAGCTACCCCAGTCCGCCGGCCACCACTCCTGAGAGTCGGTGAGCAGGGCGCGCAGATCGGCTTTCAGGGCCGAATAGTCGAGTTTCTTAAACTCTTCGCGGTAGTTAAAGTTTTCGCCCAGCGGGTTTGAACGATTGGAGTGCTGATTCAGCAGATCCACGCGTAGTTGATTAGGCCACCAGTCGCGGTTGCCGGTGCCACCGCCCGCGCTCTGCGTGGGCGTCGACGTTTCGGCGTGGAAAGGGCATTTCCCTGCCGACGGGGTATTCGAAGGATCGTTTGACGTGCTCATATCAGGCTCCGTTTGCTTTTGTGAATGCCATTACGATATACACTGCTACCAATAAGCGATATTTGAATGAGTCTACGGATTTAATAGTTATTTCCGTTCAATGCTCTTGTAAAAACCGAATATATATCATTGTTGAAGGGCTGGTTTTCAACAATGACCTCACCACCATAGTCGTAACATCAGCGTAAAGGAATCGTTAAGGCATCATCTCCGCCAGCGAAGACCCCATTATTTGCGTTATGACAATTTTAGTGCGTAAACAAGCTTAGCGCTGCCAGTATAAAGGCGTACCAAAAACGTCGATAAAATAGTCAATTACCGCCCGTACGTTAAGTGACGGATGCCGGGCGTGAGGGTAAATCGCCGAGACCGGCGAGGGGGTATTGCCGATTGCCGCGGCGTAGCGGGGCATCAGCTTAATCAGCTTTCCTTCTCCAGTCGCTTCATTAACCATCCAGTCGGGAAAGAGGACCACCCCCATCCCCCCCAGCGCAGCGGTCAGCAGCGCATCGGCGTTATTTGAAGTGAGCTGCGGCGTTTGCGGATAGTGCACCCATTCCCCTTGCGCAAGGCGGAACAGCCAGCGGTTGGGCCCGTTTGAGCCGCTGTAGACCAGCGTGCTGTGCTGGCGAAGATCTTCCGGCGTCTCCGGGATGCCGCGGCGTTGCAGATACGCCGGAGCGGCGACCAGATAGTGATGCTGCATACCCAGTACCCTGGCGTGAACGCTGGAATCCGGCAGGCTACCGATGCGAAAAATCACATCGGTCGCATCGCGGTGCGGATCGATGAAATCATCGGTCAGCGCCAGCTCAATCTGCATCTGCGGATAGCGCGCCGTTAGCCCCGGCAGCCAGGGCGCGATATGGCGCTGGCCAAAATAGACCGGGGCGTTGATGCGCACCAGCCCGCCCGGCTCAAGGCTCCGGTCCTGCAAATCGCGTCGCGCGGCGCTGAACTGTTCGCTGATGCCTCTGGCATGAGCGGCAAACAGGCGTCCTGCTTCGGTAGGCACCACGGCCCGGGTATTACGATAAAACAGCTGCTGGCCGAGCGCGTCCTCAAGCTGGTGAATAGTGCGCGATACCATTGAGGGAGAAACGCCTTCTCGTCGCGCCACTGTGGAAAAGCTCTGGCTGTCGTAAACGGCCATAAACAGCTGCAGCGCCCGAAAATTCACATTACCCGCATCGCTCATTAATGCAATATCCGCAAAAGTGTTTCCTTGATTGTATCGTTTTTCACATCACTCCGCTGTTTTATGCTCTGCCACCTCATTAATAATCGGATATCAACGATGCAGTTATTACTGATTTTTCTTGTGATTGCCGGCGGCATGGGATTATCCGTGGAAGCCGGACTACTCGGGCCGCTGGCCGGTCAGGTAGGGGACCTGTGGGCCACCTTCAGCATTTTCAGCGTCGGCAGCGCGCTGACGTTTCTGCTGATGCTGCTGTTTGGCCAGAGACAAAGCCCCTCGTTCTTTTCTTTGCCGGGCTGGCAGCTTACCGGGGGCATCCTGGGCCCCATCTATGTCGTCATCTTAACCATCGCCGTGCCGGTTATCGGTATCGCCATGACGATGATCGGCATTCTTGCCGGCCAGGTCTGCAAAAGCCTGTTGATTGACCATTACGGCCTGTTTGGTTCGCCAAAACGTAAAATCGACGGTCGGCGGCTTATCGCGCTGCTGTTTATCGTCGTCGCCCTGATTCTGATCGCCACAAGCTGAGGAGTTAAGATGAGTAGCATAATGATTTTGCTGGCGCTGGCCGGCGGCGCGATGTTGAGTATGCAGGCGGCGATTAACGGTCGTTTGGGCAGTCAGGTAGGCGTATTTCGTAGCGCGTTTCTCACTTTCTCCGTGGGCGCGTTGATCACCGCGCTGCTGATTTTCTACTTTGCGCCCCACCAGACGACGACGCTGCTGGATGTGCCGAAATGGCAGCTGCTGGGGGCATTTTGCGGCGTCCCCTATATCGTGATTATGGTGGTGGCGGTGCAGCGTATTGGTACCGCGGCGGCCACGGTGGCGGTGATTTTTGGCCAACTGGCCATGAGCTTGCTTATCGATAACTTTGGCTGGCTGGGTAATGACGCCATTACCTTTTCGCCGGGGCGGCTGGGGGCGATCGTTTGTCTGGGGCTGGCGCTGTTCTTTATTTATCGCTCCGGCACGGCGGCAAAAGCCGCAGAGAAGCGATAGACCGCCCACCTGTTCAGGTGAGTTGTCGCGCATCGCCAACCGCGGCCATACTGTTCGTCACCATGTAACTGGCGCTTTAGACAGATCACTGTCGGGGAGCATGGTTGCCGCCGCCGCGCGCCTGGGCATCACTTCGCTGTATGGAGATACGCTATGCCTGAGATTTCGTCGCTGCTGACCTTCGCTCTGGTGGCCCTTGGCCTGGTGCTGACCCCGGGGCCGAATATGATCTATTTGATTTCGCGCTCACTTTGCCAGGGAAGAAGGGCCGGGCTGGTCTCCCTCGGCGGGGTGGCGCTGGGGTTTGTCTTTTATATGCTGTGCGCGGCGTTCGGTATTACCGCGCTGATCTTCGCCGTGCCCTATGCTTATGACGTCTTGCGCATCAGCGGCGTTGTCTATCTGCTTTATCTGGCCTGGCAGGCGGTGAGGCCCGGCGGGCGCTCGGTTTTTGCGGTGCGGGATCTGCCCGCCGATAGCGGCCGTAAGCTGTTTTTGATGGGCTTTATCACTAATCTGGCGAACCCTAAAATCGCTATTATGTACCTCTCATTGCTGCCGCAGTTTATCTCTCCCGGACACGGCAGCATCCTTGCGCAGTCGCTGGTACTGGGATTTACCCAGGCGATAATTAGCGTGGCGGTTAACGCGCTGATTGTGATGATGGCCGGGCAGGTGTCGCTGTTTCTCGCGGGGCGCCCGTTGTGGCAGCAGTTTCAGCGCTGGCTGATGGCGACGGTACTGGCGGGGATGGCGGTGAAAATTGCCTTCGAAGCGCGGAAGTAATCGCTCTGCCCGGTAGCATAGCGCTGCCGGGCGCAGCGGAAGGGGATTAAGCCCCCGGGCCAATCAGCCGCGAGCGGATCGTGGCTTCCGGCATCATCTCCAGCAGACCGTTGCACAGCATCTCTCCCGCCTCCTGCCGCGCGCTAAGCGGCATTTCCGGCAGGCTTTCAAGAATAAACCACATCCGCGGACTCTCCACGCTCAGGCGAGTACGGACTCCCTGCCTCCAGTTCCAGCGTCGGCAGGTCACGCCGCGATCGTCGCCCCAGACCACTTCTCCCGCGTCGGGGTATTCGTCAACCGTCTGTCCTTCTTTAACGGTATCGAACGGCTCGCTGCCGTCCGCGATCTTGAGCTGTGGGGCGCCAACATACGCCGCCAGGTTTTCGCCGCCGACCGGCACGGCGTAGCGCAGGCTTACCGCGTTATAGAGATCGACGATAGGATCGAGCGCGGCCATCTCGCCATCGCGCAGCACCCGTTTGCGCAAGGCTTCCGCCGAGCAGGGGGTCCTTTTAGGTTTTGCGCCAAAGGCGCGGAATACTTCGCTCCAGGCCTGCAGGTGCGCCTCCGCCCACTGCGGCTCGCCGACGAGAACCGCTTTGCAGGCGGAGCGGAGCGCATCGGACCCGACCTGGGGAGCGCGTACGGCGGCGGAAACAACATCAATGCTCAGGGCGCGAAAGCCGGGGGCCATCGCGGAGACCTGCGGGCTGATTGACGGTAATACGCTATTCATTGGATAATCCTGTAACGACCATTTTAAAGCATAATATCGACCGATGACCAATAAAGTCAATATAACGACCGATGCGGGCGCCGATGCCGCCATGATCAATGAAGCCGTTGCGGCGCGCCTTAAACGCTACCGGGCGGAAAAGAAGATCTCCCTTGATGAGCTGTCGCGACGCGCGGGGGTCAGTAAAGGCATGCTGGTAGACATTGAAGCCTGCAGGGCCAATCCGAGCATCGCGCTGTTGTGCCGTCTGGCCTCGGCGCTGGGCGTATCCGTGGCCGATTTTGTCAACGTCGCCGCCGCGCCGCCGGTCAAGGTGATGGCCGCAAGCGATATTCCCACCCTATGGCAGGGCGAGCGGGGCGGTCATGCGCGGCTGCTTGCCGGTACCAGCGGACCGGATATGGTGGAGCTCTGGCAATGGAGTCTCTATCCCGGTGAGATTTTTACCTCGCCGGGGCACGGCGATGGCACGACAGAACTGCTTTTCGTGACCGAGGGCGCCTTAACCCTGACGGTCAACGACGCGAGCTATGTGATTGTCGCCGGAGAGTCCGCCGTGGCGCGCACCGACGCCCCGCATAGCTACGCTAACGCCGGGGATGCGGTCACGCGGTTCACTATGACGGTCAGCGAAAAAGCGCGTTAGTATTATCCCGACCGCGCTCCTCCTTCACGGCGAGCGCACCAAATCCATGCAATGCCCCATCATCACTCCCCATTATTGGGAATCGCGGCGACGCCTGTCGTCGCATGGCTGAGTTTACGCGCTCTGCGCGCCTGGCATAGACCTTGCAAACTCCTCGTCAGAAGGCAGCGCAACAGACAATTGAGATAACACAATAGCTGGCTAGGGTTCCGGTTCACTCAGGTGAACGTCTGGTCCGAGAGCTGGCGACCTCTGCGAGGTTACACGGCGGGACAAAAGCCCGGGAGACAGCAGCACCGTTGGGTGTCGCGCTGCCCCCGTTTCCCGTGCTAACCAGAGGTCCACCATGAAGACACCGCCGCTCCTCCGCTCTCTAATTCTGTCGCTGGCGCTGCTGGCCAGCGTCCCATCGTTTGCCGCCGTCAAAAAAGAGTTCAACGTCTGCTGGACTATCTACGCCGGATGGATGCCCTGGGGCACCATCAGCAACGAAAAAATCATCGATAAGTGGGCCAGTAAATACGGCATCAAAATCAATATCGTTCAGCTAAACGACTACATCGAGTCCATCAACCAGTATACCGCGGGCCAGTTTGACGGCTGCACCATGACCAACATGGATGCCCTGACCATTCCGGCGGCGGGCGGCGTTGACACGACGGCGCTGATTACCGGCAGCTACTCCGACGGCAACGACGGCGTGGTACTGAAGGGGGCGAATAAAAAGCTCAGCGATCTGAAAGGGATGGCGGTGTATCTCCCGGAGCTTTCGGTATCGCACTACCTGCTGGTTCGCGGCCTGGAAAAAGCCGGACTGCAGGAAAAAGACGTCAAAGTGGTCAATACCTCGGATGCGGATATCGTCTCGGCCTTTGGCACCAGCGGCGTACGCGCGGCGGTGGCCTGGAATCCGCAGCTTTCGGTTATCAAAAAGACGCCGCAAACCACGGAAGTCTTTAGCTCTTCGCAGGTTCCCGGCGAGCTGATCGACATGATGGTGGTGAATACTCAGACGCTGAAAGATAACCCGGCGCTGGGCAAAGCCCTGACCGGCGCCTGGTTCGAGATGATGACCAAAATGCGGGCCGGCGATACCGAGGCGCTAAACGCGATGGCCGCCGACTCCGGCACCGACCTCGCCGGTTACCAGGCGCAGCTAAAAACGACCCATCTGTTCTGGACGCCTGCCGACACCCTGACGTTTATCTCCTCGCCGGAGCTGGCCAAAACCATGCAGCGGGTGGCGCAGTTCTCCTTTGATAAAGGACTGCTGGGCGAGGGCGCGCAGAGCGCCGACTTTATCGGCATGACCTTCCCCGGCGGCGTCACCGTCGGCGATACCGCGAACAGCAAGCTGCGCTTTGACGACAGCTATCTGAAGCTGGCCGCGGCGGGCAAGCTGTAATGATTGACTCCGGGAGTCCACGCCATGCGCCACATTAACCGCTATCCCCGGCAGGGTATGCGCCTGACGCTGATGCTGTTGCCCTTTGTCCTGCTGGTCGCCGCCTGGTTTATCGGCTCGGCGGTGCGGCTGGAAGCCAATCCGCAGGATAAGCTGCTGCCCGGCCTGTCGCAGATGATCGCGGCCATTGACCGGATGGCGTTCACGCCGGATAAACGCAGCGGTGAGTATCTGCTATGGGCCGATACGCTGATTAGCCTGGGCCGCCTGCTGATTGGCCTGACGTTCTCTTCGCTGATTGGCCTGGGCATCGGCATCGCCGCCGGCGTGTTCCCGATGTACCGCGCGGCGCTGTCGCCGCTGATGACCGTGGTGTCGATGATCCCGCCGCTGGCGATCCTGCCGGTGCTGTTTATTGTCTTCGGCCTGGATGAGCTGTCAAAAGTGATGCTCATCGTCATCGGCATTACGCCGATGCTGGCGCGCGACCTTGAACAGCGGGCGCGGGAAATCCCGGCGGAGCTGTTTATCAAAGCGCAAACCCTCGGCGCCAATAGCTGGACGGTGGTGCTGCGGGTGGTGCTGCCGCAGCTGCTATCGCGGCTGATCACCTCTCTGCGCCTGCTGCTGGGCTCCGCGTGGCTGTTTTTGATCTCCGCTGAGGCCATCTCCGCCACCGCCGGGCTCGGCTATCGCATATTCCTCGTTCGCCGCTATATGGCGATGGACGTGATTATTCCTTACGTCATCTGGATAACGCTGCTGGCGTGGCTGATGGATCTGGCTCTGCGCCAGCTGCACAAAGCCTGTTGCCCGTGGGCGGAAGGAGGTCGGGCATGAGTTTTATCGACATCAAAAATATCTGGCAGGAGTATGGCGATCACGTGGTGCTGGAGCGCATCAATTTGCAGGTGAAAGAGGGCGAGTTCTGTTCGATGGTCGGCGCGTCCGGCTGCGGCAAATCAACCTTTTTACGTCTGCTGCTCGGCCAGGAAAAGCCGACTCGCGGCGAAATCACTCTCGACGGCCAGCCGCTGGCGGCGGAGCCGGACCGCAGCCGCGGCGTGGTGTTTCAGCGTTATTCGGTTTTCCCGCATCTCAACGTGCTGGATAACGTCGCCATAGGTCTTGAACTTCCGGCGTCACCGCTGTTTGGCCGGCTGTTTGCCGGCAGGAAACGCGACGCCCGCGAACGGGCGCGGCGGATGCTGGAGAAAGTCGGGCTGGAGCACGCGCTGGATAAATACCCGGCGCAGCTCTCCGGCGGGATGCAGCAGAGGCTGGCGATTGCCCAGGCGTTCGTGATGCAGCCGCGCGTGCTGCTGCTCGATGAACCCTTCGGCGCGCTGGACCCTGGGATCCGCAAGGATATGCACGGGCTGCTGCTCCAGCTATGGAGCGAAACCCGGATGACGGTTTTTATGGTCACCCACGACCTTGCGGAAGGCTTCAACCTTGGCACCCGGCTGCTGGTTTTCGACAAAGTGCGCATTGATCCGCAGGCGCCCAACGCCTGGGGGGCGCGCATTACCTACGATATCCCGCTCAATGAAGCGCGGATGTCGCAGCTGACGACCAGCAGCGACAATAACGTTTACGCATTAAGGAGATAGTTTGATGACCGCACTTTTTCACTCCTCCCCCAGCCTGCGCGAAGAGCGGCTCCCCGGCGGGGCGCACACCTCGTTAATTTTGCGCAAAGGGCAAATTCTGCGCCTGACCGATATCGACGGCGGGGCCAACGTCAGCATGATGATGCTTAATCCCCACGAGAAGAGCGAGCGTCTGAATCTGCCGGACACCCTCAAGGGCCAGCATACCGCGCGCCTGACCGCCGGGCACTGTTTCTACTCCGATATGGGGCGCGTCCTGGCCGGGATCGTTGCCGACAGCTGCGGCTGGCACGACCCGTTCGGCGGGGTGCTCAACGCCGATGAGACGCGTGAAAAATATGGCGCAGGACGCTACCAGGAGCTGCGCAACGGCTTCTATCGCAACGGCGTCGATAACCTGCTGGTCGAGATGGGCAAGTGGGATCTGGGCCTGGAAGACCTGCTGATGGTGGTTAACTTCTTCAGCAAAGTGACCGTCGATGAGGACGGCAGTTTCCGCTTTATCCCCGGCAACAGCCGCGCCGGAGATTACGTTGAGCTGTTTGCGCCGATGGATGTCCTCATGGTACTGACCGCGCTGCCGCATCCCCAGGACCCGGTCGCGGAATACGCCCCGCGGCCGATTCAGCTTAGCTGGTATCAGGCCGACGATGCGCAGGCGACCGCGGAAGCGCTCTTTACTCGCGATGAAAACCAGCGCGCGTTCCTCAACACCCAACTTTTTGCCCTGTAAGGAGACTGCGATGCGTCTTATCACCAGTAACCGTCGTCCTGAAGATGCCGTCTATCGCCATGTGATCCCGGCAGGGGAACCCTGGCTGTTTGAGGTACAAAAAGGGCAAACCCTGCGCCTGCTAGACCTCGAAGGCAACCAGGCCATCGATACTCTGTTTTACAACGCCGATAACCCCCGCGAACGCTACGATCCGCAGCGCACGCTGCGCCGCCAGGGCAATGCCTATCTGACCACCGGCAGCGTGCTCTATTCCAATCTGGGCAATCCGCTGCTGACCATCGTTGCTGATACCTGCGGTCGCCACGATACCCTCGGCGGCGCCTGCGCCCAGGAGAGCAACACCGTGCGCTACGCCCAGGATAAACGCTATATGCACAGCTGCCGGGATAATTTCCTTTGCGCCTGCCTGCACGATGGTCGCCTGCACAAGCGCGATATCGGCGCCAATATCAACTTTTTTATGAACGTCCCGGTCACCCCGGAAGGCGGTCTGACCTTTGAGGACGGCATATCGGCGGCGGGGAAATACGTTGAGCTGCGCGCCGAGTGCAGCGCCGTGGTGCTGATTTCCAACTGTCCGCAGTTGAACAATCCCTGCAACGGCTGGAACCCCACGCCCGCCGAGGTGCTGGTATGGAACTGACCCGCTGGCAGCGCTGGCGCCTGTTGGCCTTTCGGCTCTTCGCCGTCCGCGCCGATCGCCTTAACAGTACGCCGACGCGCAAACCTTAAGCGCCGGTTCCCCGGGGACGACCTCAGGGGAACATCGAATTTTTGCGGGACGACCCGCGACCCTGTGAGTTCCGCTTATGTTTGATACCTTACTGATTGCCAACCGCGGCGCGATTGCCTGCCGCATTCTGCGCACCCTGCGCGCGATGCAGGTGAAGGGCGTCGCCGTCTATTCCGAAGCCGACCTGAGCAGTCTGCATATCCGCGACGCCGATGAAGCCCTCAGCCTCGGCGACGGCCCGGCGGCGCAAACCTATCTGGCCACGGAGAAGATCATTGCCGCCGCGCAGCAGAGCGGCGCCCGGGCGATCCACCCCGGCTACGGCTTTCTGTCGGAGAACGCGGCCTTCGCCGAGGCCTGCGAAGCGGCGGGGCTGGCCTTTGTCGGCCCAACCCCGCGGCAGCTGCGCGTCTTCGGCCTGAAGCATACTGCCCGCGCCTTAGCCAAAGCCGAGGGCGTGCCGCTGCTGGAGGGCAGCGAACTGCTGGCCGACAGCGACGAAGCCTGCCGGGCGGCGGAGGCGGTGGGCTATCCGGTGATGCTTAAAAGCACCGCCGGCGGCGGCGGGATCGGCATGCGCGTCTGCCGCGACGCTCGTGAGCTGACGGAGGCGTTCGCCACGGTGCAGCGGCTGGGGCAAAACAACTTCAGCGACGCCGGCGTATTTCTCGAAAAATATATCGAACGCGCCCGCCATCTGGAGGTGCAAATCTTCGGCGACGGGCGGGGGGACGTTATCGCCCTCGGGGTGCGCGACTGTTCGGTACAGCGGCGTAACCAGAAAGTGATTGAAGAGACGCCCGCGCCGAATCTGCCGGAAGGCACCGCGCAGGCGCTATGCGCGGCGGCTATCGCGCTGGGTAAAGCGGTGAGCTACCGCAGCGCCGGCACGGTGGAGTTCGTCTATGACAGCACGGCGCGGCAGTTTTATTTCCTCGAAGTGAATACCCGGCTTCAGGTTGAACACGGCGTCACCGAGCAGGTGTGGGGCGTTGATCTGGTGCGCTGGATGATTGAGCTGGCGGCGGGCGATTTACCCCGGCTAGACGTGCTGGCTGCCGGGTTACGGCCTCAGGGGCATGCTATTCAGGCGCGGCTTTACGCCGAGGATCCGGGACGGCAGTTTCAGCCGTCTCCCGGACTGCTAACGGAAGCCATCTTTCCACCGGCGGACGGCGCCGCCCTGCGTATCGACCGCTGGGTGGAAGCCGGCTGCGAAGTGCCGCCGTTTTTCGACCCGATGCTGGCGAAAACGATCGCCTGGCGCCCCAGCCGCGATGAGGCTATCGCCGGCCTGGCGCAGGCGCTGGCGGAGACCCGCCTGTACGGCGTAGAAACCAACCGCCTGTACCTGCTGCAAATTCTTGGCTTTGCGCCGTTTACCGAAGGCGAGCCCTGGACCCGCTGCCTTGAGCAGCTGCGCTACCGGGCGGCCACCGTGGAGGTGCTGAGCGCCGGGACCCAGACCAGCGTGCAGGACTATCCGGGACGTCTCGGGTACTGGGCGGTGGGCGTACCGCCGTCGGGGCCGATGGACGATCGCGCCCTGCGTCTCGGCAACCGTCTGCTGGGTAATGCCGAGGGAGAGGCCGCGCTGGAAATCACCCTCAACGGGCCGACCCTGAAATTTAATACCGACGTTCAGGCGGTGGTGTGCGGCGCGCCGCTGGCGGTGACGCTCGATGGCGTTGACCAGCCGCTGGACCGCGTTTTTACCATTCCGGCGGGGGCGACGCTGAAGCTTGGCGCGATAAGCGGCGCAGGGGTCAGAAGCTATCTCTGCCTGAGCGGCGGTATTCAGGTGCCGGACTATTTGGGCAGTAAAAGCACCTTTACCCTCGGTCAGTTTGGCGGCCACGGCGGACGGGCGCTGCGCGGCGGCGACGTGCTGCATCTGGCGCCGCGCGCCGCCGCCAGAGTCGGGGATCAACTGCCCGCCGCGCTCCGCACGACGCTTGCGCAGGTACGGACGCTGCGGGTGATTTATGGCCCCCACGGCGCGCCGGAGTTTTTTACGCCGGCGTATATCGCGACTTTTTTCGCCACCGACTGGGAGGTTCATTTTAACTCCAGCCGCACCGGCGTGCGCCTGATTGGACCCAAGCCGCTGTGGGCCCGCGACAGCGGCGGCGAAGCGGGACTGCATCCGTCGAATATTCACGATAATCCTTACGCGGTGGGCGCGGTCGATTTTACCGGCGATATGCCGGTGATCCTCGGGCCGGACGGGCCGAGCCTCGGCGGTTTCGTCTGTCCGGTCACCGTTATTGAAGCCGACCTCTGGCAATTAGGCCAGCTCAAGGCCGGGGACAAAGTACGTTTCGTGGCGGTAGATTTACCCACCGCCCGGCGGCTGGCGCAAGGGCGGCGCGCCGAGCTGGCGACCCTAAGTCACCAGGCGATAGCCTGGCAGCCCGCGCCCCTGACGTCGCCTGTCGTCATGACCTGCGGCGAGGCGGATAAACGCCTGGTGGCGCGCCTTTCCGGCGATACCCACCTGCTGCTGGAAGCCGGGGAGCCGGAGCTGGATCTGGTGCTGCGTTTCCGCATTCATGCCCTGATGCAGGCCCTGGAGGCGCAATCCGCAGAAGGCGTGATTGATATCACGCCGGGGATCCGCTCGCTGCAAATCCATTTCCAGCCGGAAACCCTGCCCCTGGAGACGCTGCTGGCCCGGGTGCGTGGCGAGTGGTCCACGGTTTGCCTGAGCGACGATCTGCAGGTGCCGACGCGCGTGGTGCATCTGCCGCTCTCCTGGGACGACCCGGCCTGCCGCAAGGCGATCGATAAATACATGACCACCGTGCGCCAGGACGCGCCGTGGTGCCCGAGCAACCTTGAGTTTATCCGCCGGATTAACGATCTGCCTGACGAGCAGGCGGTATGGAATACGGTGTTTGACGCCAGCTATCTGGTCATGGGGCTGGGCGATGTTTATCTCGGCGCGCCGGTGGCGACGCCGCTCGACCCGCGCCATCGCCTGGTCACTACCAAGTACAACCCGGCGCGCACCTGGACGGCGGAAAACTCGGTCGGCATCGGCGGGGCCTATCTGTGCGTCTACGGCATGGAGGGACCCGGCGGCTATCAGTTCGTTGGCCGGACCTTGCAAATGTGGAATCGCTACCACGACGTGGCGGATTTTGCCGGCAAACCCTGGCTGCTGCGTTTCTTCGACCAATTGCGTTTCTATCCGGTTTCGGCCGAAGAGCTGCTGCAAATTCGCCGCGATTTTCCGCTCGGACGCTACCCGCTGCGCATTGAGAACAGCACGCTGCGGCTGGCGGAATACCAGCAGTTTCTCCACCGCGAAGCGCACAGCATCGGCGCGTTTCGCGAGCATCAGCAGCGGGCGTTTAACGCCGAACGCGATCGCTGGATAGCCAGCGGCCAGGCCCATTTCGACAGCCAGGAGGGCGCCGTGGATGAGGGTGGCGACGCGCCGCTGCGTCAGGGCGAGCAGGGGGTGGAGAGCCCGATTTCCGGCAACTTATGGCAGGTACAAACCGCGGCAGGCAGTCGGGTTCGCGCGGGGGATGTGCTGGTCGTTCTGGAGTCGATGAAGATGGAGATCCCGCTGCTGGCCCCCTGCGACGGCATTATCCAGCAGGTTCACGTGCAGCCGGGCAGCGCGGTGCGCGCCGGGCAGCGGGTGGCGGTGATTATTGAGGAGAAGGCATGATGCAGCAGACGTTTGATTTACGCCTGGCGACCCTGGCGGCAGACTATCGCAACGGCAAAACCACCCCGCGCCGCCTGCTGGCGGAAGTGCGCCAGCGGGCGCAGGCGCTGAACCCCGAATTCCGCTTATTTATCCATATCCTGAGCGAAGAGGAGCAGGAGCCGTTTCTGGCGGCGCTGGAAGGCCTCTCGCCGACCGAGCTGCCGCTATACGGCGTGCCGTTCGCCATCAAAGACAATATCGATTTGGCGGAGATTATCACCACCGCCGCCTGCCCGGCGTTTGCTTACCGGGCGGAGCAGAGCGCGACGATTGTCGCTCAGCTGATCGCGCTGGGGGCGGTGCCGGTCGGTAAAACCAATCTCGATCAGTTCGCCACCGGCCTGAACGGTACCCGCTCGCCGTACGGTGCTTGCCGCAACGGCTATCTTGCAGATTACCCATCCGGGGGCTCCAGCGCCGGTTCCGCGCTGGCGGTGGCGCTGGGCGTCGCCAGCTTCTCGCTGGGAACGGACACCGCCGGCAGCGGCCGCGTCCCGGCGGGGCTGAATAACCTGGTGGGTCTGAAGGCCACGAAAGGGCTGATCTCCACCGCTGGGGTCGTGCCCGCCTGCCGTACGTTAGACTGTGTGACCTTTTTCAGCGCCACCGCCGACGAGGCGAGCCAGCTGCTGGCGCTGGTCGCGCAGTACGATCCGCTGGATGCCTGGAGCCGCCATAATCCGCAGTGGAACAGCCGTCAGGCGTTCGGCAGGCCGGCAGCCGGTTTTCGTTTTGGCGTTCCGCGCGAGCTGAATTTCCTCGGCTGCAGCGCAAGCGAGCGTCTGTTTACCCAGGCCCGGCAGCGGCTGACGGCGCTGGGTGGGGTGGCGGTTGAGATCGAATTCGCGCCGTTTCTGGCGGCAGCCCGACTGCTGTATGACGGACCGTGGGTCGCCGAACGTTACGCGGTAGTCGGCCCGTTGATGGCGCGGCAGCCGGAGGCGGTGCTGCCGGTCATTCGCGAGGTGCTGGCGAAAGCGCCGGATACCGACGCCACGGCGACCTTTAAGGCGATCTATCAGCTACAGCAGTACAAAGCCCGGTGCGACGCGATCCTCGAGACCCTCGACTGCGTGCTGACGCCAACCTATCCGCGTCCGGTGACGCTCGACGAGCTGCAAGCGGAACCGATCGCGCGCAACGCCGATCTCGGGTATTACACCAACTTTATGAACCTGCTGGACTACGCCGCGGTGAGCGTGCCGTGCGGATTTATGCCGGACGGCTTGCCCTCTGGCGTTACCCTGTTTGGCCGGGCATTTACCGACCAGTATTTGCTCAGCCTGGCCGACGCGTTTCAGCGAGCGGAGCGGCTGCCGCTGGCCGGCGGGACGCGGCTGGAAACCCCGCCGCCCGAACGCGCCGCCGGTCATGACCGGATGGCGCTGGTTGTTTGCGGCGCGCATCTTGCCGGCCTGCCGCTAAACGATCAGCTGCTGGCGCGGGGCGGCCAGCTGCTGCAGGAAACCCGCAGCGCGCCGCACTATCGTTTGTACGCCCTCGCGGACGGTAAGCGCCCGGCAATGGTTCGCGATGAGAGCGGCGGGGCGGCGATTGCGGTTGAAGTGTGGGAGCTACCCAGCGCGGAGGTCGGTTCGCTGCTGGCGGCCATTCCCGCGCCGCTGGGCTTAGGGAAAGTTGAGCTTGCCGACGGACGCCGGTTAACGGGCTTTATTTGCGAAGCCGAAGGATTAGGCGAAGCCACGGAGATTACCGCCTACGGCGGCTGGCGCGCCTGGCTGGCGCGCTAGGACATCATCACCTCCGTCGAAGTCCCGAGGGAGGTGATTTTTGTGACGACGTCACGTTTCTAACATGCTGAAACATTTCTGCCAAATCATTAGCAACCTTTCGATAGGGCTCCCGCTGCGATAACGCTATTCTTCCCCGCTTTTCCTTTTTCAGGCCCTTTGTAACCCAGGTATATGACCGCTAATGTCCCTAATGAGAGATGAAATTCGCGACCATTCAGCGGAAGAGATGCTATTTATCCGCCGAGCCGTCATTGCGTTTCTACTGGTGGTGGTCTGCTTTGCCATCCTGATCCTTAATCTTTACCGTTTGCAGGTCGATCAGCACGATTTTTATCAGACGCGTTCAAACCAGAACGACATTAAAATGCTGCCCATCGCGCCGAGCCGGGGGCTGATTTTCGACCGCAACGGTATCCCGCTGGTACAAAATATTACCCTCTACCGTTTGCAGGTGATCCCGAGCAAAATCGCCGATATGACGGCGCTGCTGCAGCAGCTGACGCCGATCGTCGATTTAACCCCGCAGGATATCGCCGATTTTCGCGACGATATGCACCACAACAGCCGCTATAAAGAGGTGACCTTAAAAGCGGACCTGAGCGATGTTGAAGTGGCGCGTTTTGCGGTCAATGAGTTTCATTTCCCCGGCGTCACGGTGGAGAGCTACCAGCAGCGCGCATACCCCTACGGGGCCGAACTGGCGCACGTGGTTGGCTACGTATCGAAAATCAACGACAGCGATCTGCAAAAGCTGGCCAAAGCGGGGGAAGAGGAGAACTACGCCGCCGACCATAATATCGGAAAGCAGGGTATCGAAGGCTACTACGAGAAAGCGCTGCACGGCACCACCGGATATCAGGAGGTCGAGGTGGATAACCACGGGCGGGTGGTGCGCCTGCTGAAAGAGGTGCCGCCGGTGGCCGGGAAGAACATCTACCTGACGCTGGATCTGCACCTGCAGCAGTATATCGAGTCGGTACTGAAGGGGCAGCGCGCGGCGGTGGTGGCCGTCGATCCGCGCGATGGAGGCGTGCTGGCCATGGTGTCGAGCCCCAGCTACGATCCCAATCCCTTTGTCAGGGGCATCGGCTATCAGGCCTACCGTTCGCTGCTCGATAACCCGGACCGGCCGCTGATTAACCGGGTCACCCAGGGTCTCTATCCGCCCGCGTCGACGGTGAAACCCTACATGGCGCTGTCGGCGCTATCGGCGGGCGTTATCACGCCAACCACCTCCTTCTTCGGCGCGCCGACCTGGACGCTGCCGGGAACCCAGCGCCGCTACCGCGACTGGCTGAAGAGCGGCCACGGCATGCTTAACGTCACCAAAGCGATAGAAGAATCGGCGGACACCTTCTTCTATCAGGTTGCGTTTGAGATGGGTATCGACCGTATTCACGAGTGGCTCAGCAAGTTCGGTTACGGTCAGTCAACTGGCATCGATCTTAACGAAGAGTATGCCGGGGTGCTGCCGAGCCGGGAGTGGAAACAGCGGGTGCATAAAAAACCGTGGTATCAGGGCGATACCATTTCCGTCGGTATCGGCCAGGGCTACTGGATTGCCACGCCGATCCAGATGGTCAAGGCGCTGACGACCCTGATTAACAACGGCAAAGTGCAAAACCCACATCTGCTTTACTCCATGAAACAGGGGAATAAGGTTGAGCGCTATCAGCCGCCGCAGGATCTGCCGCAGGTTGGCGATCCGCGCTCGCCTTACTGGGGCGTGGTGCGCAACGGCATGTACGGCATGGCGAACCTGCCAAACGGCACCGGCTATAAGCTGTTCCATACCGCGCCGTACCAGCTCGCCGCCAAGTCCGGGACGTCCCAGGTGTTCAGCCTGAAGGAGAACCAGACCTATAACGCGAAAATGATCCCGGTGCGCCTGCGCGACCATATCTTCTACACCCTGTTTGCGCCGTATCAGCATCCGAAGGTGGCGATGGCGCTGATTCTGGAGAACGGCGGCGGCGATGGCGTGGTAGCGGGACCGACGGCGCGCGCCATCCTCGACCATATCTTCGACCCGGCCAACGCGCCGGCGGTACAGGGCGCGGCCTCGACGGTGCCGCAGGTGGAGAGCGCCGACGCGCAGTAGCGGTTATTCGTTGAGAGCATAAGCGTTGGCGGATTGGTTATTTGCCGCCGCCGGCGCTTTTGCGCATAGTAGCGTTCTGTGTTGCTGTGAAAAAGGCGCTCTGATGTCGTTAAGCCGAAATACCCTTCTTCTTGTCCAGACCGGGACTCCGCCGGATGAAATCGTCTCCGACCACGGCGATCTTCCCCTCTGGTTTGGCAATCTGCTGGCGCCGTGGCGCAATAAAATCAGCGTGGCGCGGGTGTATGCCGGCGAGCCGCTTCCCGCGCCGGACAATAATACCGTGGCGGTGATTACCGGCTCCTGGGATATGGTCACGGAGCGCCTGCCGTGGAGCGAAATGACCGCCGCATGGATCCGCGAGGCGATGGCGATAGAGATGCCGCTGTTTGGCGTCTGCTACGGGCATCAGCTAATGGCGCACGCGCTGGGCGGCGAGGTGGACTACCATCCAGCCGGACGCGAAGCGGGAAGTAAAACCATTTCACTGTCCGCACACGGCCTGACGGATCGTCTGCTGGCTGACCACCCGGCGCCGTTCAGCGCGCACCTCACGCATATGCAAACGGTCACCCGATTACCGCCGGGGGCGACGGTGCTGGCCTCGTCGCAGCACGATCCGCACCAGATTGTGCGCTACGGCGCGCATGCCGTATCTACGCAGTTTCATCCGGAGATCACCCCGGCGATTGCCCGCTCGCTGATCGCGTTCCGTCAGTCGGCGCTGCGCAACGAGGGGGTTGACCCGGACAGGCTGAGTCGTGACGTTGCGGAGAGCCCGGTGGCCTCGGCGATTTTGACCCGCTTTGTCGCAGGCTACCTGCAGCCGGATCTGAACCTGGCTTAACGTTAGCGCTGTTTTTCCGCGAGCCAGGCCGCCGTTTCTGCCAGGATTTCGTCGGAAAACGCCGAATCCGCGGTCATCCGCGCCAGAATTAACGCGCCGACCATGGCCGACCAGCTGCCAATCGCCGCGCGACGGCGGGCTTCAGCGTCTTGATCATCCATCGCTTCACTGAGCTGGTCTATGTACTGCCGCAGCCGGGCGGTCATTTCATCGCGCGCGGGTTCGGACTGGCGGATGGTCTCCGCCGCCAGCGCCGCCAGCGGGCAGCCGTTGGCAAAATTATCCCGGTGTTCGGGGGAGAGATAGCGTTCAACGCGCGACGCGAAGTCGTTTTCCGTCGTCTCGCTTTCGATCTTCAGTTCCGCGAGGGTTTGGGCGATCAGGTCATCCTTCGATTTAAAGTAGCCATAAAATCCGCCGTGGGTCAGACCGGCTGATTTCATAATATCGGTGACCGTGACCGCGTCAAAACCCCGCTCGCGAAACAAGCGTCCGGCGGCGGTCAGGATTATCTGCTTATTCTCTTCAACCTGTTTTCTGCTCACTCTCATGGCGTCGTCCTGCTGCGAAATTATTTATGATGACCATCATATAACATTATTTACAGTATACCCAACCCGTGCCATTATACATGACAGCCATCATGTATAAATTCAGGAGTACATCTATGAGCAGCAAATCAGCGGTACTGGTAACCGGCGCATCGACCGGAATTGGCGCAGTCTATGCCGAACGTTTTGCCCGCCGCGGCCACGACCTGGTGCTGGTCGCGCGTAACCGCGAGCGTCTGACGGCGCTGGCCGAGCGACTGCGCGGTGAAACCGGTGTTCAGGTCGACATCCTGCAGGCCGATTTAACCCAGGATAGCGACATCATCGCCGTGGAGCAGCGCCTGCGGGAAGACGCGCGTATTGGGATTCTGGTCAATAATGCCGGTACCTCGATTCCCGGTGATTTCCTCCACCAGAGCAGCGACGATATCACTCGCCTGATTACCCTCAACGTGACCTCAGTGGCTCGCCTGGCGAACGCCATCGCGCCGCGTCTGGCCGAAGCCGGAGAGGGGGCGATTGTCAACATCGCGTCGGTCGTTGGGCTGGGTCCGGAAATGGGGTTGACCGTCTACGGCGCCACGAAAGCCTTTGTGCTGTTTCTCTCGCAGGGGCTCGATGTTGAGCTGAGCGCGAAAGGCGTATACGTCCAGGCGGTACTGCCGGCGGCGACGCGCACCGAGATTTGGCAGCACAGCGGCAAAGATGTGGATACCATTCCCGGCGTCATGGAGGTGGATAAACTGGTCGATGCCGCCCTGGTGGGGTTCGACCGCCGCGAATCGGTGACTATTCCGCCGCTGCATGATGAAACGCAGTGGCAGGCGCTTAACGCGACGCGTCAGGCCATGCTGCCCGGCTTTGCGCAATCTGAACCGGCGGCGCGTTATCTGGGGTGACTGGCTGTTTGTATCACCGTGTATCGGAAAGGAGAGTCGATACACGCTTATGGCGCGCATTTCGAATACAAGTACATCCCGGAGGCGGCGCCAGGGGCGTCTGTCCGGGATGATGGTTGTGAACCTGTAGCCCGACAGGTGCGCAGCACCGCCTCCGGGAAATACAGTGACAACGTCACAAATTCAGGACGAAACCCAATAAAAAAAGCCGATAAGGTGAGTTATCGGCTTTCGAGGTTAGTGCGAGAACGAACTTACTGCGCCAGCAGCTCCTGGGCGGTACGCTCGACCAGGCTCAGCAGCACCTTCACGTCCTCTAACGTCACGATCGGGTTCAGCAGCGTCAGCTTCAGGCAGGTGACGCCGTTGTGCTCGGTCACGCCGACGTTAGCGCGGCCGGAAGCCAGCAGCGCATCGCCAACCCGCTGGTTGAGCAGGGCGATCGCGGCATCGTCGCTGCCCGCCATCTGCTGCGGACGCGAACGGAACAACACGCTCGCCAGCTGCGGCTGCATGACCAGCTCCAGCGTCGGCTGCGTTGCGACGTAATCCGCCACGTTCAGCGCCATCGTCACGCCGTGATCGATGATTTCCGCGTACTGCTTCTGGCCCAGCGCTTCCAGACCCATCCATAGCTTCAGCGCGTCGAAGCGGCGGGTGGTCTGCAGCGATTTGGACACCAGGTTCGGTACGCCGTGCTCTTCATCGAACTCGGAGTTCAGATAGGCCGCCTGATAGCGCATCAGCTCATAGTGGCGGGCTTCTTTTAACAGAAACGCGCCGCAGCTGATGGTCTGGAAGAACTGCTTGTGGAAATCCAGGGTGATGGAGTCCACTAGCTCAATGCCGTCCAGACGGTCGCGATACTTCTCGGACATCAGCAGCGCGCCGCCCCAGGCCGCGTCGACGTGCAGCCAGATCTGGTGCTCTGCCGCGACGGCCGCAATCTCGCGCAGCGGGTCAATCGCCCCCGCGTCGGTGGTGCCGGCGGTGGCGACGATCGCCATAATCTGCTCGCCGTTAGCCTGCGCCTCGGCGATTTTCGCTTTCAGATCCGCCACGTCCATCCGCGCGAATTCGTCGGTTTTCACCAGCGTCACGGAGCGGTAGCCGAGGCCCATCAGCGCCATATTCTTCTGCACCGAGAAGTGGGCGTTTTCTGAACACAGCACTTTGTACTGACGAATATCGCCCGGCAGACCATCCTGCTGGATGGAGTGCCCCCGGCGGGCGAAGAAGGCATCGCGCGCCAGCATCAGGCCCATCATGTTGCTCTGGGTGCCGCCGCTGGTGAAGACGCCGGCATCGCCAGCGCCGTAGCCGACCTGGGCGCGCAGCCATTCAATCAGCTTGATCTCGATGATGGTCGCTGACGGGCTTTGGTCCCAGGAGTCCATACTCTGGTTGGTGGCGTTAATCAGCACTTCCGCCGCCTGGCTAATCACCAGGCTCGGGCAGTGCAGATGCGCCACGCACTGCGGGTGATGTACCGACAGGCTGTCTTTCAGGAAGTACTCGATCGCACGTTCAATCGCCGCCTGGTTGCCCAGACCCTGTTCGTTGAAATCAAGGGTGATGCGCTCACGCAGTTCATCAACGCTTTTCCCCTGATACATTTCAGGCTGCTGCAACCACTGCGCTACCGCCTGGCTGGTCTGGGCGATCGCTTGCTGGTAGGCATCAATACTTTGCGCGGAACCAGCAAGAATCGGATTCAATTTGGACATTGCGGTCACTTACTCCACTCAGACCGGTTTTACGCCGGCGGCCAGCAGGGCCTGTTCAAATTTGTCGAAGAAAATTTCCAGCTCAGCGTTGCTGATCAGCAGGGACGGCAGCAGGCGCAGCACGCAGCCGTGGCGGCCGCCGCGCTCGAGGATCAGACCCGCTTCGAAGCATTTCTTCTGCAGCAGCGCGGAGAGTTCGCCATCCGCCGGGTAGCAGCCCATGTGGTCCGGCGCTTCGTCCGGTTTAACGATCTCGATGCCGATCATCAGGCCCAGACCGCGAACGTGGCCGATAACCGGATAGCGTTTCTGCATCTCGGCCAGCTTGCCTTTCAGCCATTCGCCCTGAGCGGCGGTTTTATCCGCAATCTTATTATCTTTCAGGTGGCGCAGGGTGGTCAGGCCGGTGGCCATCGCCAGCTGGTTGCCGCGGAAGGTGCCGGTGTGGTGACCCGGTTCCCAGGCGTCGAACTGCTTTTTGATACCGAGAACGGCCAGCGGCAGACCGCCGCCAACGGCTTTCGACATCACGATAATGTCCGGCTCAATGCCAGCGTGTTCAAAGGCGAAGAATTTACCGGTACGGGCAAAGCCAGCCTGAACTTCATCGATGATCAGCAGAATGCCGTGCTCCTGCGTCACTTTACGGATGCGCTGCAGCCATTCGACCGGAGCCGGGTTCACGCCGCCTTCACCCTGAACGGCTTCAAGGATCACCGCCGCCGGTTTACGCACGCCGCTTTCGACGTCGTTGATCAGGTTTTCGAAGTAGTAGGTCAGCGCTTTCACGCCGGCTTCGCCGCCGATACCCAGCGGGCAGCGGTACTGGTGCGGGTAAGGCATAAACTGCACTTCCGGCATCATGCCGTTAACCGCCGCTTTTGGCGACAGGTTGCCGGTGACGGACAGCGCGCCGTGGGTCATGCCGTGGTAACCGCCGGAGAAGCTGATCACGGAAGAGCGACCGGTGTATTTTTTCGCCAGCTTCAGCGCCGCTTCAACGGCATCAGCGCCGGACGGACCGGTGAACTGCAGGCAGTATTCTTTGCCTTCGCCCGGCAGCAGGGAAAGCAGGTATTCAGAGAAGCGATCTTTTAACGGTGTCGTCAGATCGAGAGTATGTAACGGCAAGCCGCTGGTAATGACACTTTGGATGCTCTGCAGCACGTCAGGATGGTTGTGGCCGAGTGCCAGAGTACCGGCGCCGGCAAGGCAGTCCAGATACTGTTTGTTATCCGCATCGGTCAGCCAGACGCCTTCCGCTTTGGTAATCGCAAGGGGCAGCTTGCGCGGGTAGCTCCTGACATTCGATTCGAATTCAGCCTGACGGGCCAAAAAGGTATCGTTGTTTGCATCTAATAAATCTGCGCCTAAAGTATCAATACGGACTTTATCCGTCATCATATCACTCCCACAACCAGCGTTACGGTTGAGCGCTGGTTGAATAAATTGGTGTAAGAAATTGAATCGCCATGCATTAAAGCGGGCACAATATATGGCTTTTTAGATACGCATTCAACGTTTTATTGATTAAGGTATATTTACGTTATTTTTACACTGGCGAAAATCAACCTAATTGATTGATTTAAAATGAATATTTTAAGGGTTGAAAGACCTTTAAAATTGTAATTATTAGTGAGGAAGTTTCTCGATTTTTATTAACGTTACGCGGATATTGCTGGCGAAAAGTTTCCGCCAGCAATGGCATGACTCAATGCAGCTCAACCGCATAATTCGTTAAAGGTGTGACTTTTTTCACCAACTTATTGTTATATAAAAACTGTTCATAAGCTTCATAGCGAGGTTTATCCAGCGCCGCCGGATCGCTGGCAAACAGAGGAAGGGTTTTCAGCCATGCCTGCTTGTTCAGTTCGGTATTGAGCTCGGGATGCGCGGCGGCAAACGCCTGCCAGGTCTCCTGAGGATGGGCGCGCAGGTAAGCGACGCCTTTTTGCAGCGCCTTGAGGAACGCCTTAATCTTCGCCGCGTTTGCTTCATCACGATTCGCGACAATCACCAGCTCGTCGTAGGCCGGTACGCCGTAATCCTCGACGTTCATCACCTGCGGATCTTTCCCCTGTAGCTTCAGCTCCAGCGCTTCGATATTACGATAGCCGCCGATGACCGCATCGACCTGGCCGGCCAGCAGGGCGCTGGTCAGCTGGAAGTTCACGTTGATGAGCTTGATGCTTTTGGGGTCGATGTGCGCGTGCTGCGCCATGGTGGCCAGCGTCGCCTGTTCGATACCGCTCACCGAGTAACCCACTTTTTTGCCTTGCAGATCGGAGGGGGATTTGATGCTTTTATCCAGCGCGATCACCGTGTTCAGCGGTGAATTAATCAGGGTGCCGACGCGGACCAGCGGCAGCCCTTCATCAGCAAAAAAATGGACCTGCGGCTGGTAGGTAATCGCCAGGTCCGCCTGGCGGGCGGCGACTAAGCGCGGCGGCAGCGCCGGGTCGGACGGCGGCACGATTTTGACGTCCAGGCCCGCCTCTTTAAAGGCGCCGATCTGTTCGGCCACCACGATCGGCGCATGATCGGGGTTGATATACCAGTCCAGCACCAGGGTGAGTTTCTCGTTGGCCAGCGCCTGACCGCTGAACAGCACGCCAAGGGCCATTCCGCTATAAAGATGTTTACGCATGGTTATTCCTTCTGTTTAAAATCGTTATTCCGGCGTCCAGTCGATCAGCCGGTGTAAAAAAGCATCCACCGCCAGCCAGAGCAGGACGGTCAGCACCACCAAAATAAACAGGGCCGCGAAGCAGATATCGGTTTGCAGGCGGGCGTTGGCGTTAAGCATCACGTAGCCCAGGCCTTCGGCTGAACCGACCCATTCGCCGATAATCGCCCCGATGGGGGCAACGGCGGCGGCCATCCGCAGGCCGGAACCAAGGGCCGGAAGGGCGGCCATCATGCGAACGTGGCGCAGCTGTGCGCCAAAAGAGGCCCCCATGGTGCGCGCCAGATCGAGATAGTCGCGGTTAACCCGGCGTAGACCGTCAAAAAACGCCGAGGTGACGGGAAAGAAAATCACCAGCACCGCCATCATCACCTTGGCGCCCATGCCAAAACCGAACCACAGCACCAGCAGCGGGGCGAGGGCAAAGACCGGGATCGCCTGGCTGGTCAGCACCAGCGGCATCAGCCAGCGCTGAAGGCGCGGCGAGACAATCATGCACAGCGCCAGCGTCACGCCGAGTAGGGCGCCAAGCACGAGGCCGCTGAGGATCTCGCTCAACGTGATCAGCGTGTGTTCGCCGAGGTACGAGCGGTTGACCCACAGAGCGCTTGCCACCGCCGAGGGTGAAGGCAGCAGAAAGGCGGGAATGCCGCTTCGGCTCGCCAGCCACCAGAGCAGCAGCAGGCCGCAGAACACCACGGCGGCGCGAAACAGTTTTGCGCTCATCCGTTAGCCCTTATCAGCTGTTGCAGCAGCTCCGCCTGGCTGGCCAACAGCGCCGGATCGTCCGGCGCGCGCGGCGGCATGCCGGACAGGCGATGCGCGTCGTCAATCCCGCCGGGAGCGGGGGAAAGGACCAGCAGACGATGGCTCAGGCGGCAGGCTTCCATCGGGTCGTGGGTAATCAGCACGACGGTGCGGTTCACCAGGAGTTCCGCGGCCAGGGTCTGAATGCGCGTCCGGGTCAGGGTATCGAGCGCGGAAAAAGGTTCGTCCATCAGCACAATGGGGCGGTCTTCATAGAGCGTGCGCGCCAGCGCCGCACGCTGGCGCATGCCGCCTGAGAGGGCGGCCGGGCGGTCGCCGGCGCAGTGTTCAAGACCAACCTGCTGTAACAGCGCGGCAACCCGCCGATGGTCTACGCGCTCTCCGCGCAGACGCGCGCCAAGCGAGACGTTGTCGCGCACGCTTAACCATGGATAAAGCAGATCTTTTTGTCCCATCCACGCCAGCCGTTTATCTATTGGCTGCCCGTCGCTGGCGCGAACGTCACCGGCGGTAGCTTTTGCCAACCCGGCGATAATGCGCAACAGGCTGGTCTTTCCAGCGCCGCTGGCACCCAGCAGCGAAACCCACTGGCCGCCGGGGATAGCGAACGTCAGATTGTCGAATATCCGCCGCGCGCCAAAGCGCAGGCTCAGACCGCGCACCTGGATACCGGGCGCCGTCACGCCGGGCGCTCCGCGACGGCGTTGAGGCCCATCTGCCAGAAGTTAGCCTCCAGACGCGTGGCGGTGGTGAAAATAGCGCTGAGTTCGGCGAAACGCGCCTCGCCGCCGCGCTGCTGCCAGAGGGTTTCCAGCAGACCGATGGCGTTATTGACGCCGTTCAGGTAACCCTCATCACCGTAGTTGCGGATCCAGGAGGCATAAGGATTGGCGGTCAGCCGGGTCGCCGGATCGTGCAGCAGGCCGAGGCCGATTTCCGCGTAGCCGGCAACGCAGGGCATCAGCGCCGCCAGCAGATCCAGGGCGTCGCCGGAGTGGCCGATGTCCAGCACGTAGCGGGTATAGTTAACGGTTTCCACGGCTTCCGCTTCGGCGGCCATCGTCGCTTCATCCAGTCCCCATTCCCTGCAGTAGCCGACGTGCAGCGGCAGCTCGTCAATAATGGCGTTCATCGACGCGGCGGCGACGCGCATTTCCGCCAGGGTACGCAGCTTGCTGACCAGCAGCGCGTAGCTGCGGGCGAAATGGATCAGAAACAGGTAATCCTGGGTCAGATAGCGGCGGAAGGCGGATTCGGGCAGGGTGCCATCGGCGAGCTGGCGCAGGAAGGGGTGGGCGACGTAGTGCTGCCAGTCGGCGCCGGCCTGCTGACGCAGGCGGCCATAAATACCCTGGGTAAACGCGGGAAGAATCACAGGACCTCCTGAAACAAGGGAGATCCGGGCGTGCTGAATGAAGTGTGAACAGGCAATGGCGCAAAACTGGCGGAAATGCCGACCCGTCCCTTCGCTGGCATGACCCAGATCAGGTTCAAAGGGTTCGGCTTACGCCATCTCAGCCCTCACGGGACACCCCTCGGTTTGGCCCCTGTTATACGACATTCCCTTTTTGATTACAATGCTGTGAATTTGCCGGGGATAGGTGACGTTGTCACTTTTAAATATCTCAAGAAATGGCTATTGCGCATCGTTTGCGCCCGGTGGCGGCTGACGCCTTACCGGGCGCGGATCATCAGAGGATCAGTGAAACTCTACCCAGCTGGCCCCGTTGTCTGCTGAACGTACGCAGCTCTCTACCCAATGCACGCCGAGCGCCCCGGCTTTGGCATCCGGATACCAGAAGTTTTCCAGCAAGGCCGAATCGCGACGGTCGGTTGCATCCATGGCAATGGCAAAGCGGCGATACAGATTCGACCAGGCCTCAAACAGCCCTTCGGGATGGCCGCCGCCAATCCGGTCGTCCTGCAGGGCCAGCGGGTCAAGATAGGGCATACCGCGTTCGAGGATGCGCACCGGCTCGCCCTGAATTTCGTAGCGCAGCTGGTTCGGCTGTTCATCCCACCACTCCAGGCTAGCTTTCTCCCCGACGATGCGGACTTTCTGTCCGTGCATTGAGCCGCTGTTGACCGCCGAGCACCACATCGACCCTACGGCGCCGTTGTCGTACTCCATCAGCACATGCGCGTTATCCTCCAGCGGTGCACGGCTTTTGACAAAACTCTGGCGGGAGCACATCAGGCGAGTGATATTAAGCTTCGGCGCCATGGTCTCCGCCAGGAACAGCGGGTGGGTGGCCAGATCGCCTAGCACGTAGCTGGGACCAACAAATTTCGGGTCCACCCGCCAGCGGGTGCTGGGGTTATCCTGCTCTACCGGCTGGTTATGGAAACCGTGGGCGAACTGCATATTGATGATGCGGATCTCGCCCAGCAGCCCCTGTTCAATCATCTGCCGAGCCTGCAGAATCAACTGATGCCCGGCGTAGCCGTAGGTGACGCCGATGATTTTGCGCTGTTTTTCGCTCAGGGCCACCAGCGCATCGGCCTCTTCGCCGGTAAAACAGAGCGGTTTTTCGCAGACCACATGCAGTCCGGCCTCAAGCGCCGCGCGACAAATGGCGTAGTGGGTGTTATTCGGCGTGGCGATAGAAACCGCTTCAATGCCGTCTTCCCGCGCCGCTTCTTCGCGAAACAAGGTTTCGTAGTCGGGGTAACAGCGCCCGACGTCCACGCCCAGCTGCTGGCCAAACTCGCGCCCGCGCTCTGCATCAATATCAAAAGCCCCGGCCAGCAGGGTAAACGATCCGTCGCGCAGCGCCGCGGAGCGGTGAATATAGCCAATCTGGCTGCTTCCGCCGCCGCCCACCATGCCCCAGCGTAAGGAGCGGCCTACAGGTTTAATACCGTTAATCATCTGTTTTCTCCCGATTAAAACCCAACGGATCGCAGGTAGCGCAGGCTTTCCGTGACCGCCTGCAGGCTGCCCTCGACGTTGCGCGGATCGCGCTCTTGCTCAATGGTGATCCAGCCCTGATAGCCGCGCTTGTCGAGAAAGGCGCGCACCGCCGGATAGTCAATGGCGCCGCTGCCAAGCGGGCACATCACCCCCTCCGCACAGGCCGAGAAGAAGTCGATGCCGCGGGAAATCACGCTCTCGAACACCTGCGGGTCAACATCTTTAAAATGCAGGTAATCAAGGCGGTCAAAATGGCGATCCAGCCAGCTGATGGGGTCCATGCCCGAATAGTAGAGGTGGCCAGTGTCGAGACACAAACCGGCCACCTCATGGGGAATCTGCGTCGCCAGCAGGTCGATTTCATCGGCAAACTCGATGCAGCCGCCGGCGTGAGGATGGATAACCGGACGCACGCCGTACTCCTGCCACGCCAGTTTGCTGATAGTGATAATGTGGTCGATCATCCGCTGCCAGTCGGCGGGTGACAGACGGGGGGCCAGCTCGCCGCGTCCGGCATATTTCGCCCGCTGCGGATTGCCGAAATCAATAATGACCAGATAAGGCGGCTGGAAGGGGTTACCCGGCGTCTTTTCCGCGGCCGGTACCTGCGACAGATTGCGGCAGAGGTTATGCGTCAGTTCGACAATATTCGCGAAGTTCTCTTCGCTGACCAGATCGTCGAAGATCGTTCCGGCAACCAGCGACAGCCCCTGTTTATTCAGCGCGGCGCTAAGTTCATCGGCCCGGGTCGGCAGATAGCTCCACGGGCCCAGTTCAATGCTTTTATAACCGGCCGTCGCCGCTTCTTCCAGCACCTTGGGCCACGGCGACAGGTAAGGGTTTTTGGGATCATCGACGCCCCAGCTGCACGGCGCGTTGGCAATATGTATGGTCATGATGGCTTCCTTTTCTGATGAGGAGAAAACATGACCAGTATTGAATGAAAATTTCATATTCAACAATGATGAAATTTAAATTCTTTGATGGGATTCAAGATTTATCTTGATAGCGTAAATGATGGTTTTTTATCAAATATAGCGCTGAAGCGGAGCGCGGCGACTTTATCCGCGCCCTCGGCAATCAGAGGTTTTCTTTGGTGAGGAGGTCAAACGGCTGCAGAGCGTTGATAAACGTCGCCCGCGGCTGGCTGACTGCCTGGATAAAGGCGTTAATTGTCGCCGCAGCGAACTCGCTAAGCCGGTGCGCAAGCATAAGATCGACGGTGCCGTCGATTAACGCCAGCTCGCCGTTGTCTACCGGGCCATGGCAAATCAGGGTGACCTGGTGCTGGCGTTGACGCGCGCGCAGGGCGTCGACAATACCTTCCACGCCGCCGCAGGGCGCGTAAATGGCCTTCAGATCCGGGTACTGTTGCAGCATCTCTTCCGTCACCTGGCGCGCGACATCGGCACGTTCGTGGCTGCGCACCGGTTCAAGCACACGATCGCCTTTGCCCTGTTCGCGCAGGTAGGAGCGGAAACTTATCTCGCAGCTTTCCTGACAAATAAACCGATTATCGCCGACGATAATCCCAATTTCGCCGTCGCCGTGACAGAGCCTGTCCACCGCCCAGCCGGCGGTGCGGCCCGCTTTCTGGTTATCCAGCCCGATATAGCCGGTACGCTGGGGAATGCTCATATCGGAGAGCAGGGTGAAGACGTGCACCCCTTTATCAATCGCCTGAATGAGGGCATGGCGGATAAGCGGATTATCCAGCGCCACAATGCCGATAACATCCACTTCAGTGCTCAGGCGGCCGATCGCGGCGGCCATATCGTTGATGGCGTTAATATCATAATGCAGAAAAACGGGGGCCTGCGTCGGGCTATGCCACGCGAGTGCCGCCTGTTCAAGCGCCTGCGCCAGCTGTTGATAAAACGAGTGTGACGGCTGCAGCAGGATAAACCCCATTCTGAGGGCTATCGCCGACTGGCCGGCAGCCAGCCGATAGTGGGATTGCTCAAGCGCGAAGCCTAATCGCCGCGCGGACTCGAGTACTTTACGTTCGGTGCTATCTTTGACGGCGGCCCGTTTATTGAGCACTCTGTCTACCGTCGCAATACCCACTCCGGCGTCTCTGGCTATGTCGGTCATGGTCACTTTTTTCGCTGACATCGGTCTCTTCCTTTGAGGTTATTGATAAAAATCTATCATTATTTGCGCGGGCAAAAAGCGAAGCCACTCAGGGTTTATAAAAAAATGGCGAAGCGTCTGCTTCATTGAGCTGATATTCAGGCGGCGGGGACTACACTAAGTGCATCACTAATAATGGAACAGGATGCCATGACCTATTCACTCTCGAGAAAATTCCTCGCCGCCACCTCTGCGCTGCTGCTGCTTTCAATGAGCGCGGTACCGGCTAGCGCCGCTGGCGACAGCACCGATGCCGTCTCTCCGCTCAACGCCGCGAATGGCTTAAGCGAAGCGGCAAAGCAGTACCTCCTGCATTATCCCTCCCGCAGCGGCGTTGACGGTAAAACCGCCCGCGAAGATACCGCCGCGGTATTTATTCCCTTTGGCGCGACGCCGGAAGGGGGGTGGCCTGTGGTGGTCTGGGCTCACGGTACCGTGGGCGTGGCGAACCACTGCGCGCCGTCGTTAAACCCGCGCAGCGATCGCGATAAGCAGTATCTGAATACCTGGCTGTCGCTGGGCTACGCGGTGGTCGCGCCGGATTATGCCGGGCTGGGCTCTGCTGGCCTGCACCATTATCTTAACGCCCGCGGCGAAGCGTGGAGCGTTCTTGATGGCGTTCGCGCCGCCCTGAAGCAGTTTCCGCTTAAGAATGAGCTTATTCTGGTAGGGCAGTCGCAGGGTGCGCACGCCGCGTTCGCCAGCGCGGGATATCAGCCGGAATATGCGCCGGAGCTGAACGTTCGCGCGACGGTGCTGACCGGTACGCCTTATTTTGAGAAAGGAACCACCGCCGCCGATGTGCTTCCACCGGCAGTCGGCAAAGCGCCGACCGGAGGCGACCCGAAAATACCCTATATTTTCTATATTTATCTGTCTGCCGCCGACAGCAACCCGCAGCTTAATCCGGCTGATTATTTCCAGGATAACGCGCTGCCGCTGCTGAAAGAGGCGAGCAATTTATGCATTACGCCGTTAAACGATGAGGTCATGAAGGCCGGTCTTAATGCCGCTAACTCACTTAAGCCGGGAATAGACTCCCTGTTAAACGCCAGCGTGGGCAGCATGCTTTATCCGACCCTGAAAATCGATCACCCGGTGTTTATCGGTATTGGCGGCGCGGATATCAACGTGCCGACGGCAATGCAAAAACGCTTTGCCGATGCGGTAAAAAGCGCGGGAACCCGGGCGGAGGTTCATATTTATGCCGGCCTGGATCATAGCGGTACGGTTAACCCGTCCTTACGCGACTCGGTGCCGTTTCTGATTAAGACGCTGAACGATAAGCGATAGTGCCGGCAGGCCGCCCTGAGCGATGGGGCGGACTTCGATTACCAGTATTTAGGGATCAGATAGCCATACATCACGACCGCGACAACAATCATCAACGTAATAATCGCCCAGTCCGCTTTTAGTGATTTTACTGCGTTCATAAGTTCCTCTTTTTTCAATGAATCATCGGGGAACCTTACCGCCGCCGCGCGCGATAGAAGGTGATGAAGATCACACATTAAAATTTGTCATACAAATAAAGTGTGTCGATTTTTAAATTTTCTCAGCAATATTTTGTCCGCTCATTCGTCTACCTCAGCACAGGCTAATATTCACGAGCATTATGAGGTAAACAGAAGATGAGAGATTTCGATATGCACGGTCAGCATCACCATCAGCGCTTTGGTCGTCACAGAATGGCAAAACCGCTTATTATCGGCGTGGCGTTAATCGCCGTGCTTGGGCTGGTGGTGATGTCGCTGTGGAATGCGCTGCTGCCGGCAATTCTTGGCGTGAAGAGCATCGGTTTCTGGCAGGCGTTAGGGATTCTGGCGCTGTCGCGGATCCTGTTCGGCGGCCTCGGTTTTCGGCCGGGCATGTTTGGCATGGGGCACGCCCGGCGGCGGATGCATGAACGCTGGATGAACATGAGCCCCGAGCAGCGCGAGGAGTTTGCTCAGCGCTTCGGCCGCCGCGGGCATCACGGCCCCTGCGGCTGGCGTGACCGCCGAGGCGAGCATGGGCCGCAGCAGGAGAGTCCAGCTAAAAACGCGGATCCCGAGTGAACACAATGAAAAACGGCACCGTGGCGGAGTCACGGCTTGTTTCCGCCCTCAACGCCTGCCGGTCGCGGCTGAAGGCTTTTATCCGCGGACGGACCCCGCTGCGCGATGAGGCGGACGATATCCTGCAGGAAGTGACGTATCAGCTCATTCGCGTCGAGCAGCCGGTGGAGAATATCGCCGCCTGGCTGTTTCGGGCGGCGCGTAACGAAATGACCGACAGGGCGAGGAAAAAACGCGAGCTGCCGCTGGCGGGCGGCTTCAGCGAGGAGGAGGAGGGCGATTCTCCTGAGGACGAGCTGGCCGAGACGCTGTTTGGCGTGCCGCAAACGCCGGAGGATGAGTATCTGAAAGCGCTGCTCTGGGAGGAGCTAAACCAGGCGCTTTCGGAGCTGCCGCCCGCCCAGCGTGAGGCATTTGAGAAAACCGAACTGCAGGGCTATAGCTACCGGGAGCTGGCCGAAGAGTCCGGCGTCAGCGAGCAGGCGCTGCTCTCGCGTAAGCATAAAGCCGTTCTCTACCTTCGCACCCGCCTGCGTAGCCTGTACGATGAGCTCCTCGCCGGTTAGGCGTATTCCGGCCCCGTTCACAGGGCGCCGGATGATGATGGCTTATAGCCCCAGGCCGTGAGGAACACGCTAATCGCGCATTCGGCGAGCGGCTCCAGCGTTTCTGCCGTTAGCGCATTTTGCGCAATTAAGGCTCCCGGCAGCGGATAGCCCATAATCGCGCCGAGAAACGCCGTCGCCTGGAGCTGCGGGTCGCTGAGGGTCAGCTGGCCCTGATCTCGTTTCTTCGCGAGGATATCGCTGAGCGCCTGCAGTACGCGGCCAGAGGGTCGTTGCTCAAGCGTGACGTACAGCTCCGGTTTTTGCACCAGCACCTGGATGAGCAGGCGTTGAAAGTGGATGTTTTCCGGTGCATAAAAATGGTGCTGGACAACCCTGGCGAATCCCCGCAGCAGCGCCGGCAGATCCTGCTGGCTGTCCTGTAGAAGCTGTTGCAGGGGCGGCTGCATAGCGTCGTTGAGAAAGGCGAACGTCTCCAGCAGCAGCGCGTCTTTTCCGCCGGGGAAATGGCTGTACAGCGTCGGGCGCGTGGTTCCCGCTTCGGCGGCGATGGTATCCAGAGACACATCAAGCCCGTGCTGCAGAAACAGCGCCCGGGCGGTTTGTAAAATGCGTGGGCGGGCTTTCATCGGCCGCCCGCGTTGATTTCCCATCAGTTGAGTCCTTACGGTTTGCGTCTTTTTAGCCGCATCATTCCTTGCTGCACCAGCAGGAAAAATAATGGCGCGAAAAACAAGGTCAGCAGCGTCCCGGTGAGCATGCCGCCGATGACCGCGGTGCCTATCTCTCGTTGGCTGGAAGCCCCCGCGCCGGTAGAGAGTACCAGAGGGATTACGCCAACAACAAATGCGAGTGAGGTCATCACGATGGGGCGCAAGCGCAGGCGCGCGCCTTCGAGGGTGGCTTCCGACAGGCTTTTCCCTTGCTGGAACTGCGCCAGGGCGAATTCAACGATCAGAATCGCGTTTTTGGACGAGAGGCCCATTGTCGTCAACATCCCCACCTGGAAGTAGATATCGTTTTCATAACCGGCGAGCAACGAAGCGCTGATGGCGCCAATAATGCCCAACGGGATAATCAGCATTACGGCAATGGGAACCGACCAGCTCTCATATAAGGCGGCCAGGCATAAAAACATAAAGGCCAGCGACGCCAGGTAGACCCACAGCGTTTGCACCGAAGATGACTGCTCCTGCCAGGACAAACCGCTCCATTGCAGATCAAACCCGTTCATCGAGCTGACCAGGTCGGCCATCTCCGCCATCGCGGCGCCGGAACTGACGCCCGGCGCCGCGCCTCCCTGAAACTGCACGGCCGACAGACCGTTAAACCGCTGAAGCATCTGCGGTCCGGTGGTCCAGCGCAGGGATGAGAAGCTGTCGAAGGAGGCCATGTTGTTGCTGTCGCCGCGCACAAACCAGGCGGATAAATTTTCCGGCGTCGAACGCCAGGCCGCATCTCCTTGCATATACACGCGTTTAACCCGCCCACGGTCGATAAAGTCGTTAACATATACGCCCCCCCAGGCCGCTGAGAGCGTATTGTTGATATCAGTCTGATCCAGGCCCTGAGCCTGCGCTTTTTGTCTGTCGACATTGACCTGCAGCTGCGCTTTTTCTTCCAGACTATTAATTCGTACCGCGTCCAGAGCGGGATTTTCTCTGGCGGCATTGAGCAGGGTGGTTTGCGCCTGCATAAGCGCAGCGCTGCCATTTTCCGCGCTGTCCTGCAGCCATAGCTCAAAGCCGCTGGATTGCCCAAGCCCGCGCACGGTCGGGGGCGACATCACGCTGATGTTGGCCTGCCGGGCGTTTTTATTAAAGTACTGGTTCGCGCGGGAAATAATGGCCTGGGCGCTGTTTTTCTCACCAGGACGCAGGTCCCAGTGCTTTAACTCAGCGAATGCCATGCCGACGTTCTGCCCACTGCCGGCATTGTTTCTCCCGGTGACCATAAAGATAACGTTGAGGTTATCTTCCTCCTCGGTCATAAAATAGCGCGCAATATCAGCGCCAACCTCCTCGGTCATTGACATCGGCGAGCCAGACGGCAGCGTGTATTGAACCATGACCGCGCCCTGATCCTCCTCGGGCAGAAATCCGCTAGCGAGCTTCTGATATTGCCAGAGCATCAAAAAGGTCAGGATCAGGGCCAGGCAGACAAAACGAAACGGACGGGCGGTTATTCGTTGGAGCGTGGCCAGGTAGCGGTTCTGACTTATCGTCACGCCGCGATTGAAAAGGGTGAAAAAACGCCCTTTTTTCATGTGTCCTGGCTTGAGCAGGTGGGCGCATAGCGTTGGCGTCAGCGTCAGAGCGACCAGCGCGGACAGCGCCATGGCTGAGACAATAGTCACGGTAAACTGGCGATAGATAATCCCGACCGAGCCGCCAAAGAGCGCCATCGGAATAAAAACGGCGGAGAGAACCAACGCAATACCGATTAGTGCCCCGGTTATCTCATTCATCGAGCGCAGCGTGGCCTCCAGCGGGGTGAGGTCTTCCTCTGCCATCAAACGCTCAACGTTTTCCACTACCACGATAGCGTCATCAACCAGCAGGCCGATTGCCAACACCATCGCAAACAGGGTGAGCGTATTAATGCTGTAACCGAGCAGGCTGAGAATACCGAAAGTACCCAGCAGAACTACCGGAACCGTAAGGGTCGGGATCAGCGTCGCCCGCCAGCTCTGCAGAAAAAGATACATGACGGCCACGACAAAGAGGATCGCTTCAATCAGCGTATGCACCACGCTTTCGATCGATACCGTCACAAACGGTGTGCTGTCGCGCGGATAGGCGGCGACCACGCCTTGCGGAAAGCGGGAAGAGAGGCGTTCGACTTCGGCCCGAACTTTTTCCGCCGTTTCCAGCGCGTTGGCTCCCGAGGCCAGTTGAATCGAGATCCCGGCGGAGGGGTAACCATTGAGCGTAGTTTGGTTTTGATAGTTTTCCGCGCCGATCTCCACGCGGGCCACATCGCGCAGGTACACCACCGAGCCGTCGCTATTCGTGCGCAGAATAATATTCTCAAATTGCTCAGGACGTTCAAGCCGAGACTGCGTCGCCACCGTGGCGTTCAGATACTGTCCCTCAAGCGTCGGCAGCGAGCCAATTTCACCGCTGGTAACCTGCGAATTCTGCGCTTCAATGGCGGCCTGCACGTCCGAGGGCATCAAACCGTAGCTGGTCAGCTGGAGCGGATTAAGCCAGATGCGCATGGCGTACTGCGCGCCAAAAACGGTGGTTTCACCCACGCCTTCAACCCGGCTCAATGGCTCCTGCAGGGAACTGACGAGGAAATCGCTGATATCAAGGCTGGTTAATTGCTCGCTTTTGTCATACAGGGCAACCACCATCAGGCTGTCGCCCTGGGATTTGGTAACGGTAATGCCTTGCTGCTGTACCTCCTGTGGTAAGCGGGTAATCGCCTGGTTTACCGCATTTTGTACCTGTACCTGCGCCATATCAGGATTTACGCCCTGATCGAAGCTAAGGCTAATCCGCGCCTGCCCAGCCGAACTGCTGCTTGAGGAGAAATAGATCAGCCCATCGATGCCTTTAATCTGCTGCTCCAGCACCTGGGTAACGCTATCCTCGACGGTTTCCGCTGAAGCGCCGGTATAGTTCGCCGTGACGTTGACGGCAGGAGGGGCGATATCCGGATACTGTTCTACCGGCAGCGTCAGCAGGGCAAGGGCGCCGGCCGCCATAATGCAGATAGCGATGACGGCGGCAAAAACGGGGCGAAAGACAAAAAAGCGGGCCAGCATTGTTACGCACCTCAGGTCAGTTAATGGCGTCTTGCAGGGTAAACACCGCAGGCGGCGCGCTTATCGCATCATCGGGCGGAAGCGGGGTAAAGGGCAGCCCATGGAATGCCTCATCGTGAACTTTGCTCATCAAGAAGGCGCCGATCTCAGAACATGACGTCGCACGCTGGTATTCACTCCACAGATAGTCGTAGGTTTGAATGCTGAAAATATTCTGCTGAAGTAAAAAGTGCAGATAGCGCTGCCGCTGTTCCACGCGCTGGCTAATGAGCAGGGCGCGACAGCGCCAGGCCTCGGCGGGTTCTTGTAGGTGGGAGCAGGCGTCATAGAGCGAGGCGCCCTGCGCGGGTAGGCTGGGTAAAGCGGCGTTCACCGCGCCGGGAAAAATGGCTAATGCAATGAAATAAAAAAGCTTTCCCCATTTTCTTTCGTTGAACATCAGTCTGATCTCGTTTGTTTATTTACTTTACAGTAAAGTAAATAAAATGTTTAAACAAGCGATAGTCTGTACGAATGAAAAAAGGGAAAGCGAGAGTGTTAGCAGAAGGCTCCTGGCCGGGTTTTAGAACATGCTGTTGCCGCTGGCGGTTTTTTGCGGAACGTTCTGGGTAACGTCCCAGTGCTCAATGATTTTATGCTGCTTGTCGAGGCGGAAGATATCAATAATCGCCCGCGTCACGCCCGGCTCGCGACCGGTGACCTCAACGTGCAGGATCACATGATCGCCATCAACAAACGCCTGCTTAATTTCACTGTGGGAGTCGGGATATTTGTTCTTCAGGAAGGCGATGAACTGCTGAAAGCCTTCCACGCCGTCTTTCGCCATCGGGTTATGCTGTATGTAGCGGTCTCCGAGATAGGGTCTGGCGGCGGCAAAGTCTTTGTCATTTAACGCTTTATTATAAAAATCAATGACCTTCTTTTTATTCAGCTGTTCATTTTCACTGTTGCCCGCAAAAACGGCGGGCGTCAGAGCGCAGAACAAGGAATAGGCGACAATCGATTTTTTTAACATAACATTCTCCGGTTGGGGCAGGTGTGGGAATCAACCTCCCCAGCGGCTTTTCAGGTAGTTAACGGCCTGCTGGGTTTGCGGCTGATTGAGGTAATTCTCTCTGAACAAAATCGTGCCCTGAATTTGCGGCATGGATTCATTCAGATCAAGCTGCTTTTTCAATTCCGGCACGCCGCCGTTAATCATCCAGTCGGGTTCGTTCTTCGACGGTTCGCCCACCTTGTACAGCGCCACGCCGATATAGAGGCGGGTATGGGTGGGTTTCACCACGTCAGCCCACCACTTTGCCAGCACGTCGTAGCGGGCCGCGTCGCGGGCGAAGGGCCAATAAATCTGCGGCGCGATATAGTCCAGCCATCCCTGCTGCACCCAGAGACGGGTATCGGCATAGGACTCATCGTAGGCCGCCGCGCCGCGGGTGTCGGAACCGGCCGGATCGTGGGAGCGGTTGCGCCAGACGCCTGCCGGACTGACGCCGAATTCAACCTCGGTGTTCAGCTGCTTGATGGTACGGGAAACCTGCTCGATCAGCAGTTGGGTATTATGCCGCCGCCAGTCCGCCTTCACGGCAAATCCCTGACCGTACTGCTGGAACGTCCGGCTGTCGTTCAGCGCCGATCCCGGCGATTCGGTGTAGAAATAGTCGTCGAACTGGACGCCGTCAACAGGATAATGCTCCACGACTTCCGCCACGATACTGGTTATCCAGTCGCGCACTTCCGGGATGCCCGGATCGAGCACGAAGCGATCGCCGGAGGTGCGTATCCACTCGGGGTGCAGAACGTATACGCTGGCGGGAACCTGCGATAGCGTACCGTTAAGCTCGGTGACGGTTTTCGGCCGGGTGTTGACCGAAACGCGATAGGGGTTAAACCAGGCATGAACGCGCATACCGCGCTTATGGGCCTCGTCCAGCATGAACTTAAGCGGATCGTAGCCCGGATCCTCGCCGATTTTTCCGGTCAGCATATCGGACCACGGCAGGATCTTCGATGGCCAGAGCGCTGTGCCATCCGGTTTCACCTGGAAGAAGACGGTGTTAATGCCGAGGCTCTTTAAATTATCCAGCTTGGCAGTCAGCGCCTGCTGCTGGAGGGCGATACGTCGGTTGGCCGTAATGCCGCCATTCACCGATTCCAGCGGCGGCCAGTCGAGGCGCGAAACGGTTGTCAGCCACACGCCGCGTACCGGCTCATGACTTTTGGGTAACGTCGGCTGCCTGGTCGCGGGCGGCATGGGTGTGACGAGAGAAACGGGCGGTTTGCTGCCGCAGTGGGCCAACAGCAGCGCAGCAGCTATTGCTACGGCGGATATTTTCACCTTGTTCAGGAGAAATTTACAGGAGCGGATCGTCATGATATTTGCCAGCTTTTCTGGTCAGCGCACAAAAGAGTCATTTTCATATTATTCGACTTTAAGTCAATAGTTTAGCTACGGGTGCAGCAGCAAAAGCACGCAAACCTCAGGCGAAGAAAACGACTCTCGCATCACGCAACGGTTTGCCATGATATATCATTGATATGCATTAAAACTTGATCGGTTCAGGGCGAGTATAAACAGGATTTATTAAAATTTGGTCAAACTATTGGCCGTCGGCCCGCTGCGGCGCGTCAAACTGGATTAGCACAATGAACGACTCCTTATTACGCCATCGTCTGTGGATATTCTTATTTTTAATTGCGGTGCTGAGCTTCGGTACAGGGCTTTGTTACTGGCAAATGCAAAAAAAAGTGGATAACGATATTCATGCGCGGCTTCAGCAGGCGATAGCCAGCCTTGATGTGACCGTTTCTCATGCGGAGCAGGCCGCTAATATGGCTGAACCGTTCTATGGGAAAAGCTGTAATGAGAATGTCCTGACGGAGCTACGCACGCTGGTGGCTACTATTCCCGATGTGCGCACGGTGAATTTAGGTAAGGATAATGAAATATACTGCACCTCGGTTTATGGCGGACGGAAATTTCAGTTCGATCGCCGCCAATATACGCATGGCGCTTTACGTCTGCTGAGCGGCAGTGAAATCACGCCGCTCCATCCATTGATGGTTTACAGCGAACAGGACGACCGGGGAAATACGATTCTGGTGGGCGTGGATGGCTATTATTTATACAACATTTTAAACGTTCTCGACGGCGACGCTCATCTGTATCTTCAGGTTGGCGACCGGGTAATGACCCATAAGGGGGAAGTGACGACGACCCCGGGTATTCGCGTTCCTGTACGCATGGAATCAGAGCAGTTTCACTATTCGGTTATTGCCGACCGCCACTACGCGTCCGGCCCCGGCGCATTTATCCGTTATGAACAACACACCCTCATCGCCATTATTCTGGCCTCCCTGCTGCTGACATTTTTGTTCAGAAACTACCTCCGCTACCGGAATACGATTGAGTATCAGCTCAGGCAGGCTATCGAACTCAAACAGCTCAAACCCTATATTCAGCCGATTATCGGCAGCGACACCGGTCAGATCGTCGGCGGCGAAGTGCTGGTGCGCTGGGAGCATCCAAAACAGGGGTTTATTGCGCCGGATAAATTTATCTCCGTCGCCGAACAGACCGGTCTTATCAAAGAAGTGACGGCGATTTGCTTTGCTGAGGTGAGTCGCCAGCTCCGGCGACAGCAGTCCGTCATTCCCGCGGGGCTGCTTATCTGCTTTAACACCAGCTCGGTAAACTTCCAGGACGACGAAATTGTGACCCTGTGCCAGACGTTTACCCAACAGATGAAAGCGGCAAAAGTACGCCTTGTCCTGGAGATAACCGAGCGGGAGTCGATTGCAAATACCCTGCAGACGTCAGCGGTGACGGACCAACTCAGGCGTATTGGCGTGCAGTTTTCGCTGGATGATTTTGGTACCGGGTATGCAAACTACAGCTACATCCAGCAGTTTAATCCGGAGATTATTAAAATCGATAAAGTCTTTACCTTCAACATTGTGACCAATAACGCTTCAGCGCTGGTGGTGATGAATATGGTCAATCTGGCGAAAAAATTTCATTGCCAGATTATTGCCGAGGGCGTTGAGGATAAAGAGCAGCTTGAGATGCTCAAAAATATGGGCATTACCCTCTACCAGGGCTACTACTTTTCAAAACCGGTGCCGGTTGATGAATTTATTGAGATGCTTCCGCACACGTTTCTCCAGCGCAGAGAGGGCGAGTAAAGGCGGCTGTCCCGCCTTATCAAAACTCAGGAAATTAAAAGGTGATCGACTCGGCAAAACCGAGTCGTTATTGCCTGTTTCACCCGAAAGTTTGGCATGATTGAGAAACAACTCAACAACATGGAGGTTGTCTTGTTCGAATCTCACCTCAATATTTTTATCCGCGCGGTTTTTGTCGAGAATATGGCGCTTAATTTTTTCCTCGGCATGTGTACTTTTCTCGCTATCTCGAAAAAAATCGATGTCGCATTTCGTCTCGGCGTGACGGTAACAGCGCTGCTGGCGATAGCGACGCCGATAAACAACCTGATTTACAATCATCTGCTGAAAGAGAACGCTCTGATCGAAGGGGCCGATCTGAGCTTTCTCGATTTTATCACTTTTATCGGCGTTCTCGCGGCGCTGGTGCAGATCCTCGAGATGGTCATCGATAAATACTTTCATGCGTTAAACCACGCTTTAGGCCCGTTTCTGCCGTTATTAACCATTCACTGCGCCATTTTCGGCGCGACCATTTTTATGGTGCAGCGTGAATACAGCTTCTTTGAGTCACTCACTTACGGTACCGGGTGCGGTATTGGCTGGGCGCTGGCGATCGTGGCGCTGGCCGGCATACGCGAAAAGTTGAAATACGCCAACATGCCGAAGGGGTTGCGCGGGTTAGGCAGCGTATTTATTACCGCCGGGCTAATGTCGCTGGGGTTTATGTCATTCGCCGGCATCTCGTTGTAGCCGGAAAGGGACGTTATTCTGCCGTCCAGACCCCGGGTCAGAGCGGCAGAATGGGGATGACCGGATTACCGTTCCGGCCACAGGCGTCAATTTTTGGCTACGGGCTACTGCTGAAAGTTAAATGCGTCGGGATGATTTTCCAGGCTGCCGCTCAGGGCGGCAAAGAGCACCGTTTTACCATCGATGGAAAGATCGTCGCTAACGTTAAGCCAGGTCAGTTTCTCCTGGGCGGTTTTTTCATCAACGGTAGAGAAAAGCCCGGTCATCTGTCTGGACTTTTCAGACCACAGCACGGCGAAGCGTTCCGTCGCGCAATCGTGGGGTTTACAGACGCTGAGTACCTGATAAGTCTCTGCGCCAAGCTTCACCGTTCTGGCAGGCGAGGCGGTTCCGCCCGTCTTTACCCAGGCGGGCAGAGGGTGATCTTTTACCATTTGACTAAAGGCTGCCGGTTCCTTTTTGACCAGACTGTCCAGCGTCAAATCGTCTTGCGCCACGGCATTGGTTGCTGCAGCCAGCAAAACGATAGCGGTTAATTGTTTAAGCATGATATTGCTCCTGCGAACTTTCTGCTTCCGTTTAATGTCCGGGGATAAGCCGGCGAGTCAAACTGTAAGATATTTCTGATTAGGTGTTTTTGGTTTGAACCCAAAACGCGTGAATAAGCCCTGGAATATAACCGAGGATGGTTAAAATAATATTGAGAATGAAGGCCCAGCCAAACCCTTTACCCAGCAGCACGCCGAGTGGCGGTAGAATAATCGTCAACACAATTCGCCAAAAACCCATAATATCTCCCTGCTTAGTGAGTTAGCTCATGGTTATTTTAGCGGTTACGTCTGGTTTTGCAAATTTTAACTTTTTGAATAATAAGACTGCTAATATTACCAGCGCCTTGATACTACATATTTAATAAAGAGAAAAGTCGCAATTCACCTTTTTGACATATATAAGATTATTCTACGATATCGCTACATCAGCCGCGCTGACAGAACAAGAGCGTTCCAGCGTAAACATGTTTAAACGTCAATAAGGTATGCAGGTAACGAGGCGGGAAGTGCGCTACACTCGCAGGCAGTTTTATCCAATCGTAAAATGGCGGCGGCATGGGCAACATCATCCTGTATAAAGTTATCGTCATCATGGTCATTGTCTGGTGGGGCTGGAGTCTACTGAGGAGTAAGCAGAAAAAGCAGAGCCTGGAGCCCGCCATTGCGCAGGCGAATGCCAGAGAGCGTTATCAGTGGCGTTATTTCAGGTGGAGCTGGAGAGGTGTGCAAATCGTCTGCGGTTTTTATTTGCTGATAACCCTCATCCAGTTCCTTTTACGCTACTAGCGTCCGTCGCTGCGGCGCGCGAATAGAGCACGCCACAGCGACGATCTCTCTTATGCTACCCCGGTGCCGCCATCAGAGCACCAGACCTGGCCAGAAGCGTAGGAGCACGCGTCGGAAGCCAGGAGTACGTAAAGGGGCGCTATCTCAACCGGCTGTCCCGGTCTGCCGAGCGGCGTATCCTCGCCAAACTGCTGAACCTTCTCCTGCGGCTGTCCGCCGCTTGACTGCAGAGGCGTCCAGTACGGGCCCGGCGCCACGGCATTAACGCGGATACCGCGCGGACCCAGCTGCTTTGCCAGCGATTTCGTAAACGCAACGTTGCAGGCTTTGGTCTGGGCATAATCCAGCAGGATCTCGCTGGGTTTAAACGCCTGGACGGAAGAGGTGTTGATGATAGCCGCGCCCTCAGACAGATGGCGAAGCGCGGCTTTGGTTATCCAGAATGGCGCATAAACGTTGGTTTTAAAGGTCGCGTCAAAAGCGGCGGTAGTCAACTCTTCGATGGATTCGCAATACTGCTGCCTGCCGGCGTTGTTAACCACAATATCCAGCCCGCCAAGCTCCGCGACCGCCTTTTCGACCAGGGTATCGCAAAATGATTCAACCCGGATGTCGCCGGGAATGGCGACGGCTTTTCTGCCCTCGGCCTGTATCAGCGCGATAACGGCAGCCGCGTCGGATTCCTCCTCCGGCAGGTAGCCGATCGCGACATCCGCGCCTTCGCGCGCGAAGGCGATAGCGACTGCCCGGCCAATACCCGAATCACCGCCGGTAATCAGCGCTTTTTTCCCCACAAGCTTCCCGGAACCGATGTAGCTGGTTTCGCCGTGGTCGGGAAGGGGCTTCATTTCCGATGCCAGCCCCGGGGGTTGCTGCGGCTGCTCGACAAACGGCGGAAGTGGATAGTGTAGCGTTGAATTATTTCCTGTTGTCATACCGGCCTCCTTAATAAATGAAATTTAAGATTAGTCAATTATTGCGCATGGGGGATAAAAGAAAGGTAAACCAGGAATAATTAACTGCTTAAAACCAGGAATTATTTACCTGACTTTTCAGCCTATATGTATTACAGCCAAGGTCTTTATAAATAACAGACCCAACGCCGCCAGCACACTTGGCTCATCCTGGTCTAATCTTATATTTCATGCCGCGTTATCTGAATAAGTCGCCTGAGGACATTGAATGGAATCCATATCGTTTCACAAGCATTGGGGGGCGGAGTTTATTGCCGCTGATACTGTCCGTTTTCGCGTCTGGGCAGAAGGTCAAAAGACAATGACGCTGAGCCTGAAGACGCGGGATATTCCGATGGAAGCCGCGGGTGGGGGCTGGTTCCAGATTGACGTCCCTGGCGTAAAGCATGGCGATGAATATATGCTCCTTTTAGCCGACGGCAGGCGTATTCCCGATCCGGCCACGCGCGCGCAGCGCGATGATGTTAACGGTCCCTCGGTAGTTATCGACCCCAGGCTTTTTCAGCCGGTTAACCGCGTCTGGAAAGGGCGGCCATGGGAAGAAACCGTCATCTATGAACTCCATCCGGGCACCTTTACGCCAGAAGGCACCTTTCTGGCCGCCATCGATAAGCTGCCTTATCTGGCAGAGCTGGGGATCACCCAGGTCGAGATTATGCCCGTTGCCCAGTTTGGCGGTTCCCGCGGCTGGGGTTATGACGGCGTATTACTTTACGCACCGCACGCCGCGTACGGCTCGCCGGGGGATTTTCACGCCTTTATTGACGCCGCCCACGGGTTAGGGCTTTCGGTGGTTCTCGATATCGTTCTCAACCATTTTGGCCCGGAAGGCAACTATCTCTCTTTGCTGTCGCCGGGCTTTTTTCATCAAAACCGAATGACCCCCTGGGGTAACGCTATCGCCTATGAAACCGAGGCTGTGCGGCAGTATATTACCGAGGCGCCGCTGTTCTGGCTTACCGAGTACCATCTTGATGGGCTGCGCTTTGATGCCATCGATCAGATTGAAGATCGCTCCGCCAGGCATGTGCTGATAGAGATCGCCGAAAATATCCGCAAAGCCATCCCCGACCGCCATATCCACCTCACCACCGAAGACAGCCGGAACGTCATTTTCCTCCATCCGCGCAATGAGGATGGACAAACCCCGCTGTTTACCGCCGAGTGGAATGATGATTTTCATAACGCCGCCCACGTTTTCGCCACCGGCGAGACGCACGCCTATTATCAGGATTTTGCGCATCAGCCTGCCAGTAAGTTCGCAAGGGCGCTGGCCGAGGGATTTGTCTACCAGGGTGAGCTTTCTGCGCAAACCGGAAAGCCCCGCGGCGTGGCCTGCGCCGCTCAGCCGCCGCAGTTTTTTGTCGACTTTATTCAGAATCACGATCAGACCGGAAACCGTGCGCAGGGGGAAAGGTTGATCTCCCTTGCCGGCGCCGGGAAAACGCGCGTTTTGCTCGCCGCTTTGCTTCTGTCGCCGCATATTCCTTTGCTGTTTATGGGAGAGGAGTTCGGCGAGAGCAATCCCTTTTTGTTCTTTACCGATTTTCAGGGTTCCCTCGCGACGGCGGTGCGGGAAGGGCGGGCAAAAGAGTTTGCCGGACACGCGGGGCACGACGAATCCGTCCCGGACCCGAACGATCCCCTGACCTTTATTCGTTCTAAGCTCGACTGGCAGAAGGCGGCAAGCGAGGAGGGGAAATCCTGGCTGCGCTTCACGCGCAACCTCATCTTGCTGCGCCATCGCTATATCGTCCCGCTGCTGGCGGCAGGGGGCGGCGTCGAGGGCAAGATCCTGCACACGGAGCCGCAGGCGCTGGCGGTGAGCTGGCAATTTGCCGGCGGGACGCTCTCTGTGGCGCTGAATATCGGCGAGGAACCGCTTGCGATGCCGGAAATACCTGGCGAGGTCATTTTTAGCTGGCCGGAACAGCAGGAGGCGTTAACGCCAGACAGTATTGTTGTCCGTTTTGCACATGGAGAAGCCTCAGTATGATCCCTTCCGCGACTTATCGCATTCAGTTCCGTAACGGCATGACCTTCGATCGCGCGGCGGCGCTGGCCCCCTATCTTCAGGGGCTCGGTATCAGCCATCTTTACGCCTCGCCGATATTTACGGCGACCACCGGCTCCACCCATGGCTATGATATTACCGATCCTAACGAGATCGACCCGGCCATCGGGGGCCGCGAAGGGTTTGATCGGATGGTGAAGGCGCTGCGAAACGCGCAAATTGGCCTGATCCTGGATATTGTGCCTAACCATATGGCGACCTCGCTGGAGAATCGCTGGTGGCGGGACGTTATCGAGCAGGGCAAGAACAGCCGCTGGGCGAATTATTTCGATATTGACTGGACGCGTCCCGTTACGCTGCCGTTTCTGGGGGATACCTTTGAGGCGGAACTGGAGAGCGGGGCGCTCGAACTGAAACGCGACCCTGCAACCGGGAAACCGGCGTTCATCTATTATGACCAGGTCTGGCCCCTGAATCCTCAAACCCTGGCGACAGGTGAGCAACTACTAACATCCCCGGATCGCGACGCCATTCTGGCGCTGCACGAGGCGCAAAGCTGGCGCCTTATGTCCTGGCGGGAAGCGCCCAGGCAGCTCTCCTGGCGGCGTTTTTTTGAAATTACCGGCCTAATTGGCGTCAGGGTTGAAGACCCGGCGGTGTTTGACGACACCCATCGACTTATCCTTGAACTGGTGCATTCCGGCATCGTCGATGGTCTGCGTATTGACCATATCGATGGCCTTGCCGACCCGCTGGGGTATCTGCAGCGCCTGCGCCAGGCCACCGGGCCAGAGTGCTACATTACGGTGGAAAAAATCCTCGCGAAGGGCGAACAGCTGCCCGCAGACTGGCCGGTGTCCGGCACCACAGGGTATGAGTTTATCGCTTCGCTGGCGGAAGTGCTGGTGGATGACAATAACCTCGACCAGCTGCAGCAGGTGCATGACGACGCGCTCGGCGGAATGGTGGATCGCCACAAAGCGCTGCGCGAGGCGAAAGGCCTGATGGCGGATCGCAATTTTGAGGGTGAATTTACCACTTTATTGAAGCTGGCCAGCGAACTGGCGCAGCGTAACGGCATGGCGGTCGAGAGTGACGCGCTGCGCCACGCCCTGCGCGAACTGCTGCTGGCCTTCCCGGTCTATCGTACCTACGGCACCGCCGAAGGGCTGACCGCTGGCGATATTACGCTGTTAAACCGGGTGGTTGACCAGGTGAACGCCGAAGAAAACCGACCCGATGCCAACGCGCTTAACGTCATTATCGCTATCCTGACCGGCAATCTGCAGGCGAGCAGCCTCGACATCGCTTCACTCTTCAGGACCCGTTTTCAGCAGCTCACCGGGCCGTTAATGGCGAAATCGGTCGAGGATACGCTGTTCTTTCGTCATAACCTCGACCTGGCGCTGAATGAAGTTGGGGCCGATCCTACGCCTCGCGCCTTCTCATTGTCTCGCTTTCATCAGGAGATGCGCATCCGTCTTGCGCGCCAGCCCGATGCGCTGCTGGGGACGTCGACGCACGATACGAAACGCGGGGAAGATGCGCGGGCCCGGCTTTACACCTTAACGGAAGCCCCGCAGCTGTGGGCGGAAAACCTTGCGCGCTGGCGTCAGATGAATCAAACCCATGTGCGTTTTTTGAACGACGGCACGGCGCCGAACGCGGCGGATACGTGGATGATCTATCAGGCGCTGGCGGGCGCGTGGCCTGCAACACTGCTGCCGGACGATGCCGAAGGGCTGAAATCGCTCGAAACGCGTTTTCTCGCTTTTATGGAAAAAGCGCTGCGCGAGGCCAAGCAGAGAACCGACTGGATCGACAGCAATGAAAGCTATGAGAGCGTGGTGCTTAATTATGTGCAGCAGCTATTTTCTGCGGATAATTCGCGCTTTCTCAACGATTTTCACATTGCCTTGCAGCCCTTTATCCGTGCCGGACTGGTAAACAGCCTCAGCCAGACGGTGATAAAACTGACTGCGCCCGGCGTGCCGGACATTTATCAGGGGAGCGAGGCGCTGAACTTCAGTCTTGTCGATCCGGATAACCGACGTGAACCCGATTTCGCCGTCCTTGCGCAAAACCTTCATACCGGGAATGCGGGTCTGTTCACCCGCGAACCCGCCTGGCGAGACGGGCGCCTGAAACAGTACGTTACCGCTTCTTTTCTCCGATTAAGACAGCGGCATTCAGCGCTCTTCCATTATGGTGACTGGGTACCATTAAAAGTCTCCGGGGAGAGGGAAGATAATCTTATTGCCTACGCGCGCATCAGCGGAGAGGAGGCCCTGATCGTGGTGGTGCCTCGCCTGGCGTTTGACGTTGCGGCGCACGGATTGGCGGAATCTTCCGCAAGGCTATGGGGCAATACTGTGGTAACCATACCAGACGATCTGGCCGGGAAACGTTTTCGCGATGTGTTTAGCGGCGAGAGCCGTCTGGTGGAAACGTCGCTCGAACTGGCGTCAACATCCGGGTGGTTGTTGACGCTTATTAGCGCTGAGCTACGGGGAGAATAACGATGCGCAAGGAAAAAGCTTTTGCAATACGGCCCGGCGACAGCCAGCAGTTGGGGGCTCATTTTGACGGAAAAGGCGTTAACTTCGCGCTCTTCTCCGCGCACGCTGAACGGGTTGAGCTGTGCCTGTTCGATCCTTCGGGGAAAAAGGAAATAGCCCGGCTGGAACTGCCGGAATATACGCACGAAATCTGGCACGGCTACGTGCCCGATCTTCAGCCTGGGGCGTTATACGGTTATCGCGTCTACGGCCCTTACGATCCGGAAAACGGGCATCGTTTTAATCCGCATAAATTGCTTATCGACCCCTACGCGCGGGAGCTGGCAGGCGATATCGCGTGGAACGACGCCCATTTTGGCTATGAGCTGGGGCATGAGGAGAAAGACCTCAGCTTTGATACCCGCGATAGCGCGCCTTTTACGCCGAAATGCAAGGTTGTCGACCCGGATGCGTGCGACTGGCAGGGGGAAAATCGCCCCGACATTCGCTGGCCGAATACGGTGATTTACGAAACGCATGTGAAAGGGTTTACCCAGCTTAATCCGGCGCTCCCCCCCGAGCTGCGCGGCACATTCGAGGGGCTTGGGCATCAGGCCTCCGTCGAGTATATCAAAAGCCTCGGCATCACTTCCGTTGAGCTGCTGCCCGTACATTGGTTTCCCGACGACCAGCATCTGCTTGACCGGGGACTAAAAAACTTCTGGGGTTACAATACGCTGGGCTTCTTCGCCCCCGCGTCCCGTTACTACGGGCCCGCGGGTATTGCCGGGTTCCGCAATATGGTGCGCGCTTTTCATGACGCCGGTATTGAGGTGATCCTTGACGTGGTTTACAACCATACCGCTGAAGGGAATGAGCTGGGCCCGACGCTCTCATTTAAGGGCATCGATAATTTCTCCTATTACCGGACGATGCCGGATCGGCATCGCTATTACATCAATGATACCGGGACGGGAAATACGGTGAATACGTCCCATCCCCGGGTGCTGCAGATGGTGATGGATTCGCTACGCTACTGGGCTCAGTCCATGCACGTTGACGGCTTTCGTTTTGATCTTGGAACCATTCTCGGCCGTGAACCAGAGGGGTTCGATCCGCGAGGCGGTTTTTTTGACGCCATAACCCAGGATCCCGTGCTGGCAAAACTTAAACTGATCGGCGAGCCCTGGGATATCGGCCCCGGCGGCTATCAGGTTGGCGGTTTTCCGCCGGGCTGGGGAGAGTGGAACGACAAATACCGCGATACGGTGCGGGAATACTGGAAGGGGGATAACGTGTCTACCGATTTTGCCGCCCGTTTGCTGGGGTCGGGGGATCTGTACGATTTACGCGGCCGTCGTCCGTGGGCCAGCGTCAATTTTATTACCGCTCATGACGGCTTCACGTTAAACGATCTGGTTTCGTATAACGAGAAACATAATGAAGCCAACAGTGAGGATAATAACGACGGGCACAATGATAACCGTTCCTGCAATTATGGCGAGGAAGGGCCGACAGAAAATCAGGCTATCGTCGCGGTCCGTGAACGCCAGAAGCGTAACTTCCTCACCACGCTATTTTTCTCCCACGGCACCCCGATGCTGCTGGCCGGGGACGAATTTGGCCGTACGCAGCAGGGAAATAATAATGGCTACTGTCAGGACAGTGAGATTTCATGGATCAACTGGGAAGCGCTGTCCGAAGATGACCACGCATTACGCCATTTCACCCAGCGCCTGATCGCGCTGCGCGCGCAACAACCGCTTTTACGCCGTGAAAGCTGGCGCGATGGGCTCGAGATACGCTGGTTTAACGCCGGCGGCGGTTTGCAGCAATCTGAGCAGTGGGATGAAGGGTCAACGTTAGGCCTTGCCATCAGTCGACCCGATCTCGAAGAGGAGGAGGGGATCTGGCACGACGTTCTGATGCTGTTCAATCCGTTTGAGGGCGATGTTGCGTTCCAGATACCGCAGTTCGGCGAAGGCGGCTGGGTTCTTGAGCTGTCGACCGCTGAAGTGAAAAGTGACGGCGTCACCATTACGGAAGCGATTGATTTTGTTCTGGCCGGGCGCAGCATTGCGCTATTCAGACGGCCTTAGCGTACAGGTAAACCCGGCGTTGAATGCCGGGTTTATATTGTCATTATTGATGCAGCGGCTGACCGCTGGCGGCAAGGATGGATTCATGCATGGCTTCAGAAAGCGTTGGATGAGCAAAGATCATCGATAAGAGACTCTCATCTGTAGCCTCCAGATGATGCGCGATACCAAAACCCTGGATCTGTTCAGTGACCTGCTCACCAACCATATGCGCGCCCAGTAATTCGCCGGTTTCGGCGTCGAAAATAGTCTTTACAAAACCCTCCGTCTCACCGCTGGCCAGCGCCTTACCATTCCCCTGATATGCGAACTTACCGACCTTGATTGGCCGTCCCGTCTCGCGAGCCTTCGCCTCTGTCAAGCCCAGGCTGGCAACCTGTGGCCGGGCATAGGTACAACCGGGCACATAGTCGCGGTTAAGAGGGCGTACGCCTTCGACGCCAGCCAGCGTCTCGACGCAGATCACGCCTTCGTGGCTGGCTTTGTGCGCCAGACACGGCGGGCCAGCCACATCGCCGATAGCATAGAGGCCAAATACGTTGGTTCGGCAAGCTGCATCCGTCTTGATAAACCCGCGGTCCAACTCAACGCCCAGCGCTTCCAGCCCCAGGCCTTCCACATTAGGCTGCACGCCCGCTGCCAACAGCACACGTTCGACTTCCAGTGTCTGTTCGGCGCCGGTGGTTTTCAAGGCGCAGCGCACGCCCGTATCGGTGCGCTTTACCTGCGTCAGCAGCGTTTGGCTATGGACGTGTATACCGCGTCGTTCGAACGATTTACGCACGGTAGCGGATACTTCGGCGTCTTCAACGGGCAGAATCTGCGCGGCTTGTTCGACCAGCGTTACGTTGCTGCCAAGATCGTTATAAAGGCTGGCGAACTCCACTCCGATGGCCCCTGAACCGATGATTAATAGAGACTCCGGTAAGCGCTCAGGCTGCAGGGCCTCGAAATAGGTCCAGATTCGCTCGCCATCTGGCTCGACTCCTGGCAACGCTCGCGGCCGGGCGCCAGTCGCAAGGATCACATGATCAGCGCGATAGTCTCGCTCTTCCCCCTGGGGATCGGCGACCGTGACTTGCCCCTTACCGCACAGCCGGGCGGTGCCGGCTATGACCGTCACGCCATTTTTCTTCAACAGGTACTCGACACCTCCGGTCAGCTGTTGCGACACGGCGCGGCTAAACTGCACCAGTTTCTGCAGATCAAAACTCACCTCGCTGAGACTAAAACCCAGCCGATCGGCATGCGCAATAGTGTGCGCCACCTCTGCGCCATGCAGCAGCGCCTTGGTTGGAATGCATCCCCAGTTCAGGCAGATGCCCCCTAAATGCTGCTTTTCCACCAATGCGGTACGAAGCCCTAGCTGGCCGGCACGAATGGCGGCGACATACCCCCCAGGCCCGCCACCTATTATCAGTACATCATATTTGTCGTGCATAGCTCGTCTCCCCGATAAACAACAGCGTCGGTGTTTCAACCAGCCGCTTGAGCGCCTGGAGAAACGCCGCGCCTGACGCCCCATCGATGACCCGGTGATCGCAGGACAGCGATACGGTCAGTTGATGGCGGACGACGATCTGTCCGTCGCGAACTACCGCTCGGGGCTCGCCTGCGCCAATCGCAAGGATCGCGCCCTGAGGTGGGTTTATGATGGCGTCAAACTGCCGTACTCCGAGCATGCCCAGGTTTGACACGCTAAAGGTGCCGCCCTGGAACTCTTCGGGCTTGAGCATGCCCGCCCGGGCTTTGGTTATCAGAGAATGAACTTCGTTTGATATGTCGCTTATCGACCTGCTGTTGGCCGAACGTACGATAGGGGTAATTAACCCGTCCGGCAGCGCAACGGCCACGGAAATATCGGCATCGGCAAAACGTCGGATGCTCTGGGTCGCCTCATCAAACTGTATGTTGACGTCCGGCACCGCTATCAGCGCCATGGCGCAGGCCTTAACCAGCATATCGTTAACCGAAATCTTGACGCCGGGTACTTCGCTGTTGATTTCCTTACGCAATGCTAAGAGTCGGTCCAGGTCGAGATCGACGGTCAAACGGAAATGGGGTGCATGTTGCTTGGACATTTGCAAACGGCCAGCGATCGCTCGCCGCATACTGGACATCGGCAACGTCTCAAAGGCTGTCGCTGACGTGGCTTGTGGAGCTCCGGCCTGGGGTAGCCCATCAAGCAGCAAAGCGGCCGCCAGCACATCATCGCGACTCACCCGTCCAAGTGAACCGCTTTTGCGGCAGTCGTGCAGGTTGATCCCCAGTTTGTTGGCCAGACGGCGCGCCAACGGGGTTGCCGAGACCTGGCTATCATCGGTATGCGATCGCGGCGCTTTGCCGGAACGAACTGGCGGCGGTAGAGAGGCGACGCGGCCGCCTGCGGCAACGATCGCGCTCTCCAGGTCAGCCACGGAGATACGCTCGCCGCGCCCGCTACCGTGGACCTTTTTCAAGTCAACGCCCAACCGCGCAGACAGCCGTAACGCATGGGGAGTGGCATTCACCTGAGTCGGATCGGTTTTGCCTTGCAGGCTGATGGGTACCTCGGTCTGCCCAATGGATGCCGCAGGCTTATTGGCGGGGGCCGATACAAAGGAGGGCGCCGCGGTCGCTACAGCAGGCTCGGTAGTCTGCGTGACAGGAGCTGCTGGCTGCGCCGCGGCCAGACTGGCAGCGAAGGCATCCAGTTCAGCATCGCTTACCGCAGAGTCAGCGACCAGCGCCAAAACAGCGCCGACCGGGAGGGTATCTCCCACTCGGGCGATTATCCGCCGTAGCGTACCGGCGAAGGGGGCCTCCAGAACATTGACGATTTTGCTGGTCTCAATTTCACAGATTTCCTGCCCTTTGGCGAAGCGGTCACCCTCCTGGATGGCCCACCGCGCGAGCACGCCTTCCTCCATTGAAAGACCCCACTTCGGCATTTCAAGTGTCCTGATATCGCTCATAGCTTAATCCTCCAGCACTTGACGGACGGCAGCTTCGATACGTTCAACGCCAGGGATCCAGAGTTTTTCGAGAGCAGGGGAGAACGGTACCGGGGTGTGTGGTGGTGTCACCAGAACAATAGGCGCTTTGAGGAAATGGAATGCCTGGGAAGCAATCAGCGCGGCGACATCATGAGCAAAGCCAAAACGCGCGGCTGACTCGTCGACAATGACCACGCGGCCCGTAGAAGCCACGGATTCCAGAATACCTTCTTCGTCCAGAGGCGAGATTGTACGTGGATCGACCACCTCCACCGAGATCCCCTCCCTGGCCAGTTTGTCGGCGACCTGGTTTGCTTTATGTACCATTGCCGACAACGCGATGATGGTGACATCCTCACCTTCACGGGTATAGTTAGCGACGCCCAGGGGAATGGTATAAATCTCGTCAGGTACCTCGCCCTTGAGGTCATAAAGCATTTTATGCTCGCAGAACACCACCGGATCGTCGTCGCGTATCGACTGGATCAGCAGCCCTTTGACATCATAAGGTGTCGATGGCACGACCACCTTGAGCCCCGGTGTGGTAGCAAAAATATTATAGGGTGACTGCGAATGCTGGGCTGCGGCAGAAAAACCAGCGCCGATCATGCCCCGCATCACCAGCGGCGCCTTAGCCTTGCCGCCAAACATATAGCGGAACTTTGCTGCCTGGTTGTACAGCGCATCATGGCTAACACCGAAAAAATCCATAAACATCAGCTCCGCCACCGGCCGCAGACCCGTTGCTGCGGCGCCGGCAGCCATGCCGACGATCGCCGACTCCGTAATGGGGGTGTCGATCACCCGGTCGGAGCCGAACTGCGTCCACAGCCCTTTAGTGACTCCGAGCACACCGCCAAAAGCCTCTATCCTTGCTTCTTCTGGCGCATTTCCGCCGTGACCGCCACGCAAGTCTTCACCAATCAGAACGACGCGTTCGTCGTGCTCCATTTCCTGGGCCAGGGCTTCCTTGACCGCTTCTCGATAGGTTTTTATAGGCATTGTTATCACCCTCAGTATGAGACGTAAACGTCTGTAAGCAGGTCTTCCGGTGCCGGGTAGGCAGCAGCGCGGGCTTTGAATACAGCATCATCGACAAGTGCTTCAACCTCCGCGTCGATCGCCGCCAGTTCCTCAAGGGAGATGTGTTGTTTGACCCTGGCGGTGAAAATCTTCAGCGGATCATGTTGTTCGCGCAGACGTTGAACTTCGCCCTCAGCACGGTAAAGCGCCGGATCGCCCTCAAAGTGACCGTGCCAGCGGAAAGCTTTGGCCTCAATCACGCTTGGGCCTCCACCTTCTCGGGCGCGCTTGACTGCCTCTGCGGTGGCATCGTAAACGGCAAAGAAATCGGTGCCATCAACCGTCACTGCCGGTAAACCGAAGCCCGCGGCGCGCCCGGCGATATCACGACCACCGACGGCGTAGTCATGGCCCGTTCCTTCGCCATAACCGTTGTTCTCGAAAATAAAGATGGCAGGGAGTTGCAGCACGACTGCCATGTTGATGGCTTCAAATACCAGGCCCTGGTTAGAACCGCCGTCACCGGTAAAAGAGACCCCAACGTTACCGGTCTTAAGGGTTTTGGCCGTCAGCGCAGCGCCGATGGCTAACGGAGGGGCGCCACCCACGATAGCGTTCGCGCCCAGCATACCTTTCGACAGATCGGCAATATGCATTGAGCCCCCCTTGCCCCGGCATAATCCGCTGTCCTTACCGAATATTTCAGCCATCATGCCGTGAATATCGCAGCCTTTGGCAATACAGTGGCCATGTCCACGGTGCGTGGACCCAATGAAATCAGCGTTAGTCAGATTTTCGCAGACCCCCACCGCAATGGCTTCCTCACCGGTATAAAGGTGAATGAAGCCTGGAATATCACCGCTGGTGTTTTCCTGATGCAAACGCTCCTCAAACGTCCGGATTTCGCGCATCTTACGGTAAGCCTGGAGTAAAGCCTGTTTGTTAAGCATCACTTAATTCTCCTCAGTAAAGGTCGTCAGGCGGGCAGGCTGGAAGCCCCTTAACCACGCCGATGCAATGAATCTACGAGTGCGACGAGGAGGTGCGAAGCCACCTTCATGGGGGGGTAGGAGGGGGTTTACATGCTTGAGGTCAAACTTTATAAATTTTATGTATCTATCGAGAGGGGCGGTTCCATGTCGTCCCGGGCTCTGGCGTACAATTGATAAAAAAAGAATACGGGTAGATAACCACGGATGAAGCCATCGGATGTTAAAAGTCGTCAGGCAACTTCACTGGTCTCCGGAGCACTGCGGCTGACCAGAGATTTGCCGCTAATCCTGACCAAATTCGTCCCGCCACGCTCTTCGATACGGCTGCTACAGCGCTCACGGCTTCTTTTACTCCTCGATCGCATGCAGCAACGCCGTCTGGGCGTGGTTTGCGCGGGCGCTGGATTTGGCAAAACCACGCTGTTGGCGCAGTGGTATCAGCACATGATTGCCCGGGGCGAACGCGTTGCCTGGCTTAGCCTCGATGAGGATGATGATGGCGTATGGCAGTTCATTCCTTATCTGCTGCAAGCATTGCGGCCGCTCTATGGCGATTGGGACGCCGACTTTTGGCGCAACATAGAAGAACAGACGCCCTCCAGCTCGCAACAGCTGCTGGCCGGGTTGATTAACCAACTGCATTACTGTCCGCACGATCTGTATTTGATCGTTGATGACTTCCATATGATTAATGATGCCGGCGTATATGAAGCCCTGGGATATTTGCTCAAGCATGCTCCTGCCGCCTTGCATCTGATCATTGGCAGCCGTTTTCACCCCAGTTTGTCCCTGAGCCTGCTTCAGGCGCAGGACCAATTGGTGGAGATCTACGATCGAGACCTGCAATTCACGCTCGAAGAAACCAGAAACTATTTCAGCCAGACGATTGACGTACCACTCAGTAATCAGCATGTACAGCGGCTGCTTTCCGCGACAGAGGGGTGGATCGCCGGCATGAAAATCGCTTCGTTGTCCCCAGAATTGCTCAATGATCCAGAACATCTGCTGCGCAATATCCGTGGTGGAACCCGCGCCATCGCCCGTTATCTGAAAGAGGTAGTACTTGACCCATTGCCCGCGGAAATTTTTGATTTTCTTGTCAAAACATCGTTTCTTAATCGTTTAAATGCTGGGTTATGTAATGGGGTTACTGGGCGTGATGATAGTGAAGCGATACTGGCATGGATTGAGCGGCACAATCTTTTTTTGTCAGCCCTGGACGAACAAGGCTGCTGGTTTCGCTACCATCCTCTTTTGCAGGAAACCCTGCGAACGATATTGCAGCAGAACAACGATATCAACCTCAAGCATTTACATGAATTAGCCAGTCATTGGTTCGTTGAACATAGATTGTGGTCCGAGGCGGTACGCCACGCACTTGCTGCGGGCAAGCCGATCCATAACCCCGGGCAGGATGGCGCGGGCGCGCAGTCACTGGCGGAAGAAGGGGATATAGACACCCTGGTTTCCTGGATGCATCACTTACCTGCGAGTACTGACCCTTCGCGCATTGACCTGCAAATCAATCTGGCCTGGGCGCTGGCGCACTATTTCCGCTTCGATGAATCGAGGCAGTTGCTGGATAATCTTGACCAAATGGTCGTTAATCATCGTGATGATATAGCCCCCAACGCCTGGCTCAAATTACGTGTCGTGCGCGCAATTTGCGAAGCTTTTGCCGAGAAAATCCCGGAAAGCCTGGCGATTGTGGAGCCGTTGCTGGCTAAAGTGCCCTGCGGAGACACCTGGGTCGATGGTCTTATTTGCAATATTCTGAGCTACTGCCACGTGGTTAATCAGCGCTATACCGACGCTCTTGAGGTTCAGCGGCATATGCCTTGCCCGGAAAGTCCATTAGACAATCTGTTTGTCTCGGTTTATCGCGCTTTTATCATTGCTCAGTGCCATCTTGGTCAGGGGGACCTGGAGAACGCCTGGGGGCATGCAGAGAATGCCTTGCGCCAGGCTGAGCGTTATACCGGCCCCCAGTCGACCAGCGGCGCGACGCTTGCGCCGCTGCTGGCAGAAATGGCTTACGAGCGTAAGAACCTGGACTCCTTAAATACGCTGTTAGCAGATAGACTCGAATTCATCGATCGGTTTGGTCCGCCCGACGCCCTAAGTCGCTGCTATACCTATCTTGCGCGTCAGGCCTTGAATGACGATATGCCGCATGAGGCAGAACGGCTGCTGGAACACGCGCAGCGACTAGCGGTGTCTCGCGGATGGCAACGGCCGCAGGCTTTATTGTTAGCAGAGCAGGCGAGGGTGCGCCTGCAGCGCGCGAATTATCCAGGCGCAGAGCAGCTGCAACGGCAACTTGAACAACTGGCGGCCCGTGCCACAATTGATGCCGAAAATCCTTGTCAACGCGCAATAGCTCAGTATGCAATCGTCAGCCGCAGCCGCCTTCTTCTGGCGTCAGGCCAGGCCCCACAAGCCAGCCTTTTACTGGGTGAACTCGTGACTGAGCAGGAGCGTCGGGGCGACCGGCTATCCGCAGCGCGTCTTCGTACGCTATGGTCATTATCCTTGTGGAATAGTGGCGAAAACGCGGCTGCCGTGGCTGCATTGCAGCCCGCCCAGCAATTAGCGGCACAACAGCATCTCAAACGAATTTTTCTTGATGCTGGCGAGACATTGCAGCCTCTGCTTGTCCGTGTACGCGAAACCTCGGCAGCCAGCGAAGGGGATGCTCTTTGGCCCGGCAAAGGAAGCCAGTCTGAAGGCAAGCGGATTCAGCGTGAAAATCTTGATGTTAACCTGGATCTCAGTGAGCGAGAGCAGCAGATATTGCAGCTCATTGCTGACGGTCAGATGAACAAAGAAATCGCTCGCTCCTTGACTATCTCTACTGAGACGGTGAAATGGCACATCAAGAACATCTACGCCAAGCTCAAAGTCAGTAGTCGTACGCAAGCCATGAGTCGGGCTCTGGAAATGAAGTTACTGGATTAACCCAGACTCTCAAAAAAGTGCGTGGAACTAAGACGGGCATACTTTCACAGGGAGCAACAAAATTTGTGATGCGTAATTGCACGGTGCTGATCCGAGTGAAACTGCGCGTGACGGGAGGGGCTATATCCAGGCGTTGCGGCGGCAGGTGGATGACAAGATGGTGTTAGTTCTTTAGAGACTGAATGATTTGAATAATCCCGGTTCGGTGGGCGATATGGGTACAGGGGCGAATTGTGGCAACACGGCCTCCCAAATTCTATTTAACATAATATACATTATGCGCACCAATATTGTAGAGACTCAATGTTAATGTCTATCGCAGTTCATTCACCCGATTGATCGGCCAGTCTGCTATGACGTTAAGCACATGACGGAGGTAGCTTTCTGGATCCACGCCGTTCAGTTTGCACGTCCCGATCAGACTGTACAGCAACGCTCCTCACTCTCCTTATTTGGTGGACACCACTTTGTCGGATGCATCAGATTATGACCAGACGGCTTTCGCTGGACGCTTACGGTGAAACTGAGATAACGGAAAAACTGGGGTTCCGTCGTAGAACCCCAAACTGGGCCGAAAAAATTTAAGCCAGATGTAATCTGACAGACACCTGTATAAATAACCGTTAACTGTCAGATCAGATCTGAGCTAATACAGATAAATTTCGCTTTCCAGGCTGCCTCTCCTAAGTCCAATCCTGATAGCCATTTTCGTGAATCCAGACAAGCCCAGCAGGACAAGTATCAGATAAAAACCAATACCCATTAAAAGCGCCACACTCCATCTCTTCAGGAGAATTAGGGAAACTTTCTCTAAACTTAGAGACCTGTTCTTTTATTGTTCCCGTCCAGAACTCGCCACCGTTTCCAAGCTTCACTTTCCCCTCATACATTAAACGCTCAATAAACCAGAGAAATAACTCTTTCTCTTCATCAAATGACAGCGTTATCTTACCTGACAGGCTAGCTGGATGAATATTTTCCCAAATCGTAACCATTGATGCCCCTTCAAGGGCTTCCTTCCTTTTTTTATATTCATCATTTGTAATCATATTTAACCCCCTATCTAAACTTGAGCTCAAACTTATTGCCAGAGAGGTTTGAAGCTTTATTTATATCTTTATTGCCGATAATATCAATTGTCCATCGAGCTTTAGACTCTTGCGCACTAGCTGAATAGTTTCTCAGATTTATAATTTTCCCGTCATACTTAGCGTAGTACACAACACCTTTTGAGTTTCTCACCTCGATAAGAGGTGTGCTTCCAGCAAGTGATTGTGCATAAGTATAGATATCTTTATCATTAAGTGATTCTGAAGCCAAAACTTTTGTTGTGCCTTTCTTGTTACTTCCTCCATCGCCTAACACTTGCGCTATGGGCTTGCCAAAAATATTAATATTACCATCTGGCTGTGATTTATCGAAAAGCTTGACTAACTGACTTCAATCAAGCTTACCGGGGTTATTCAGGCGGGAGCGATGTTTTATGCCTGAACAATTAAATAAGATCAACTCCCCGGAGGCAGCACCGGCAACGGCCCGGCTAAGGGCCATGTGGGTAAACAGCATCAGGATCCTAACGAGGGCAGCCAACGGTAACATTAGTAGCAGGATTATCTTAAATAGATGAAAATACCCCACTATTCCACTTTTCGATGACGCTCCCCAAAAAAATAATGTCGTGATTATCGCAAAAGAGAAATTATCCACTTTATTTGTAAGTCAATATGTTTAATAATCCGTCAGGATTTATTACGCAGTAGAGGAATTAAGATGCGTTTCAGTACCATGCCCGACAGTGAAATTATTTCTGAACTGTGCCGAAGAATTAAAGAAACGCGTATACAGCTGGGGCTATCACAGATTGAGCTTGCCGAACGCGCGCAGGTCGGCGCGGCAACCATTAAACGCGTTGAATTAGGTGAGTCCGTCACTCTCAGCACGCTGATTGGTATTTTGCGCGGCCTCGACCGACTACATCAACTGGAGTCGATTTTATTCGATTCACATATGCGCACCTTTAAAGCGCAGATCAATTCCGGGGCCCCTTCCCGTATCCGCATTCGGAAAAAAACGCATCAGCCAAAAGAGAAGCAGGCCGCCGCGACGCAGACCAGCGAGTCAAACGCCACCATTAACGAATGGTACACCTCATCGGCTTCTAACAGCGTGGTATGGTCTTTCCAGCCGCCTGACGGAGAGAAAAAAAAGCCCTAAACTGTAGGGCCTGCACCGCCGGGGAAAGAAAAAACGCCTGTCGTTAAACAGGCGTTTTTTATGGGACTCAGGATTCACACACCGCGACTTTAATCGCCAGACCGCCGCGGGCGGTTTCACGGTATTTGGCGTTCATGTCTTTGCCCGTCTCAAACATCGTTTCGATAACTTTATCCAGTGAGACTTTCGGATCGCTGGTACGGTACATCGCCATACTGGCCGAGTTTATCGCCTTCACCGCCGCAATCGCGTTACGCTCGATGCACGGCACCTGCACCTGGCCGGCTACCGGATCGCAGGTCAGGCCGAGGTTATGCTCCATGCCGATCTCAGCGGCGATGCACACCTTCTCCGGACTGCCCCCCAGCAGCTCGGCCAGTCCGGCAGACGCCATCGAGCAGGCCACGCCCACTTCGCCCTGGCAACCGACCTCTGCCCCGGAAATGGAGGCGTTCATCTTGTACAGAATGCCTATCGCGCCCGCCGTCAGGAAATAGCGCATAGAGATTTCCGGCGTCACCTCTTTGATAAAACGATCGTAATAGGCCAGCACCGCCGGGACAATGCCGCAGGCGCCGTTGGTCGGAGCGGTCACAACTCGCCCACCTGCCGCGTTCTCTTCTCCGACCGCCATGGCGAACATATTGACCCAATCCATCGCGCTCAGCGGCGTAATCGACTGGCTCTGCGGCGCCAGTACGCGGTGCAGCGCAGAAGCGCGGCGCGGTACCTTCAGCGGCCCCGGTAAAATACCTTCCGTATTCATCCCCCGGTTAATGGCGTTTCTCATGGTCTCCCATATTTTCGCCATATTTTGCTCAACGCTCTCCCTGCCGTGGCGGGCGATCTCGTTTTTCATCATCACCGCGGAAATCGACAGGCAGTTGTCCTGGCAGTGCGCCAGCAGGTTGCGGGCGGAGTAGAACGGGAACGGAATATCGACCTCCGCGCCCTGACTCTTGCCAAAGTTTTCCTCGGTCACGATAAAACCGCCGCCGATCGAATAATAAGTCTGGAAATGGGCGATTTTGCCGTCGCAAAACGCGGTAATGCTCATGCCGTTTTCATGCAGGGGAAGAAACTCATTGTGAAAGCGCATGCATTCCGCCACCGGGAACTCAATTTCGCGCTGGCCTTCTTCAATAAACAGACGATGCATGACGTTGACATCGCGAATGATGTCGGGAATGGCGTCGATATCAACGGTATCCGGTAAATACCCGGACAGCCCAAGAATAATGGCGATATCGGTATGGTGGCCTTTACCCGTTAATGAAAGAGAACCATACACGTCCACCACCAGACGGGTCACTTTATGCAGCAGGCCTTTTTCCTGCAGGGTATCAACAAAATGTTTTCCTGCTTTCATCGGCCCAACGGTATGGGAACTGGACGGACCGATGCTGATTTTGAAAATATCGAAAACGCTAATCATGTGGCACCCATGCGGTTACATAGCAAAACGGATGCGCCGCCGGTGAGCGGCGGCGCTGAAACTTAGCTGAACAGCGAGAAGAAAATGGCGGAGATGGCAATCAGTCCCATCACAACCACAAACGCGTTGCTGATGTGGCCGCTATATTTGCGCATAGCCGGTACTTTGTTGATGGCATACATCGGCATCAGGAACAGGATCATCGCGATGACCGGGCCACCCAGCGTTTCAATCATGCCCAGAATGCTCGGGTTCAGGGTCGCAACAATCCAGGTGGTCACCAGCATGAACAGCGCGGTGATCTTGTTCAGTTTGTTGATTTCGATCGATTTGCCTTTACCGCGCAGAGACTTAATCACCATGCCGTTGAAACCTTCACGCGCTCCGAGGTAGTGGCCGAGGAAGGATTTGGTGATGGCGATCATCGCGATGATCGGCGCCATCCAGGCAATCACCGGCGCGTTAAAGTGGTTCGCCAGATAAGAGAGAATGGAGATGTTCTGCGCTTTCGCTTCCGCCAGGTTTTCCGGGGAGAGGCTCAGCACGCAGCTGAAGACGAAGAACATCACGGTAAGGACCATCATGATGTGGGCAAAGCCCAGGATACGGGAGCATTTGCGCTCGGCGTCCTCGCCGTATTCTTCACGCTTCGCCACCGCAAAAGAGGAGATAATCGGCGAGTGGTTGAAGGAGAAAACCATTACCGGGATAGCCAGCCACAGGGTCATCCACAGCCCATTTCCCGTAGCCGAAGCGCCGCTCAGCGACAGGGTATCCAGTACCGCGCCATTCCATTGCGGTATCAAATACAGCGCCAGTATCATCAACGCAAACACGAACGGAAATACCAGCACGCTCATGGCCTTAACAATCATTTTTTCGCCAAAGCGGACAATACCCATCATACCGACAATTAAAATCAGCGATAAAATGGCGCGCGGCGGAGACACCAGACCCAGCTGGTGAGTAATAAAGCTATCGACCGTGTTGGTAATGGCGACGCTATAGACCAGCAGAATCGGATAAATAGCAAAGAAATAGAGCAGCGTAATGAGCTTACCTGCCCCGGTACCGAAATGCTCTTCAACCACTTCGGTAATATCTTCCCCCGGATTTTTTCCTGACAACACAAAACGGGTCAAACCACGGTGGGCGAAAAAGGTCATTGGAAAGGCAAGAATTGCCATGATGATTAATGGAATTAAGCCGCCAACACCGGCGTTAATCGGCAGGAAAAGCACCCCTGCGCCAATCGCGGTACCGTACAGGCCCAGCATCCAGACGGTATCACTCTTTCTCCAGCCGCTGCTCTCGCGAGCGACGAGGGTATTTTGAACGGTTTCCATAATATGGCCTCAGTAATAAAAATAGGGTCAGAATTTATTGACTCTGATGCAGGTAATAAAAACGCTGTGTTTATTTGGCTATTTTATTAAATGCGACTATGCTAATTCGCTAACAGCGATCACATAACCTGATTGATAGCAGTGACTTTTAACGCATCAAAATTAATACTGAAATTTTATTATTTTTTAAAGTATCATTTTTAATACGTTATTATTTTAATGCGGGTGGTTAATCTCCTGAATATTTATATCTGGCGAACCCGGAGATAACAAACATTATTTGTCATACGATTAATAAAATCAAAGTTGGTGAAGTAACCGAATATGACTCCCCTCCTCCTCTGTGGCCCCTAAAACCCCTTGTAGTGTTCTTTACTCAGGCCATATTTCTTCATTCTGAGATACAGTTTTTTACGCGGGATGAGCAGATACTCCGCCACTTCATTAATCCGCCCCTGATGGATATTCAGCGCTTCGGTAATGATCTGCCGTTCAACGTCCTCGACCCGGCGATCGAGCGGCGTGGGCTCTCCAACGTGCATCTGCGGATTCACCGTGTCCGCAAGCGGTAACACCCCCACTGCAAACAGTTCGGCTGCGTTCGCCAGCTCGCGGACGTTGTTCAGCCACACCCGGCGCATCATTCCTTTCAACAGATGGCTATCCACCTCCGGGACAGGATGATTCAGCCGCTGGCAGGTTTTCTGCAAATAGTGATGGAAAAGCGGCTCGATATCATCAGGCCGCTTAGACAGCGGCAGGCAAGCAATTTGCGTCATCGCGAAGCAGTAATAGAGCTCCGCCACAATCCGGCCGCTGGCCGCCAGCTCCACCAGCGAAGCGTTGCCGATGCCAATCAGGCGAAAAGGCCGCCGTTCAAGACTCTGCGACTGCACCAGCTGATGCTGCTGCTCGTGGGTCAGGTGCTCCGGGTGACTTAATACCAGGGTCCCGCCCTGCGCTTGCGCGATCGGTTCATTAAGCTTATGGGCATTGGCCGGGGTCAGTTCGCAGTAGATAAACGGACCATCGGCGTTGTGCCCCAACTGGTGCAGATAGCGCGCGCCGGTCATACGGCCGGTTCCCGGTTCGCCGTAAAGCCAGACCGCAATATCCGTCTCCGCCAGCTGCTGTAAGCGTTGGCGATACTGTTCCAGCCACTGACTGCGCCCAACCAGCTCAACCCGCAATGTCTGCTGGCCATACTGGCGACGCGCGATCACCGATTGCCGCTGACGTAACGCGGCGTCCACCAGCGAGAGCAGCTTTCCCGGATCGACCGGCTTTTGCAAAAAATCCCAGGCCCCTTTTTTCACCGCGTCCACCGCCATCGGCACGTCGCCATGCCCGGTGATAAGCACAATCGGCAGCTGCTCATCATCCTGATGAAACAGCGTCATCAAGTCGATGCCGGAGCAGCCGGGCATGCAGACATCGCTCAGCACAATACCGGGCCAGTCCTTCTGCACCCACTCCCGCGCCGCAAAGGGATTATCGCAGGCATGGACGTGATAACCCGCCTGCTCAAGCAGCTGCGTATAGGCATCCAGCACGTCGCGATCATCATCAATCAGCAGAATCGAACACTCATTACTCAACATCATTTATATCCGTTAAATTAAATTGCAGCACCACGCAGGCATTGCGCGTCAACGTCGACGCCAGGCGCAGCGTCCCTTCCATTTGCGTCATCAGCGAAACGGAAATCGACAGCCCAATCCCCAGCCCCACATCTTTGCTGGTGGTGAACGGCTTCAGCAGTGACGGTAGCAAGGCCGCAGGCCAGCCGGGACCGTTATCGGCAATCAACACGCACAGGGTGTCGCCGTAGATTTGCCAGCTCACCGTTATTTTCGCCGCGTTCGGACAGGCGTCGAGCGCATTCGACAGTACGTTGACCAGCACCTGATGAACCCGCACTTCATCGCCGCGGATCCAGACGGTTTCATCCGGTATCTTCAGCGTCCCCTGCTGCGGCTTATGGCGCATCGCCAGCAGTTCCCACGCCACCGTAAACGTCTGACGCAAATCAACCGGATGCAGCGGCGTTTCCAGTTCAGCGCGGCGGGTGAACTGACGCAGCGAGCGGATAATCGCGTCAATGCGGTTAATCAACCCTTCCGCTTTACTTAACGTCGCCCGCGCCTGCGCCGTCTGTCCCTGCTCAATCGCCCGTCCTGCCGTAAACAGATACATCGACAGCGCGTTCAGCGGCTGGTTGATCTCATGCGCCAGGGTGGTCATCGTCTGCCCCACCACCGCCAGTTTAGCGGTCTGGATCAGCTCGTCCTGGGTGGCGCGAAGATCGGCCTCAATCGTTTTTCGCTCGCCAATCTCCTGTTCAAGCTGCTGTTTTTGCGCGTTAAGCTGACCCAGCGTATGGCGAAGCAAACCGGCAATACGCCCCAGCTCATCCCGGCCATAAACCGGAATGGTGGCATCCGTCCGGCCTAAACCAATCTGCACCACCGCCTGGTTCAGCGCGGTAAAGCGTTTCACCAGCCGCGATCGGATGAAATAATGATTCAGCACCCACGCCAGCAGCAGCGCCAGCAGCGTCGCCACCAGAATCAACCCGCCGCTCACGCGGACAATCTGCCCCATACGCTGATTAAACATCTGCATTTGCTGATGACTGCTGCCAAGCTGGGCCTCAAGCAGCGTCCTGAAGCGCCCCAACGTGGCTTCTCTGGCCCGGCTGGCGTCCATTAACGCTTTTTGCGCCGTAACATAGTCGCGCATGGTATCCGGCATCTTATTTTTCACCATGCCGATTTCCAGCAGCTCATCAATCGTTTGTCGCAGCGTGATCGTGCTCGGCCAGTCGTCCAGCGCGCGAATATTTTCATCCGACGTTTTCTTCAGGTTTTCGAGATAGCGGATATGCGTCTCCACCAGCATGCCGTCATCATTTCCGGATTTCAGTTCATTAAGCCTGTCGCGCAGGTCGTCAACGATTTGATTCTCAATGCGGGCCAGCGTATAGACCTGCTGCTGTTCGTTCTGGACTTCTCTGGAACGCTTCAGGTACTGCGCCGCGTCGCCCTGGCGGGCTTCTATCTGATCGAGCAGCGTTCCCTGCTGCCAGGTAAAGTCCTGCACCAGTGAATTCAGCTCAGTGGTAAAATCATCGTGCAGCCAGTCGATACGCGCCGAGAGTTCCCCCACCTTTTCGCGTACCAGAAACATGTTGTAGAGCACGCGATCCAGCTCCGACAGCAGCGCGCGGCTGTCCTGTAGAATCACCGCCAGCTGCTGGCGTTCCGCGGGTGACAACCCCTGGCTCAGCCGCTCTATTTTATCCAGATGCTGAATAATCTGGTTACGCAGCTGCAGGCGCACCGTGGTATTCGGCGCCAGCAGAAACTCATTGAGCTGATCGACCACCAGATTGAGATTGCCTTCAATCAGAAAAGCAGAATGGATGCGGGGAAAATACTCGTCCAGCGAATAGCGTATCTGCGAGCTTTGCTCATGCCATGAATAGAGGCTGACGCCGCTGACAATCAGCGTCAGCAGCGCGCCCATCAGAAAAGCCCCGCGCAGGCTGGTGCTGATGCTGATTTGTCGCAAACGTTGCAGCATGGACCGGCCCATCATTTGAGTTCTTCCAGTTTTGCGATCGCCTGACGCTGGTTATTGAGAAACCAGAGCTGCCACTCCATCATTTGCTGCTCGGCAAAGCTCTTATTGTCGAACTGCGCCAGCCAGGCTTCATCCTCACTGCTCGCCGGGTCGACCGGGACACCGGTTAGCAACGCGCGTATCTCGGGCAGCGGACGCTTAAGACGGGCTTCCGCGCTGTGCAGCGCCCGCCAGGCATCTTTCAGCTGGGCGAGACGAAAGCTGATGGCCGTATCAAACATCCGCTGAACCAGACGCTGACGCTTGAGGATCAGGCGATAGTTCAACGGCGGTTGATTCATCAGCCGCGCCTGCTGCGCCCACCGCGGATTGCCTGCCGCCAGCGGCGTCACCGGGTATTTTCCGGTATTGGCATCGGCGAGGATCCGCTGCCCTTCCGGGCTGAGCAGATAGCGAATAAAGCGCCGCGCTTCGCTGGCGTGCTGGCTGTTTTTGAGCACCGCGACATAGGTTGGCGAAACGGCCGACTGCGGAAAATAGGTAAAGGTCAGATGCGGATCATTCAACAGCAGATTGGCATAGTTATCAATTACCGGACCGGCTACGCCCAGCCCGCTTTTAATTTTATCCGCCACGCCAAAGCTGCGCGATGAAATCGTGACCAGATTTCCCGCGCTTGCCAACAACGTCTGCCATCCTTTAACCCAGCCTTTTTGCTGCAACAGCGACTCTACCATCAGATGATTGGTGTCCGAGCGCGACGGGCTGCTCATCAGCAGCGCCCCCTGATAGCGAGGGTCGGTGAGATCGTCCCAGTCCGCTGGGGCGGGCAGATGCCGCGTCGTCAACGCCGAGCGGTTAATCAGTAAACCGAATCCCGACATCGCCACGGCGACGGACGTTGAACGGATGGATTCCGGCACCAAATGTTGGCTGCCTGCCGGCGCGCCGTTGAACGGCGCCAGCTTTTGATGTTCCTGAAGATGCTGCAGCAGCATCGGTGATGAGGTCAGAACCAGATCAACGTTTTCCGCATTTGCCGTATCAAGCAGCTGTTCCAGCGAGGCGCTGGTGCGGTTGAGCGTACGAATCATCACCGACCCCGGCTCGGTTTGCCAGCGCGCGATAATCCACGCGGTGGCGCCGGGAGAAAACGTTGTCGCCATCACCAGTTCTTCGCTTTGCGCCGTACAGGGACTAAACCCGGCGGCCAGCAGCCACAGCGCCCACGTTTTGCTGAGCATCCCGCCCCGACGAAAAAACCTGTTTGTGATCCCGTTCATAAATATTGAAATACCGAAAAAATAGCGTTGAGACAAAACTTACCCGTTTATGACGCCGGGCGGATTAATCATCGCCAGCGGAAAAATAGTTGTTTTGGCAACCGGAAACCTCAGGAAAGATTACCAGATAATGAATGTGGAATTTGTTAATATCCGCACAAGCCTGACATAAAATCCGCGTAAAATTAATTACCCGCAATTTCATTAATGCTCAACGTGTCAAAAATAACGCCTTAATTCATCAATTTGAGTCAGTTTTGACCCATTTTGATGATTTGAATTTTATACCCGCTTATTTCACTCTGCATGCCGACCACTCCTGATCTTCATAGCAATATAAAATACAGGTGACGACATGTTATCAATATTAAAAAAAGGGCCGTCGGCGAATAAAGTGCCTGCTGAAAAAGTGCAGGCAACTTATGGCCGATACCGTATTCAGGCGCTGCTAAGCGTATTTCTGGGCTATCTGGCGTACTATATTGTGCGCAACAACTTCACGTTATCCACGCCTTATCTGAAAGAACAGTTAGATCTTAGCGCCACGCAAATCGGTTTGCTCAGCAGCTGTATGCTCATTGCGTATGGGATAAGCAAAGGCATCATGAGCAGCCTGGCGGATAAAGCCAGTCCGAAAGTCTTTATGGCCTGCGGCCTGGTGTTGTGCGCTATCGTCAACGTTGGCCTGGGGTTCAGCACCGCATTCTGGATCTTCGCTGCGTTGGTGGTCCTCAACGGCCTGTTTCAGGGGATGGGCGTCGGCCCCTCTTTTATCACTATCGCTAACTGGTTCCCGCGTCGGGAGCGCGGTCGCGTGGGGGCGTTCTGGAACATTTCCCACAATGTCGGCGGCGGGATTGTCGCCCCGATCGTCGGCGCCGCGTTCGCTATCCTCGGCAGTGAGCACTGGCAGAGCGCCAGCTACATCGTCCCGGCCTGCGTGGCGGTGGTGTTCGCTCTGAGCGTACTGGCGCTGGGTAAAGGCTCGCCGCGTGAAGAAGGCCTGCCTGCGCTGGAAGAGATGATGCCGGAAGAAAAGGTGGTGCTTAACGCTAAACACGCCGTAAAAGCGCCGGAAAACATGAGCGCATTGCAGATCTTCTGCACCTACGTTCTGCGCAATAAAAACGCCTGGTATGTCTCCTTTGTGGATGTGTTCGTCTATATGGTGCGTTTCGGCATGATCAGCTGGCTGCCCATCTATCTGCTGACGGTGAAACATTTTTCCAAAGAACAGATGAGCGTCGCGTTTCTGTTTTTTGAATGGGCGGCGATTCCCTCCACCCTGCTGGCCGGTTGGCTCTCCGACAAACTGTTCAAAGGACGTCGGATGCCGTTAGCCATGATCTGTATGGCGCTGATTTTCATCTGCCTGATCGGCTACTGGAAAAGCGAATCTCTGCTGATGGTGACGGTGTTCGCGGCGATAGTGGGCTGCCTGATTTACGTGCCGCAGTTTCTGGCCTCCGTCCAGACTATGGAAATTGTGCCCAGCTTTGCCGTCGGTTCAGCCGTTGGCCTGCGCGGATTTATGAGCTACATCTTTGGCGCATCCTTAGGCACCAGCCTGTTTGGCGTGATGGTGGATAAAATGGGCTGGCACGGCGGGTTCTATCTGCTGATGGGCGGGATCGTCTGCTGCATTCTGTTCTGCTACCTTTCTCATCGCGGCGCGCTGGAGCTGGAGCAACAGCGGAAGAACACCCAGCAGCAAGAGGCCGAGCTGGCGCTGGCCGACGCACGATAAGCGCCCGAAACCGGGAAAACAAAGTGCCAGCTTGCTGGCACTTTTCATCTTAAACAGGGTTAGCCGGGTAAAATGTAAACGGCCTGCTGCCGAAGGAATTCACCGCTTACTTAGCCGGAATAATCAGCACCTGGCCCGGATAGATTTTATCGGGATGCGTCAGCATCGGTTTGTTGGCTTCAAAAATACGTTGATACTCATTGGCGGAGCCATACATCGCTTTAGAGATGGCGCTCAGGGTGTCGCCGGATTTGACCGTGTAATAACGACTTTCCGCCCCGCTTTGCGTCACCTTCACACTGTCATTAACCTGACCAACGCCGGTGACGTTACCTACCGCCACCAGAATTTTTTCCTTATCTTCTTGCGAACCGACATCGCCGGTAACCGTCGCGGTGCCGTCGTCCGCAACATCGATATTGACCTTTTCGGCGCCGGGAAGATTAAGACCATCAATATGTTTTTTCAGCTTGTCGGCCTTATCTTCCTTGCTGCCGCCGGAGACGGCGTCCCATATTTTCTCGCCCGCTTCTTTGACAAAATTTAATAATCCCATCGTTCCATACCTCCATGACTGTTTCATGATCGCATTTTCATCAACAGCCGCTAAGTCAATTCCAGGATATACGTTTTGATACCCCGCCAACGCGGCGGCCGCCTGAAGCAGCACAACCTGCCATCAAAGTATAATCAATAAGCGTCAAAGTGCAGGATATTTGCCCGGCAATGGCAGGAAAGTCTGTATTCTGGCCGGGCGACATGTCATGAAATCAGCAGTTGACCTTCATCGTATAAGGCGTGTAGTTTTAAGCGGTTCCGTCCGTTTCTGGTTATTGATCTTCAATGAATAATAAGGTCAGAAAATGATTCATCTAGCCTATTCAACAACGACACGCACCACCACCGCAACCTGCGGCGGCGTGTGCGTATCTGTGGCTGGAACCTGACAGAACAGAACCGCACTCCCCGTTAAAGCGGACGGGGACAAACAGCTCTCCGTTCATCACATACTGAATGGAGACACGCCCCATGATTTCATCTGAACATGCGCTAGTGATTATTGATATGCAGGAGGGGCTTTTCCGCGGTCCGGCTTCTCCTCATTCCGCTGATGCCGTTCTGACAAATATTCTTCTGCTCATCGCTAAAGCCAGGCAGTCACAGGTACCGATCTTTTTTATTCGCCACGTCGGACCCGACGGCTCCCCCTTCTCTGCGAGCAGCCCGTTAACCAGGCTGATAGCCGAGCTGGATGTGGACGTTGAACGGGATATCGTCTTAACCAAAACGTATCCCAGCGGCTTTCGCGACACCGAATTACAGCGCCAGCTTACGCAGAGAGGCGTAAAGCAGCTGGTGATTGCCGGGATGAAAACAGAGTTTTGCGTCGATACCACCTGCCGGGCAGCGCCGGAACTGGGATTCACGGCCGTGCTGATTTCCGATGCGCATACCACAATCGATAATCCTCATTTATCCGCTAAGGACATCATTGGCCATCACAACCGAACGCTGGCGGGCCCGTTTGTCGCGCTTTCAACCGCGGCCGACTGGCGCTTTTGACGAAAACCAGGCGAACAGCGGCTTTGCGTTATGTCGGGACGAGAAGCCGCAGGCCGGGATAACGCTGTAGCCACCGTTTTTCCGCGACGCGCTGGCTGAAAATAGCCAGCTTATGCTGCGCAAATACCGGCGTTGGCCGCAGACGGAGCTCAAAGAGATCGTCCAGCCCGTAGGGCGCGATAACCTCAACATGATCTGTTGCTCCCAATCTGACCGCGATAGCCGTCGCGGTTTCAGGCCAGTACAGCAGCGCATTCTCCGTTGAACGATAAGGTTGATGTCCGTTGCGTTGATGCATTCTGGCCTGATTTTTCACCGACCAGTTAAAAACGGAGTTTTGCTGGCTAAGCCTCTCTTCCAGCGCGCTATCACAGGCGGAAGTCGCGCTTTTCGCGTCGAACCAGACAACATCCACATCACCCGAAACTGGCCTTTGCCCGTAGCCGTGCAGATGATCCCAGACCGCATCTCTGACAAAGCCGGCGCCAATCCAGCCATCGTTGAGTTCCAGCGCCTGCACGGCGTACAGCGCGTTCATTCTCATCGGGTCGTTTAACAACACGCTTTGCAAGAGGTTCTGATATTTCATGGTTTCCCTGTAAACAGCGATCGATCCGCTCAGTGTATCAGCGTTCAGGAGGCGCCGCTTCAGGCGCCCCTGTTATTCACCTCGCGGCTACGCTTCGTACGCGGCGTGATGGAAATCAATTTCCCACTGCAGCACATCGCCGTAAAGCGCCGACAGCGCCTGCTTTTCGCTTTCACTCAGCGTCATGGCGCAGCGATCGAGTTCGTTCTTCAGCCAGAGCGCCTGCTGATAAAATTCGTCCTCGGCGTGCATCTCCACCCAGCGCCGGACGTCCGCGTCGCTCTGGCGATGCTCGCTTACCCCCCGGCACCAGACGTAGTACATCCATTCCGCACCGAACATCATCGTCACGATCTGCTCGTAGCTGCCCTCCCGGGCGGTTCGCAGCATGCCGTCGCGAAAGCGCCGCACGCCGGGCAGATCGTCCGGGTACGCAGCGGGATCGACCCGCCGCTCTGACAACACCTGTTCAAACCACGCGATCTGGGTGTCAACCAGAGCATTCAGCACGCCAATCAGCCAGCGCTGCTGATGAATACCCGGCGCTTTGCTGACCCCGAGGGCAAAAATCGCGATTGCCGTCGCGACAAAGTTGCCCTCAAATACCAGATAGCGGTTGAAGACGGCAGGCGCCAGCCGATCCTCTTCGATATCAACCACAAAACGATGCCGCTGCATCGCCTGCCACACCGGCTGATGCTCGCGCAGCAGGCGTTCGCTAAACGCTTCCATTATGCCTCCTCGAGCGCGGCCTGCGCGACTGACATAAAATGCTTCACCCGGGCCAGCTCAACATCGTTCCACCACACGCCGTCGACCTTCATCGTACTGGCCACGATAACCCCCTGAGTCCGTCCGAGGATCTGGCGCACGTTGGCCGGCGTCACCCCCGAGCCCACCAGCAGCGGTAGCTCCGTCGCCGCGCGGATCTCGTCTATTTCCGCCATCGTGGCGCTATCGCCCGTACGCTGACCGGTGGCAATCACCGCGTCAGCCTCGAAGAAATCGACGTCGCGCGTCAGCTCCTGAATCGAACGATCGGCAACGATGGCATGGCTACCGTGCTTGACGTGGCTATCGGCAAAAACGCGAATATGCTCAGCGCGCAGCATACTGCGGTAGCGCAGCGCCTTAGCGGCCGCCCCTTCAATAAATCCTTCGTTGGCGATATAGGCGTTGGCCCACTGGTTTACGCGGACGAAATCGGCTCCGCCCGCCAGGGCGATAGCCATCGCCGGGATCGCCGCGTTCGCCAGGACGTTAATGCCCAGCGGCACAGCAAAACGCTCGCGCACTTTCTCGGTAATCACCGCCATTAGCGCGGAAGTTTCGTGACCGATATCCTCAGGTTTGGAAAAAGGAATATCCCCGTGGTTTTCAATAATCAGTCCGTGAACGCCGCCTGAAATATAATTTTCAGCATCGCGAAGCGCGCGCTCAATAATATCAGAGACTGATTTCCCTCGATATTTAGGCGCGCCGGGAAAAGGATCGCAATGAATAACTCCAATAACCGCTTTGCTGCGTGAAAAAATAGCTTGTATTGCATTCGTTTTTTCTGCTGAGATAGCAATCATCTTATCCATCCTGTTAAGGGAACACTATGCGTGTTTACGTTACCGGTAATATTACCGTAGATGAAACCTGGTCCATTCCGGATATACCGAAAAAAGGCGCTTCAATTCACGGCGTTAAAGTTTCGCAGGATATCGGCGGTAAAGGCGCGAACCAGGCGATTATATTAGCCCGCTGCGGAATAGAAACGCGCCTAATTGCCGCCACGGGAAATGACAGCAACGGCGTGTGGATCCGTCAGCAGATAAAAAATGAACCACTGACCTTACTACCCGACGGTCATTTCAATCAACATAGCGATACCTCGATTATTTTAAATAGCGCTGACGGCGACAATGCCATTATTACCACTACCGCCGCCGCGGATACATTCCGCCTGGATGAGATTATTCCGCATATCGCGGATGCCGTCGCCGGCGATATTCTGCTACAGCAGGGCAATTTCTCCCTGGACAAAACGCGGGCGCTGTTCCAGTACGCCAAAAGCCGCAGTATGACGACGGTATTCAACCCCTCGCCCGTCAATCCTGACTTTTGCCATCTGTGGCCGCTCATCGACATCGCGGTGGTCAATGAATCTGAGGCCGAGCTGCTCCAGCCATACGGGGTGAAAAGCTTAGTCATTACCCAGGGCGCCGCCGGCGCCTGGCTGCTCCAGGAGGGCCAGCGCCAGTTTTGTCCCGCCGTGCCCGCCGAGGCGCTTGATACTACCGGGGCGGGCGACACGTTCCTCGCCGTGATGCTGGCCTCCGCCCTGCTGCGCGGCGTCGCGCCGGATGCGCTGGCGCTGGCGCACGCCAGCCGGGCTGCCGCCATTACCGTTAGCCGCCGGGGGACGCTCAGCGCGTTTCCCGGCAGCCATGAGCTTGCCGCCCTGTTAACCACGGGCGGCGCGCGCTGACTTACTTAAACAGCGAACGGTAGGAATCGACGTTCGCTTTGGTCACCACCGTCGCCGGAACCAGAATGGTTTTCGGCACGGTTTTACCCGAAGTGATGCTGTTCAGCGCCTTCAGGGCTTCGGCGCCCATCTTTTCCGGGTCCTGCTGCAGTACGGCGGTCACGTAGCCGCCGTCAATACCGGAAATCGCCTTCGCCGTCAGATCCCAGCCAAAGACTTTAATGTCCTTCTGGCGCCCCTGGTTCTCCACGGCGGCGATCGCGCCGAGCAGCGCGGGTTCGCCGGTGGCATATATCGCCGTCAGGTCCGGGTTACCGGTGATCAGGTTTTCCGCCGCGGTCATTGCTTTGTCCTGCACGTTCTGCCCGTCGACAACGTTAGCGATGGTGATCTTCGGATTGCTTTTCAGCGTCTCTTCGAACCCTTTCTGCCGCTGGTTCTGAATAGCCGAGTTCAGCGCGCCGACGATCCCCAGCCGCGCCTGGCCGCCCATCTCTTTTTGCACGTAGTCCACGAAGTATTGACCAATAATTCTGCCGCCTTCAATATTATCAACGCCGACCTGGGCCGCCTGTGGTCCAGCCGGTAATACGGCGTCAATCGCAATCACCGGAATGTTAGCGGCGGCGGCTTCTTTTACCGCGGGCATAATTCCGTTAACATCGATAGCGGCAACCAGAATGCCTTTAACGCCTTGCTGAATATAGTTTTCAATGGCGTCATTTTGCGCCACGGGATTATCGTTAGAGTTAAATATCACTAAATCTTTGCCGCTGGCTTTTGCCGCATCCTGCGCGCCTTTATTCATCAGATTAAAGAACAGCGCCTGCTGATTGATTTGGACCAGGGCATAAGTCGGAGCGGCCGCGCCGGCGGTCGAAATAAAACTCATTGATGCCAGCATCGTCGTGGCGACAGCAAGTAAACGCAGTTTTCCGGTGTTAAATAACATCATCAGTATCCTCGTCGGGAATAGGTGATAGCCAGCAGAGTTCCGCGCCGCATGCGAACGCAGAAGGATTATTTTTTGGCGGGCAAATATCGTCTATGTGGCCAGAACCATCATCGATCGTTCGGCGAATACCTGTTTAACTTCATTCCGGCAACCGGTCCGTGTCGGCGCGCGACTGGAATGACTTAAACGGGTTTGGGAATGACTTCCCGGATGATGCGGTAAACTGCCTATACAATTCTCCGCAGATTAAAATTTGTCAAGCGTTTATTTGAGGCGATTGTGGGCAGAGAAATTGCTGTATCCAGCGCGCTTAACTATGTTACAGATAGCCGATTCTGGCAGAAATGGCGCAGGAAATGAGTATAAAACGCGTATTGTTATCCGATGTCGCAAAGCTGGCGGGACTGTCGAAAGCCACCCTGTCGCGCTATATGAACAACAGTATTGTGCTGCCGCAGGACACCATCGACCGTATCGAAACGGCGATTCGCGAACTGGACTATCGCGGTAATAGCCTGGCGCGCCGTCTTAGCAAAGGCGGCAGCGAGACGCTCGGCCTGGTGCTGCCCGATATCACCAACCCCTTCTTTGCCGAGCTGGCCGACGCCGCCGAAGAGGCCGCTTCCGCCAGCGGTTATAGCCTGGTGCTGTGCATCACCCGCAATAATCCGGAAAAGGAGTGCCAGTTCATCCGCTGGCTGGATACCTGCCAGGTCGATGGCCTGCTGTTCACCACTAACCGCCCTGATAACGGCCTGCTGCGCAAAGAGGTCCAGCGTCACGAACGCATTGTCCTGCTGGATGAAGATATACCCGGCAGTACGGTGCCAAAGGTGTTTGCCGATAACGTTCAGGGCGGGCGGATCGCCACCGAAAAGCTGATCGCCGCCGGACACCGCCATATCGCCTTCGTCGGCGGTCCCGACAAGCTGATGAGCGTCCGCGAGCGCTATCAGGGCTTCTGCACCGCGATGGAGCAGGCCGGTCTGAGCTGGCCGCCCGAATGGGTGATGTACGGCGACTACCAGCGCGAGTTCGGCCAGCAGGCGCTGCGTTACCTGTTTAGCCAGCCGCTTCGCCCGACCGCCGTCTTCGCCGCCAGCGACTACCTGGTGCTGGGTCTGCTTGACGGGCTGCGCGCCAGCGGGCTTCAGGCGCCGGAGGCGCTGTCGCTGGTCGGCTTCGATGACGCCAACTATGCCGATTTCACCCAGCCGCGTATCTCAACTATCCGCCAGCCCGCCCGCGAACTGGGCCGCACCGCGGTGAATATCATGATGCGCCTGCTGAACAACGACCAGGATATCCCGGCAGAAACCCGCCTGCCGGTAGAATGGATCGGTCGCGACTCAATCAAGATTTGTTAAGCGCGTCCCAAAATGGCGCAAAAGCGCCCAGTTTTGGCGCAAAAAACGATCGATTTACAATCTGTTCACTATAATCAGTAAACCGGTTTACCGGAATGTAATCAATAAACTCTATTGATTACATATGGTTAAGTTACAGGGCTGCTGTGTTGTTCCTGCCCTGGCACGGATGCTGCAATGTTCTTACTGGCGAACAAATATCTTACGTAGCGTTTGTCCTGACTGTGTTGGCGAGTGCTCCACTCCGCAGGTAAACCGGTTTACTAGCATGTAAACCGTGTCGGAGGGGGCATTTTCCGCAGAATGGCGAACATTTTCCCGGCAACAGCGATGGGAGTTATCAGATGCAGCAGCCACACACTACCCCGCCAAGGGTGGAGATGATCAACATCACCAAGACCTACGGGTCGATACGTTCATTGCGCGGAGTCAATCTCGAGCTGGCTCCGGGCGAGGTGCTGGGCTTGGTGGGCGATAACGGCGCGGGGAAATCCACCCTGACCAAAGTACTCTCGGGGGCGGTGATCCCCTCCGGCGGCACGATTCGCATCGACGGCGAACAGCAGCAGTTCGCTAATCCGGCCGATTCGCGCCGCTGCCATATCGAGATGGTCTACCAGGATCTGTCGCTGTGCGACACGGTCGACGTCGCGGGCAATCTGTTTATGGGCCGCGAGCCGATGAAATCGGTCCTCGGTATCCCCTTTCTCGACGAGGCCAAAATGCACGCCGACGCCCGGGAGATGCTTAAAGGACTCGGGATCTCCATTCCGGATACCCGCCTGCTGGTGCGAAATCTCTCCGGCGGCCAGCGTCAGGCCATTGCCATCGCCCGCGCGGCGGCCTTTGACCCGAAAGTGCTGATTATGGATGAACCCACCGCCGCGCTGGCCGTCGCGGAAGTTGAGGCGGTGCTGGAGCTGATTCGCCGCGTTTCCGCTCGCGGCGTGAGCGTGATTCTGATTACCCACCGCCTGCAGGACCTGTTTCTGGTCTGCGACCGGATCATGGTGATGTATGAAGGTACCAACGTCGCCGACCGACGAGTGGCCGACACCAGCCTGAGCGATATCGTTAACCTGATTGTGGGCGAAAAATTCACCGCCCGCTCTGCGGCCGCACATTGAGGTAACAGGATGAGTATCATGAACTTAAGCAGCTCCCGCATGATCCAGCATTCGCTGCCGCGCCGCCTGCTGCATAACCACTCCGGCGTGGTCAGCATCGCGCTCTTTTTCGTCTTCTGCTGCGTGGTGTTCTCGCTGATCACCAGCAACTTTCTCACCGGCACCAACTGGCTCAACATTATCCGTCAGAGCGCTCCGCTGCTGATCGTCGCGACGGCAATGACCCTGGTCATTACCACCGGCGGCATCGACCTGTCGGTGGGTTCCACCCTCGCGCTGGTCGGCGCGCTTTCCGCTATCGCTCTGAATAACTGGGGACTGCCGTGGCCGATGGTACTGCTCGGCGGCCTGCTGCTCGGCGGATTGGTGGGCACCATCAACGGCTTCTTTATCGCCTATGAGGGCATACCGGCGTTTATCGTCACCCTCGCCACCCTGGCCGTGGTTCGCGGCATCGCGCTATTGGTCACCCAGGGCTACTCGATCCCGGTTCCGGCTGACAGCCTGTTTACCTTTATTGGCCGCGCGTGGGTTGTGGGAATCCCTATGCCTGCGCTGATCGGCATTATGATTCTGCTTATCGGGCACATCGTTCTCAACCATATGCGTTTTGGCCGCTACGTGACGGCTATCGGCGCCAACGCCGAAGGCGCGCGACGCAGCGGGATTAACACCAAAGCGGTCACCATGAAGGTCTATATCATCAGCGGCATGGCCGCCGCGCTGGCGGGGATGATTATCACCGCGCGCCTCGGCAGCGGCTCCTCCAACCAGGGCGAAGGTTTTGAACTGCAGGTCATCGCCGCTGTGGTGCTCGGCAGTACCAGCCTGTTTGGCGGCTTCGGCACCATTATCGGCACGCTGCTGGGCGCGCTGTCGATTGCGGTGATTCAGAACGGGCTGATCCTGTCGCATATTTCGCCGTTCTACACCCAGATCGCCACCGGCACTATTATCCTGCTGGCTATCTGGCTGAACACCCGCATTCTCAACCCCGCGCGCTCCGCGGCAAAAGGATAGCAGATGAAAGGATCAATTTTTCGCCATCCCGACCCGCTGCCGGTCGGCGTCAGCAGCGGTTACGTGATGACGGTGCTCGGCCCGCTGCCGATAAGTGAAATGGGCGTGACGCTGATGCATGAGCATATTCTGCTGGATGCCTCCGGCAAATGGGTGCCGCCCTGCTGCTGTAGCGATCGCCATCTTGCCGAAATGCCGGTGAAAATGGAAAACCTCGGCGAACTGTCGCTGAACCCGCTGATGAGCCGCGATAACTGTCAGTTGTTTGACGTCGACGTCGCGATTGAAGAGCTGACGAAATATCGCGCCCTTGGCGGGGAAACGGTAGTCGATCCGACCAATATCGGCATTGGCCGCGATCCCAAAGCGCTGGCGCGTATCGCCCGTCTGACCGGCCTGAACATTATTATGGGCACCGGCCTCTATCTGGAACCCTCGCACCCCGAGTGGGTTAGAACCAGCAGCGTTGAACGGCTGACCGAGCGGCTAATCTACGATCTTGGCGGCGCGGAAGAGAAACCGGAGGTGCTCGCCGGACTCATCGGCGAAATCGGTATCTCAAGCCGCTTTACCCCGGATGAGGAGAAATCCCTGCGCGCTGCGGGCCGGGCCAGCGCCGCGACCGGCGTGCCGATCGAGGTCCACCTGCCCGGCTGGGAACGGCTGGGTCACCGCGTACTGGACATTCTCGAGCAGGAAGGCGCCGATCTGCGCCATACGGTGCTGTGCCATATGAATCCCAGCTTTGCCGATAAGCGCTACCAGAGGGAACTGGCGCAGCGCGGGGCGTTTCTCGAATACGACATGATCGGCATGAGCTATTACTACGCCGACGAGTCGGCGCAGTCGCCCTCCGACGAGGAGAACGCCCGCGCGATTCGCGAGCTGATTGGCGACGGCTATATCCAGCAAATTTTGCTGTCGCAGGACGTCTTCCTGAAAACCATGCTCACCCGCTACGGCGGCCACGGTTACGGCTACATACTCAAGCATTTTGTACCCCGCCTGCGGCGCCACGGCGTCAGCGGCGAACAGCTTGAAACCTTGATGATTGGAAATCCCCAACGGGTCTTCGGCGGATAAAAGGAAAGTCATAATGCAGAAAAAAATCTTACTGGTCGGTGAATCCTGGACCAGCACGTCAACACACGTTAAAGGCTTCGATCAGTTCGCCACCGCCACCTGGCACACCGGCGCGACGGATTTTCTGGCGGCGCTCGCGGACAGTGCCTACGCCATTACCTACATGCCCGCCCACGCGGCGGCGACAGACTTTCCGCTGACGCTGGAAGCGCTGCTGCAGTGGGATGCGATTATTCTGTCGGATATCGGCGCCAATACGCTGCTGCTGCATCCGGACACCTGGCTGAAAAGCCGCCGAACCGCCAACCGTCTGACGCTTTTGCATGACTACGTGGCCGGCGGCGGGTCGCTGATGATGATCGGCGGCTATTACAGCTTCCAGGGAATCAACGGCGGCGCGCGTTATCGTAATACCGCGGTGGAGAAAGTGCTGCCGGTCCGCTGCCTGGCATGGGACGATCGCATTGAAACGCCGGAAGGTTGCTATGCCGAGGTGACGGAATCCCACGCCCTGTTTAACGATATTCCGGGCGAATGGCCGTGGCTGCTGGGTTATAACGAAGTCGAAATGCATCCGGAGGGCAAACTGCTGGCGACGGTCGCCGGTACCGGTCATCCGCTGCTGGCCGTTCGCGAATATCAACAGGGTCGCTCGCTGGTGTGGACCAGCGATATGTCGGCACACTGGCTGCCGGAAGAGTTTGCCAAATGGCCCGGCTATCGCCAGCTGTGGATTAACTGCCTTGACTGGCTGACGGAACATCGCTGATGACCACCACCCTTGAACTCGCCCGGCAGCTGCTGGGCTTTAACACCATCAACCCGCCGGGCAGCGAAGCGGACTGCATGCGGTACTTTGCCGACTGGCTTAACGCTAACGGTTTTGCAGTTTCGCTGTCGTCATTCGGCGAGAGTCGCAGCAATCTGATCGCCTGGCTCCCCGGGGCAACGCCTGGTAAACCGCTGGCCTTTACCGGGCATCTGGATACCGTGCCGCTGGGAAATGCCCGGTGGCGGTACGACCCTTTCGGCTCGCAGATGGAAGACGGGCGCCTTTATGGACGCGGGTCCAGCGATATGAAAGCGGCGATAGCGGCGTTTGCCGTCGCCTGCGTTCAGCAGCGGGAAACGATCCTCGCCGGGCGCGGCGCGGTATTGCTGATTACCGGCGGGGAAGAAACGGGCTGCGACGGCGCGCGGGCGCTGATCGCCTCCGCGCCGTTGCCGGAAGTGGGCGCGCTGATCGTCGGCGAGCCCACCGCCAATTATCCGGTTATCGGCCATAAAGGCGCGCTCTGGTTACGCTGCGAAACGCGGGGAAAAACTGCCCATGGCGCGATGCCGGAGCTGGGGATTAATGCTATCTATCTGGCGGCGGATGCGCTGGCTAAAATCCAACATTTTTCGCCGGGCGCGCCGCATCCGCTGATGAAGCAGCCCACGGTAAACGTCGGACGTATTGAAGGCGGGCTAAATATTAATTCCGTGCCGGACCGCACGCGTTTCGATGTCGATATCCGCAGCGCGCCTGATTTACAGCACGCCACCATCCGCCAGCGGTTGACCACGCTGCTTGGCGAGAGCGTCACGGTGTCGACGCTGGTCGATCTGCCCGCGGTACTCAGCGAACAGGATCACGCGTGGATAAAACAGGTTTATCAGCGTTGCCAGCCGCTGCACGATCGGCCGCTTGAGCCGCGGGTGGTGCCCTACTTTACCGACGCCTCGCTGCTGCTGCCGGCGTTGGGCAATCCGCCCTGTATCATTCTCGGCCCCGGCGAGCCGTCTATGGCTCATCAAACCGACGAGTACTGCCTGCTCAGCCGGCTGGAAGAGGCTGAACAGCTGTACGGGAACCTGATTCGCGACTGGATGGCGTAAATCGGCCGCGGCGAAGGAAAAAAATACGTGACAGTGTCACTTAATGCCGCTGCCGCGCGTTCAATCCGCCGCAGGAAAAATCAGCGATTAGCGTTTGAATAAAATCGCGGAATAACAGAGGATAACCGCCTCGCATCCGGAATAGCTCATCGCCAGCAAGGAGGCATTACCATGTTCGTGAAAATCAGCCCGCTGCTCATTTGCCCCCTCGCTTTACTCCTTTCCGCCTGCTCGGGTAGTGCTTCTGCGCCGGACAGCACCGAAGACGCTAAAATATCGGCAGAAGTGGATAAGATACTTCGCGATTATCAAACGGGTTCAGATACTTCACCGCAGGCCAATGCCTCACGCTATCTGACCCAGATCCAGAAGGCTATCTTCGCTAAGATAGACCAGCCGGCGTCCTGGCAAGGGCAAACATGCTCGGTGCGCTTAACGCTACAGCGTGACGGGACGGTGGAGAATCCAACGGTCGAGAACGGCGATCCGGCGCTATGCGCGGAGGTGATGTCCGCGCTGAAACAAGCCACAATCCCGCCTGCGCCAGACGAAAAAACCTATCAAACATTCAGTCATGTCGTTCTGGACTTCAGGCCCTGACAGATCTTTGTGGGATCCTTTCGCAGAGGCCATTCGGCCCCTGCTTCATTGTCAGAACTCAATGCGCCCGCCGAAATTATAGCGCCGCCCTTCCAGCATCGCCGTCTGCCGGTAGGCGGTGGTGTAAACCGGATTTACATCAAACAGATTGTAGATCCCGCTCATCAGGGTGACGCGCTTAGTCAGGTGGTAACGCGCGCCTAAATCCACCAGCGCGTAGGCGTCCGTTGCGCTGGACTTGCCGATATCCGGCGATCTGCTGCGCCAGCTGGCCCTGGTCCATAGTTCCAGATCGGAAGTGGTGTTCCACGTCAGCGAAACGTTGGCCATACTGCTGGGGAAATCGTTTAGCGCATAGCCTTTATACTCGCCGCTTTTCTGTTCGCTGTGGGTGTAGGTATAGTTGGCGTTCGCCTTCAGCGCTGCGGTCACCTGCCAGTCGCCGTTCAGCTCCACACCGTAGATCTGCGCATCACCGACGTTAATATATTGCGACACGCTATCGGCGGTATAGCCGTTGTATTGGCACTTCTGGGTAGCCGATGAGGTACAGATGGTATGGTCGCTGATTTTATCTTTAAATTTGGTGTAAAAAAGGGTGGCGTCGAGCGCCAGGGCATCCCGCTGCCAGTACACGCCCAGCTCGGTATTGATGCTTTGTTCCGGCTTGAGATCGTCGTTGCCAATACCGATTTCAGAATAAGGATAAGCCCCGTAGACGCTGGTAAAACCGGCATTATTCTGGCGTAAATCCGGTTTTTTATAGCCGGCGGACACGCCCCCTTTCAGCGCCCAGGTTTCGTCAATGGCCCAGTTACCGTACAGCTTAGGCGTAACGTGATAACCGAAATAGCTATCATGATCGAGGCGCGCCGAGGTCGTCAGGGTAAAGTCCGGGACGATCATCCACGCGTCTTCCGCGAATACCGCCCAGCCGTGGCGGGTAATTTTACTGACCGGGGTGACGCCGGGCGCCTGTTTGTCCGCGATACCGAAGGTGTCATTCAGTTCGTTGCGCGTAAAGTTGACGCCTAACGTCAGCTTGTGATCGGCCAGCGTAAAGGTGTTCGCGCTATTGGCCTCAAAATTATTCTGCTTAATAAACTGCGGGTCCATGCCGGGCACGCGATATTCCGTGCGGGCCTTTTCGTAGCTGATAAAGTTCTTCACCTCCAGCAGGTCATCACCGTACCACGCATGCTGTGACAGCGAGGCCGCATCGCGGTCAAAACCCCAGTACCACTCTTTGTCGTTATGGGTTTTCTCCTGATTGCCTTTGGTGGCGTTCAGATCCCAGAGCTGGGTATCGGTTGGCGACAGAGAAATCGTGGCATCCAGATTTCCGGACTGATGTTTAACAAAACGTTCTTTCGTGGGGCTGTCATCATCGCGACGATCAAGATAATCCGCGCCCACGCTGACCCCGAGTTTACCCGGCACTACCGGCCCCATAAAGAACGCGTTAGTCTGGTTGGTGTTGCCGTATTCGCTTTTCTCCTGCAGGAAGTAATTATCCTCCAGCACCCCCGTCCATGCGTCGAGGTTATACGCCTTTTTGGTGATGACGTTGACCACGCCGCCAATAGCGTCAGAGCCGTACAACGAGGACATCGGCCCGCGAATGACCTCAATCCGTTCAATAGCGGCCAGCGGCGGCATAAACGCCGCTTCCGTCCCAATATGATGCCCGTAGGGACGAGATTCGCGGGTAGATTGCTTGATGCCGTTCACCATATACGAGGTATAGGTCGAATCCATACCGCGCATCTGAACATCGCCGGTCGCCAGGCTGCCGTGACCGTTGCCCACCAGCACGCCCGGCATCTCGCGCAACGCTTCGGATATGTTCTGGTTTGAGCGGGTATTCAGCGCCTTCTCATCGAGCACCGAGATCGTCGCCGGCGCCTCGCGTCGCTCCTGGCTGAACCCGCTGGCGGTGACGACCATCTGCTCTTCGTTTACCGAAGCGCCATCTGCGGCGAAGGCTGCCGCGGGTAGATTCAAGGCGAGCGCCATCGCCACGTCCAGGCGTGTTTTTATCGTCACAAAAAAATCCTTAGAATTTAGTTAGATCAATCTTGAGAACGTAGTCAGCCTGGTCGCTTTTTTCGTCCTGTTTGACGCTGGCATAGAGCGTTCCGCCATCCGCTGAAAGCACCAGGCTGTTGGGCATGGCCGCCGTTTTGATGGTGTGTTTGAGATGGTTGGTTTTCGCGTCGATGACGCTTATCGAGCGATCGTTACGATGGGTCACATAGATTTCATCGCGCCCGGCGTGATAGAGCACGGCGATGGAGTTTGGCGAAGCGATACGATCGACCAGCTTGCCGGAGTCCAGCCGCACCACCAGCACATCGCGGGTATTGGTATCGGCGATATATCCGACTCCGGCGGCGCTGTTCAGGGCGATATTGAGGAAATAGTGCTCCGATTCAGCCGGGTCGACCTTCACCCGGGAAAGCAGTTTCGACGTTTTGCCATCGAGGGTAACCAACTCCCCGTCGCCGGTCACCGCATAAACCTTCTCACCCGCGGTAGCAACGGCAAACCCCACCGGGTCGATGTTCTTCAACGTATCAATTAGCTGCTGCTTGCGGGTATCGACCACCCAAAGCGGGCCCTGGCCCTTGCGCCCGATCCCTGACACATACAGACGCCGGTTTAGCTTATCCAGCACCACTTCGCGGACGTGGGCCTGTTTTTCCGGATCTGAATCATCGCTGAGCTGAAGCGTTTTAATCACCCTATTGGTCTGCGTATCCAGCAGCGTCAGCGAACCATCCAGCGCATTGCCCAAATACAGGATATGGTTTTCTTCATCCAGAGAGAGCGCAAAGGCGCGGCGTTCGGTGGCGATTTTCTCATCAATCCGCAGAGAGTCGGCCGCAAGTCGAAACACGACGCCCGCCGTTTTATCTTTATCAAATGAGGGCGCGGAGGCGGCATACAGCGCCTTCTGACCGCGATCATAGGCCAGTTCATAAACGCCATGGCCAAGAGGCTGAGAGCGGAATTCCCGCTCGCTGAAATCTTTTGCCGACGCAGAAAGCGCATGCAGAGAAAACGAAATGACCAGCGCGCCGCGCACGGCTTTCTTCAGGGATGCGATAGACATGTAATTTTTCTTTACAGTATTTTACGGAATGCAAACAATAATGAAAATGAATATCGTTTGCAATTACATATTCCTCCCTCTTCCCTACCATTTATTGTGTTGTGATAGACGCCGCTGCGGTGTAGGTGCCGGCGGCCATACCGCCATGTTGAGAACCCATCACCGGGTAACTCGCTGTAATTTGCTGACTAACTCCGCCAGGCTCCCCGCCTGCATTTTCTCCATCACCCTCGCCCGATGAACCTCCACCGTGCGTACGGCAATACTCATCGCCTGCGCAATCTCCCGATTCATGAGCCCTTTCATCACCAGCAGCGCAAGTTCTCTCTCTTTAGGGGTAAGTTGCTGATAGCAATCGACGACTTTTTTCTGTGCAAAGCGCTCGCCGGAGACCGTGAGCCCATGTTCCAGCGCCGCCTGCAGCGGTTTTAGCGAAACCGGCTTTTGCAGAAAATCCACCGCACCGCGTTTCATCTCCTCTACCGCCATCGGCACGTCGCCATGCCCGGTCAAAAACACCACCGCCAGGGTACTACCGCGCTGACGCAGCGCCTCGTGAACCGCCTGGCCGTCCAGCACCGGCATCCGCATGTCCAGCAGCACAACACCGACCTGATACAGATCGGCCTGCGCGAGGAACCGTTCCCCCTCTTCCCAGCACACCGCCTCATAGCCCAGGCTCTCCAGTAAAAAAGCGCATGCCCGGGTCACTGCCGGATCGTCATCTAAGAGATGAATTATCGCCATTGTCGCTCCGCTCTTCTTGATGCGTGAATGCCAGTACCACTACCGCGCCGGGCCGTCCATCGGGCGCCGTTTGATTCCTTATGCCGATCTCTCCCCGGCCATAACGCACCAGCCGCTGACAGATAACCAGCCCCAGCCCCATTCCCTCTTGCCGGCTGCTCTTAAACGGCTGGAATGCCTGCGCTAGCTGCGCGTCATCGATACCGCCGGCGTTATCCTGCAGGACGATCCTCACGCTTCCGGCATCGCGAACGGCATCAATCCACAGCATCTTCGCTCCGGCCTGCGCCGCATTGAGGATCAGATTCGCCAGCACCTGCTCAAGCAGAACAGGCGGTAAGACGATGGTCAGGGCGTGGTCTATGTTGCTTATCATCCGAAGTCCGGGAAACTGTCGCGGCACGTGCAGCCACTGCCAGACATTATCAATCGCCTGAACAATGCGAACGCTCTCCCACTTTTCGGCCGTAACGGATTCTCCTTGCGCCTGGCTCACCCAAAGCCGCAGATTACGCAGCGTCTCCGCCCCGCGCTGCGCCTGAAGATCAATGTTCTCCAGCGCCGACAGTAAAGGATGCTGCGGATCCTGCTTCTGCAAGCGGATCGAACAACCCTGAGCATAGTGCCGGATAGCCGACAGCGGCTGATTTAACTCATGTGCGAAACCCGAAGTCATTTCGCCGAGTACGCTTATTTGACGGGCCGTTTCAAGGGCCTGCTCCTGCTCGCGCAGCCGGATGGCGCTGCGTTCAAGCTGCCTGCCGCGCCGTCGCACCAGCAGCATCACCCAGATATAATTGAGTATCAGTAGTATCAATATCAGCCCGGCTCCCGCCACCAGCAGGCGATTCTGAACAAACCAGTTCCTGACATCCATCCATAACAGTCGCTGCTGAGGATGCTGTTTCAGTTCGCGCATGAGCGCTTCGGCCTGGCTGGTTGAGGCAGGCGCGCCCCAACGAAAAACCGCATTATCAGGCGCATTAAGCAACACGCGGGTCACGCGATCGGCCACCTCGTCGCTTACGGTGGGCAGCGCGGCAAAAGACCAGTCTCTGTAAAGCCGGGTACTGGTTACGCAAGGTGCGGATTCCGGGCGTGTTATCAGCGCGACAAAATCAACTTTATCAATCAGCCCCTCTTCATCCATCATTTCCAGCAGACACGCCGGAACAATGGCTGCCTGCACGGCATTTTCGCGCAGCAGATAAATAAGCGCATCGGCTGGAAATCCGGTGAAGCGCAGATGGAGATCGCTGTCTGGCCGCAATCCGGCATCGCTCAGCGCTTTGTATCCCAACAGGTAGCCGCCAAAAGCCAGGGGATCGATGGCGCCAACCGTTTTCCCGATCAAATCCATAGGCGTCTTAATTTCGCCGTCGCGACGGGCCAGGATGACGCTTCCTATTATGTTCTTCACGCCATGAGAAGCGCGCAATGAGGCCAGCCAGCGTAAGGGGAAATGAGTATTTAGTTGAACAAACTGCCCGGGGTGGGTCACGACAAACTGCACGCTACCGTTCTTGACCGCTTTCTGCATCTCATGCAGATCCAGCGGACGAATATGGAACTGCTGATCCGGCATCTGCTGATTCAGAAATGATTCCAGCGGCTGCCAGCTGCTGCGAGCAATGGCATCGCCGCGAATCGACAGCAGACCGATATACCATGAGTCCGCCCGTGCCGGACAGATCAGCAGTAATGTAGAGATCAGCAGCGCCAAACGCCCCATCGTTTTCGCTCCCACTCAACCATCCCTTTCACTATATTGATTTAAATCAACTATTAGACGGGTATGTGGTTAACCACAATAGCGATCCCCCCGCCGAGATTTTTACACTACGAATCATCAACACTGTTTATGTATCACAAGCAAGTCAATGATGTTGTAAATATTTCTTAGCCGCCGCGCGAGGGGAAAATATGGGCAAAAGTAAACTACCGTTTCTTGGGCAGTCGGGCATTGCGAGCGCCGACGCTTCTCGGGTTCCGCACATCCAGGCAAAAAAAGAACAGGTTCGGTCTCGCTCCCAGGAGATCGGCTGGCTCTTGTGGGCGTTACAGTATGTTTTTTTTATCGGCGTGGCGCTGTTTGTCTCTGTCCGCTGCGGGAGCAAAAAGCTGACGCCGCTGCGCGAGAGACGCGTGGACCTTCATCAAACCGCCTGTTCCGGGTGTTTTTATGTCTCTTCAACTCCGAAGTCGAAGATGCCCCGGAGTGCACCATTGACTCTGTTATTCAGCCGGGCGTTTACGGCACCATTTTCTGCTAAACGTTACGCCGTCATCGATCGGCGGATTTATACCGCGGGCCATTTCCGCGCTCGGCATGCTGATATTCTGGCACATGGTATTGTGTCGTTATATTTTTGCCCTCTATCCCCAGCCCACCGTTCCGGGTTGCGGGACCTGCCAGCCGCGGCTTAGCGCGCTGACTCACTGACCGATTTTTTTGCCATGCGGATCCGCTCGTGAGGGGGCATGGCGTTGGTTACCGGCCAGGGACCTCCCCGCCGGCTGGCGTATTTCTGATGATAAATAAAGCGTTAAATTGATAAGAGATAGAGCCTGAGCACCCGCCTCCTGAATGAGACGTTCTTCTTTATAACCTCAACACCACTGTGCGCCGTTTTTTCTGATAAGGCGCAATAATAGCATTAGTATATTTAATCATTTATGAAAAAATGAGTTAACGATATTCTTATTCAAACGAGACAGCGTATTGTATAGTTGTCCTGTGCTTAACTTGCTAATTTCCAGCGTAGCGTATTACTTCTCCCGCTCCCGGTTTTAATGCTTATTACGGCTCCGGAGTTTTCCATCTGGCATAATAAATAGCGCATGCTGTAAATACTAATATCCATTTCGTTGGCGATCTCTCGTGTCGTCAGCCAGATTTCACTTTCGGATTGTTTTAAATGTAAACGACTGGTCGTCAGGCGTTTCATGCTTTGCAACGTACGGTACTTATCATCTGATTCATCACCGCCTTCAGGAGAAAGTTTTGTTTTCCAGATAAGCCGATCGTCAGCATATTCCGGAACATGATGCTGGACAATTTCAGCGTATTTTTTTGAAACAGCCTGAGAGCCTAACCACAGTACGAAGTCGCTATACCTTTTTATATTGATTTTACGCATAATAGAACGGCGATAGCTGCTCAATGCTTTTATAGAACAACCCATTTTTTGCGAAATCTCATAATGCCCCAAGCCTTGACTTAAATACCCTAGCATCAACTGTTCTCGCCATGCCAGTTGGTAAGGCCCTGGGCATTTAGAGCAGTTTGGCTTACGCAGATCCGGAGGGCCGCTCATCGAGTCAGCGAAAAATAAAGTAAACAATTTTCTGCGAATAGTGGCCACGGAGTTTCTCATGGTAATAACGGCATTGATGACCGGACAGTTAATATTCCGATCGTAATGCTCGCTACGCGGATATACACTTAACCATTTTTTACCTAACATTTTGAACTTATATTCATTGTGTGTACGGAACTCATGACACCCCACCCAATCAAACACTTTTTCACCCGGCGTGTGGAATTTCACGATCAGATCCGCGGCCATAGGCTCGCTAGTCTTAGAGATAATCACTCCGCCCTGATACTCCTCTTCAAACAACTCTTTCAACAGGAATATAAGCCCCATGGAAAAATAATTATTCTCAGTTGCTATATGCACTGGCAAGTGTAGTGGTTTAGCAGTAGGTACCATAATGAACCTCCTTCCGGTTTGATTCAGCTCGTCCTGTTTACATATATGAGCTTAAGTTAATTATACAATTGAATTAGTACAAAGACTCTCGAGTACACGAATTATATATTAAAAGAAAAGTAAATATTTAACCTTTACATTTACATTGTACGTTGTTTAACCACTCGAACTTTCCAATGCTCGACATAGTTTCCCCGTTCTGCTGGGTCGCCGTATTCATTTACTTTCACCGCTAATTCGGCTTCACCATTCAAGCGTATTTTTTTTGCAACCACCCGCAGCCAGGTCGGCAGCTCGCTAATTTTTTCTTGCAGTACCAGACCAGAAAGATCGGAGTCTGCAATCAAGGTTCCGTCAGTCAGACGACGTATAAACGAAAGCGTTAATTCGGTTGCCGACTCATTGTCGGGTAATACCTCGTTACCGGTATGGATGACCCGGAACCAGGCTTCGTTACCGGCAGCTAATGTATTTTCCTGTTTAATAAAGTTATGTAACCATTCCTTGTCGCGTACCTCCCTGTTTTTCATGGTTTTCTTTATAGCATCGCTGACGCGCTGATTAGCCCTGGCAAGATGTTGTTCAAACGCCTCCTGAGACAGGCGGCGTTCTCCGCGTAGCGTTTCCGTTATCCCCGCCAGAAATAATTTACGATCAATCTGAACACCTTGTTCATTTCGCTGTTCAAGCAGTTCAACAATATCAACACCCATCGCCATACCGGCGGCAAAATCCGCTAAATCTTGTTCACTTGTAGGGAGTGGTGGATACTTTGCCAGCTTCAGATTTTTTTGCATTTCCTGCGTCAAACGCTTCCACTGCCCATTCTCCGCCTCCAGTTTGCCGAGCTTTGACATAATTAAATGACGTTCTTTGTCGTTATTTTTTAAAATAACATTTTCACCCTCACGCTGGGCTAACTTATCGCGCATGCTTTTTATTTCGTCTTTCTGTTTCAGATATAGCTCTTGTATCATTCGCTCTGAAGGCGTGGCGGAAATATGTTGAATAACCGATTTCAGCCAGCGGCCTAAGATACGAGAATCAGGTAGATAAACGTCTGTTTCGTTCTTGTTTATTATTTTTTGCTCCCTCCTCACCTCCGGATATTTGATAACGCCAGAAGGCGGAATATCAGGAGTTTTCGCAGATTTTTCATCTCTCTCTTTTATTTTTGCCGGCACCGTTGTGGCTTTCACCGCGACGGACGGCCTGGCGTTAATCTTTTCTTTAGCAGACGCTTTTGGCGGCGTCTTTGATTTTTCCCGCGGCGCAGGACGTCTCTCTTCCTGCGATTGCTCGCTGCTTTTATTGACTTCTTCGCGCTGGGTCCAATCCCTGGCATAGTTTAAGACATCGGCCTGAACGCATGGAATCATCGTGACACCGAGAATGAAGACGATTGCATTCCCTGCTCGATGACTCATTCGAGTTTATCCCCTGTTGGTTTGACTGCCAGACTATTTAGCATTTCTCCACGGATCTCTGAACATAGTTTTACCGCCTGGAACTTATATAAAGCATCAATGGCATGACGCGTTTCTGGATTTATTGCGTTACGAACGCTGGTATATCCCGAAGCGCCGTGCATAACTCGCTCAAAGCGAGCTTTTAATTCGGTATATCTGAGTTGATTAACGGTACCGAGCGCACTTAATTCCTTTTCGCATTGAACCATATCGACCTCCCCCTCCGGATTTGTCGGGGGGGCAACCGCTTCCCCAGAGGAAGTCACTAACGACGGTGCTTTTTTAGGCACACAACCGGTTAAAAAAAAACCTGCAAAAATAACTGCGACAACGCCTGATTTAATCATCATATTATTAACTCCAGAAATATTTCCCATCGCGCACTCTCATTACCAGAACAGTAAAAATAGTTCCCAATGAAGATGGCGATGATGATAAAGATGCCGTTCAATTCGCTGAAAAATAAATCAACGGCACGCTTTTAGTTATTACAAATAATTTATCGCTAATATTCCGGTCCCGCTAATAGCCCCCGTACTGGTCGGCGTACCATCGAGGGTTACGGTAATATTTAATGTATTTGTTGCACCCGTAGAGACTCTATTGGTTTGTAACGCCTGATTATTCGCACTCACCGTCGCGGTGACGCCGCGACCCAAATCAACTTTATTTCTTCCGGTGGTAGTCACATTACTCAAATATAAATTATAAGTCACACCCGCATCGCTACAGGCCATCACCGCGCTTTTGGTCATCGACTGCCCCGAGACCGCGGCTGGCGCCATATCACCAAATTCAAAATTCAGCGCGCCGGTACTCATGCCACACCATTCCGGATCGGGTTCAGGTACAACCGTTCCAGGAAATCCAGGCTGACAAGGTTCTGCCAACGCAGGAGTAAAAACTGTATATAAATCACCGGTTCCCGGGTTAATTGCGCCGAAAATCAGGCATGGTGGCGCATGAGCTGGGTACGATGAGGGCAACGCGACGCTAGCGGTACCGGAGAAACCATATTTCTGAAAGAAACGCGCGGCCATCATCTGATGCGTACAATAAAACGGATTATCGGTACAATAATCCGTTGTAGTACCGCCAGAAACTGTGCGCACTGGATCGGTATTGCTGACGGTTAAAATAGGAGTCATGGTTCCCCCGCCGAACCAGTGACCGTTCATCGATGTCGACCAACCATAAATCATATATAGCCCCCAGGTTGCGGCCCGGGTGCCCTCTATTGAGGCGTAAGTCTGCGCACTTAAATCTGCAGCCCAGTTAACTGATACGGAACCACCGTTTGCCGTGAGAGACTGTACCGTCGGGCATCCGCCCCCCTGATTGCCAAAGGCATTACAATCCGCCGCCGAAGCCGTTTCAGACCATAGCAGAGCATTGCCGAGTATTATACCCGCCGCCAGTATTAATCTTTTTAAGTTTCTCTTTTCCATAAGCACCCTACCGCGTTAAATAGTATTCCGACCACGGGACTCCGTTACAAATATTCCGCCTTCAAGGTCACCGTCGCCTCGAACGGCCCTTCAGCCAACTCAATATTCGACCTTTGCACCAGCAATGCTTCGATTTTAGGTATCGCCGAAAGGCTGATTTCTATCGGCGAATCAAACTGAAAAGGCTGACCGTCACGAAAGATCTTCACCCCAAGATTGCCGATATTGCCCATCGATGTGGCAACCGTCGCGCGATCGGTTGTATCAAATGTCGCCAGGGTTCCCCGAACGCTAAGCATCAGTTTCCAGTCTTTACCCGCTGTGCTGTCGCACACCAGGTTGTACGGCACATCCTTACGATAAACGCCATCACTGACCTTTTTGATCGACAGACGATCGCCAAACGGTACATGAATGGTTTTATCGTTGTCGATCGAGCACGGCGGCGGATTAACCAGCGTTCCTTTAAAGATGACGTCGGCTTCATTGGCGGCCATCGCCGGACTAACGCCAACGAAAAGGATGTTGAGTAAAAGCGCGGCTGTTGTTAGCTGACGCATTAGATAATCCTCATTGATAGCTAAACACCATAGTCGCTGAACCGTTAAATGCCCCGTCTGGTAGCGAGGCGTTGGTCTGCATGACCGGAACCGCATACAGAGCCGGAGGTTTATTTTCGGCATAGGTAAAACTCAGCACTCCGCTATTGGGAGCGATAGTCGTTTTACTCGCGTCGTACACTTTTATCCCAAGGCCCGTTACATCGGTGGTAAACAGCTGGCCGTTAAATGACGCGCCGTTACCTTTGAGATTAATTTTTAACGTATTACGAAGCAGGTTTGTGCATTTCAGCGTATAGACAATCGGCGTTTCGTAGTTCGCACCATCAATTCGGGTGGTCAGTACTTCACCAAAATTGACCACAATCTGTTGATTGTCATTGATTTCACATTCAGGTTCGACAATATTGCCGGTGATAGTCAACGTGGTTGTTCCACCGTCTGATGCCAGGCCGTATGGTGATGCGGCTATCAGGCAGCAAAGAACGGCAAGGCGCCCTAATTTCCATGTTTTCACTTTCTGCCTCCCGTCAGCTTTCAGGCGTGATAACCGGCTGCGCCTTACAGGCGGAACCGGTACACTGGAATGGCAGCAAACGTAAGCTACCGTAATCATTAACAAACACCAGAACAGGCGTGGCGCCTAAGTCTGATGCGCCTACGCTCAGCGTCGTCTGCGCCTTTGGCGCGACCATCACCGGCTCAAAGCCTTCCTTGCCCTTCCCCTGCACGGCGCTGCGACCTTCGACAAACGTCAGGTGGTACGGCGTCGGGTTATTCAGCGTGTAGCGATTGCCATTTTTGGCCAGCGTCACGTTCTGGATGCCGGGAAAGGATTCGGATTTCGCATCAACCTTTATAGAAGCCGGACGCCAGAAAATTTTCAGCCGGGTCTGCAGCGCCAGCGTTAAGACGTTTGGCTTATCGCTGCGCGGCGGAATTTCGCGCAGGTTGAACCAGAACACGCTCTCCCTGTCTTTCGGCAGCTTGCCGATATCCGGTAGAACCTGAACCCGCACCGCGCTTTTGGAACCGGCTTCAATGCGCTGCACCGGCGGCAATACCATCAATGGGCTCGTGACCTTGGCCTCTGTTTCATCCTCTATCCAGGTCTGCGCCAGATAGGGTTCCTGAGTATTCCGATTCGTCACGCTCATACTGACGCTTTTGTCCCCTTCATTAACGATCACCCGTGAACGGCTAACCGTTAATGCCGCCTCAGCGGGTAACAAAGAACTCGCCGATAACACTGCAACCGTGGCAAAAACGAGCGTTTTCTTCATAACGAGCCACCTCTAGTCGTACTCAAGCAAAAATGTTGTCACGCATTCGAAATCCCCTTCACGCACCCGGCTATGGACCGGCGCGGAGACAAAGGCCTGAAAATTTAAATTGGTGTCACCCGTTGTCAAGGTTGCCGGACGCATGGCGGTATTAGGTAATACCGGCGTACCATCCGCGTCTTCAACGGCGATAGCGATCCCGCCCGCTGTCCCGGTAACCGCGAAAAGTCCTGGCTGATCGATATCTTCCGTGCCCATGAACGTGACCTTTACCGTGCTTCCCAAAGACAGGTCGCAGTTGATGAGCATGATCGAGAAACGCTCGCGTTCACTCAGGTGATATTTGATAAACGTTTTCGACGGTATGTTGCGAAAATCAACGATTTGATCTTCTGAATCCACGTGCAGTTCACACGGGTCAGCCACCAGATTACCGGTGAAGTAAACATCCGTATCAGCATGCGTGGCCGATATACTGACCAGCAGCAGCATGGGAATACCCACCAGGCTTAGCGCTCGCGCTATGTGTCTTTTCATTATTCGTACTCCAGGCCGACATTCACTACGCTGCGCCATTCATTGGCCAACAGCGGCGCAGGAAGACGCCACAGCTGCGCCTGAAACACCAGATCGTTGCGCCCGGGAGTCAGGATCTGCGGCCGGCTTGACATACCAGGACGCAGAAGCTCGCCCCGCGGGTCGCTCAATCGCAGCGCCACCCCTTTCACGCCTCCATGAACCCTGAAGAACCGACTATCCGTAGGTTCTGTTTCCCCGTAAATAGTCATTCTTACGGCGGATTGCCCGTTAAGCATCAGCGAACCCCGCATCAACTGATGGTCTCGCATAAACTGATACTCGCCGGGGCAGCGATCTAACTTGATATATATCGCTACCGGCGTCGTAACCGAACCTGGCTGATCCAGTCCCCAGGCGACGGTACTGCCCAAATCGATCTCTTGTTCCGCCGATTCCGGCAGCAGTACACACGGAGACGCAACCAGCGTGCCCGTGGCGCGAATCCCACCGTTGAGGCCGTCGGTGTCCCAGTTTGCGGCGCTAGCCACAGAAACGACCCCGGCTGTTAATAGCCACAGAATCAAGGTGGTACGACCGAATCCATGTTTCATCAGGCATCTCCTGTGTCCAACACCCGCTTCCATCAGGATGCGGGTTTGGCTGCCGCACGGCAGACATTACCGTTGCAACTAAACGGCAAAGTGGGTTTACCGCCGAAGTCGTTAATCGTGGTGACGTGCGGCGTCGTAAAGTGCGAACTGCTCACCATCGCCGTCGATTTTGGCGCGACCATGACCGACTGAAACCCCTTCGCCACGGCCATGTTCGGCGCGGGGGTAATGCCAATCACCGTCATGTAATACGGCGTCGGATTCTCCACCCGATATCCGCCGTTCACCTTCTGCAGCACCAGTTGGTTATCCCAACGGCTATACTTCTCCGGCAGGATGGCTTTTGGCCGGTAAAACAACTTTATTTTGGTGTGCAGCGCCAGCTGCATCACATTAGGTCGGTCGCTCTTAGGCGGTACTTCACGCACGTTGAAATAAAAAAGGCTCTCTCTGTCCTGAGGCAATAACGCCGCGTCCGGCATTGCATTAATGCGCAAAACGCTTTTTCCCTTTGCCTCGAGCCGCTGGAGCGGGGGGACCACGACCAACGGACCGCTTATTTTTTTCCCCTGCTCATCTTCAATCCATCCCTGGGCCAGGTAAGGCATTGACGTGCTGTCGTTAGTAATGTTCAGGGAAATGCTCTTCTGCGAACCGGGAAAAATCGCCCGCGTTCTGTCCAGGGCGATCGCCGCCTGTGCATCATTCAGCAGACCTGACGTCAGCGTTCCCAGCAGAATAGCCATCGTCGTTTTATTTACTTTCATTCCTTCACCATCCACTTTCTCAGCCGCGAGATATCGGTTTGCATGGCAGTAACAGCTGCTGTGCAGGGAGGACTCGCGGCAGTACGACTTCACACCGGGCGGAACCGCCCCAGTGCACGGTTAAATGCTCATCCGGATTCACGCCGGTCAACCAGGCCAGTCCGCCATCGCTGACCATTCCCAGCTCGCGCTCTTTGGCGTTATGCACCGTCGCGCCAAACGGCGGATGACGACCATCTTCCTGGCTGAGGATGGCGACGACTTTCGCGCCCTTTAACACATCGAAACGGCGGAACCCGATGGCGCCTTCGGTAAGCGCCAGCTCAGCAATTGGCGAGCCTGAAGTCTCAACGTCGTCTGGTAAGCGGTTAACGTCAATTTCGGCACTGGTGCGGAAATAGTTCGGCACGCCTGGGATCACCGCGATACCAAAGGCGTTGGTGTAACTCTGATACCCCACAGGCACTCCGCTCACCCCATCGGTGCTGACCATCAGCCGGGTCCCCCCCTGTACCCCACCTGAGTGCAGCGCCACGCCTTCAGCCGTTGCGGTCATACCGCCGCTGGCTGAGATACCAAAAGAGGTATACTGGCTTTGTGCCCAGTTAAAGTTGGTAGTAACATCGGCCATACTGCCAGGGTGCGAGTAATAGCCGCTCATCTGACTGCGCGTTCCCTGCCCGCCGCCTATGCTGTTACCGGCGTTAATGCGGTAATAATCATTATTTTCCAGACGATCGCTCCAGCTGGCGTTTTGCGTATAGCGGTCGCGGTTAATGCTTCCGTTGTACCCTACCGTGCCTGAACCAAATGGCATGGTGAGCGAAATATAGGCCGTGTCGTCCTTACGTCCGTTAAACTCGCTGCGCGCCGCGTTGAGCGATAACGAAAGATGTCTCCAGTCGCCCAGATCAAAATACTTGTTAAGAGAAACGCTGTAGCGATCGGTCGCCGGGCGGTTCCAGTAAGTCTGATGCGACCAGTTAATACTGGTGGAGAGGCGCAGGTCCTCGAAATTCTTGGTCGCCTGGAGGGTATACAGCTCTTTACTGTTACCGATATAACCTTCCCGGTAGCGAATATCTAAATACTCACCCATGGTGAGATAGTTGCGCTCGGAGAAGCGGTAGCCGGCAAACGTGACTTCACTACTGAGTTCATCAAAGCGTTTGGAATAGCTGAGCCGCCAGGATCTTCCGTGACGGTTTTTATCGCCCGGGAAGCGGGCGCTGGCATGGGTAACGTCAGCGGACAAGGTGCCGTAGACGCTCATATCACGACCTGCCCCGAGTGCCACGCTGTTGTAGTCCTGCGAGAAAATACCGCCGCCATACACCGACCAGGCATTCGTCAGGCCCCAGGAGAGCTCACCGGTCGCAAAATAAGGTCCCTGTGTACTGTGGCGATAGTCCCTTGGCCGACCGGTGGTCAGCTTGTAACGAAGCTGGCCGGGACGCGTCAGATAAGGAACCTGAGCCGTATCCACGGCAAAGGTCTGCACCGAGCCATCCTGTTCTTCAACCCGCACATCCAGCCTGCCGGTCAGGGCGCTGCTCAGTTCCTGAATACGGAACGGCCCCGCCGCAACGGTACTTTCATAGATCACTCGCCCTTGCTGGGTGACCGTAACCTTCGCGTTCGTCCGCGCGATACCCGAAACTTCAGGGGCATAACCGCGCAGTTTCGGCGGCAGCTGGCTTTCATCGCTGACCAGCGATAACCCGGTGTAGCGCCACGAATCAAAAAGATCGGAAGTGAGATAATCTTCACCAACGGTAAGCTTTGACATAATGCCAGGCAGCGCGCGATAGGCGTAGAATCGGCTCCAGTCAAAGTCACGGTTGGTACTGTTCGGCCGTCCAGTGGTGTTGTAATAACTTCCCTGATAATCCCCTCTTAAGCGCCATGGACCCAGGTTCACCCCGGTGGTGCCGCTGACGCTGGCACTCTGGCTCTGATTCCCCCGCCGTGGGAAGGTGACGTTAGTGTTGAGGTTGTAATCAAATAGCAGGCCAGGAATACCCTCTTCCCAGCGGGAAACAGGCAGCCAGGAAGCATCCTGGTACTCCAGCCATGCCTGAGGCATGGCAACCTGCAAGGAGGATTCGGACAGGTCGCCGCGTAAGACAATACCTTCAAGCGCGCTGAAATCGGCGCAACGACCGCCGTCAAGCCACTGAATCATTTTGAGCGCGTCTTCACGCAGCCCAAGTAAATCGACTTGTTCAGGCGTCAGGCAGGCTTCGACAACCAGTTGATCCTCGCGTGTTCTTTCAACGAAAGTAATATCCTGATCGGAAATCCCGCGATCGTTAAGTCGCATACTCAGCGTGTAGGTCCCGGGCATAATATATCCGGCCCGAGAAAAGCGGGATAAATCAATATTCTCGCGGTCCTCAGAATCCAGAATATCCACATTAAATTCTACCGCCACAACGGGTGATGTAGAACCAAAAATGGCAATAGCAATGTAAATACCCAGACGCCGCAGGTAATAAGCTGGTGGTCTGCTTTTTTTCATTTTTTTAAATCCATTTATTGCCTACCAGAATTCACCAGTGGGAAAGTATCTATTACGGGAAAAATGGATGAGGAGGAATAAAGATTCCCAGCCATTTAATAACGCTTTAACTTACTGATAAGTTACCATAAAGCGAATAATTCCGTACCAGTCACCTTCCGACAACGATTTTCCGCCGCGCACCAGCGATAATAAATAACGCAATTCATTATTGTCATTTTGTAACATGACGGCTGGCATCGGAATGCCGTCTTGCGCCACATCGCCGATCTGGCTGTGAATACGTAGCCCAAGCCCCTGAGCATTGCCATAAACTTTAAATATATCGCGACGAAATACCTCCGTTTCCCCACTAAAAGTGATGTTCACGCTTTGCCATAAATCGCCATGACTTCTTTCCAGTGAACAGTTCACCAGACGAACAGCGAAGGGTTTAATAATCGCTTTGCCTTCCTCGTCGAGGTCATTATAAGAAATCACCCCAAAGGGTATTTCCTGCCAGATATCATCAGTATGAATAGAGCAAGCTGATTCCTGAATTTGACCATTCATTGTGACAAGCCCTCTGCCCTGATCGGATGCCACAGCGCCAGAAGATATTGCCAATAAAAGACTCAACGTCAGGCAACGCGTAATTTTTACCATGACTGTGCTCCTGAATATCGGGCTGCAGACGCAGCCCGAATAAAACTACTTGAGAACAGGCTAAGACTTATTGATAAGCCAGGGTAAAGTTAGTCACCGCCTCAAAATCACCCGGAGTGACGTTAGTCACTGACGCGATTTTTTCCAGGTAAGCGCTAAAGCTCAGAGTGTTGTCGCCAATGCCAAGAACGCGCCCGGCAGTCGGCTTATCTAAAGTCACCATCGTGCCTGAGTAATCCTGGATACGAACGCCAGCGCCCGCAGCCTGACCGGTAATAGCCAGCATGGTCATGTCATTAGGAACGTTGCCGCCATTGAAGGTGACAGTGACGGTGTTAAACATCGGGTCGCCGTTTGCATCCTTCGCGAAGGAGCAGTTTTCCAGCTCAATGTCGAACGGACGAGGAGTAGAGATACCGCCGTTATCCAAATGCGTATTGGAAATCTGACCCAGTTCGATACGCTGATCGCCGTAGCCATTTTTAATTGAGCATGGAGCATCAATAATCGAACCCCAGAAGGTGACCTTGCCGCTTCCCTGATCGGCCTGAGCTGCGAAAGAGGCAACACCCATAGTGAGAACAACAGCAGATGCAATTTTGCTAATTTTCATAATACATTCCGTTATATTAAAAGTTACTGGATAACCATCCTGAAAAATAACCCTCAAAGAGACTGAACGCAGATAGAGGGATAAAAACCTCTATATTTCTTCTCGAGTTACGCTTATTCCTGACAGCGAATTCATACTAACGCGAAAAATCTTACAATCAAATATATGCACCTGCTGAAACGATCATTACGAGCTAATAATTTTATAAAAAAATATCCAACAGGATAAAATCCCGTGCGTGTAAGGTAATACGACAACGCATGTGAAAATATTACTAATAATTTAAAATAAACTATTTGTATAATTTAAAAAGATCGCACGCATAGTTACACAAAAATAAAAACTTTTATTTTTCAGATGCTTGGGCAAATGCCCAGAAATTTAATAACATTAGGATTTTTCCATGAGAAAATTCCTAATACATAATGCAAAAAAGGGGGTTCAAAAGACGAAAAATCCTATGAAATGGATGGGCGTTCTATATAGAGAAGAGCGAGAAGGAGCGATATTTTTACCACCTGGTCAAAAATACGCCTTATAGACGAGGCTACATTATAGATATGTGGCCAGGACGATCATGATCCACAGCAAAAATTTCTACAGAATTTCGTACAGGAAGCGACAAGATATGAATTGTTGCCCTATCGCGGCAGCTGATAGAACCGACTAACCGCTCCAGGTTAAATCGCAAGCAAAAGATAAAGTTAAACCCGTACATCAAGAGGTGTTATTTTGCCCGTTCCTTGTTATTCTGCTGAATTGTTGTCCAGGTGATTATCATTCAGCATTACGCTGCTGCAGAAACTCTCCTGGCCACGGCGCTATTCTTGCCAGCTCAATATTGAAACCAATAAAAGGAAGAACGGCGAGCTTATTCACACCTGACGCGCAGGTGTTTTTTTCTACAGGGAGAATTATCGTGAGATTTGCATCAGTTCCTTTCAATCAGAATCAGGTGGGATGGCCGCTCAACGACATTGACCATCACAGACAACCGCAGCTGAGCGGCGACATCCAGGCCGACTGGGTGATAGTCGGTTCCGGCTATGCCGGCGTCAGCTTTGCCCGCCGGCTGGCTAGCCTCAATCCGCAGCTGAATATCGTGCTCATCGACGCTGAATGCGCCGCGACCAGCTCCTCAGCGCGAAATTCCGGCTTTATTATCGGCCTGCCGCACAATATCGGCAGCTCTACCGCCGAGCTGAAAAAAGCGCAGGATTACCGCGCCCTGTTGCAGGAAGGGATCCGCCTGCTCGATGAAACGGTGACCGAGCACCAGATCGCCTGCGAATGGGAAAACGTCGGCAAATACCACTGCCAGATAGATCCGTCCAGCGAAGCCATTATGCAGGAGTACGTGGATAACCTGCAGCTGATGCAGGAGCCCTACAGCCTGCTGGACGGCGAAGCGCTGTACCAGAAGCTGGGAACCCGCCTCTACAGTAAAGGGATCTATACTCCCGGCTGTATTCTGGTCAACCCGGCAAAACTGATCGCGGGCCTCGCGCGTCATCTGCCGGAAAACGTCACCGTTTACCATCAGACCCCGGCGCTGGCTATGCGCCAGGAAAACGGCGGCGTCAGGGTGACGACGCTGCAGGGTACAATCCGCGCCGCCCAGGTCATGCTGGCGACCAATGCCCTCTCCCGCGAACTCTCGCCGACCGTGAGCCGTCAGGCGTCAATGGCGACCTACGCCAGCATTACCGCCCCGCTCACGGCGGAGCAGCGTCAGCGCCTGCCAGAAATGGAAAGTTGGGGGTTAACGCCGGTCAATGCTATCGCCGGGGCCACGCTACGCTATACCCACGATCATCGTTTCCTGGTTCGCCAGCATGTCGATCCGGCATTGCGCGGCGTGATTACCGCCGGGCAGACCGCCACCGCCGCGCGCCAGCATCTGGCGCTGTTCCACACGGCCTATCCGCAGCTACGGGATGTCACGCTGGAGCGAACCTGGTCCGGGACCATCAGCGTCACCCGCAACGGCGCGCCGGTCTGGGGAGAGCTTGCGCCGAAGGTATGGACAGCCGGAGGCTGTAACGGCGCCGGGGTATCCAAACAAACCATCGCCGGGACGCTACTTGCCGATCTGGCGATGGGACAGGACAACCCGCTGATCGCCGCCATGCAGTCGCTCGGCCAGGCAAACTTTATGCCGCCTTCCCCGTTCCTGGATATCGGCGTAGCCGGGGCATTATGGAAAGAGCGCTACATGGGCCGTAAAGAGATGCCCGTGTAGTCGCGGTCTGACAGGTTTCACTGCCCGTGCGTGAAACCTGTTGTTGGGGCTAGTCTGGAATCACTTCATCTTTACGCAGGGTCAGAACCTCGAATCCCTCCGCGGTGACGGCGACGGTATGCTCCCACTGCGCGGACAGCTTTTTATCGCGGGTGACCACCGTCCAGCCGTCTTTTTTGGTTTTAATCCGGCTATCGCCCTGATTCACCATCGGTTCAATGGTAAACACCATCCCTTCCTTAAGTACGGCGCCGGTGCCGGGTATACCGTAATGCAGCACCTGGGGATCTTCATGCATCTCTCTCCCTACGCCGTGGCCGCAGTACTCCCTGACCACGCTATAGCCGTTGCCTTCGACATACGTCTGAATCGCATGGCCGATATCGCCCAGCGTCGCGCCCGGCCTGACAACCTTGATCCCTTTCCACATCGCTTCGTAAGTTTTCAGCACCAGCCGACGGGCCAGCGGCGAAACGTCGCCAATCAGGTACATTTTGCTGGAATCGGCAATCAGCCCCTCTTTTTCCAGCGTAATATCCACGTTCACAATCATGCCGGATTTCAGATGCTCGCTCTCCTTTGGCATACCGTGACAAACCACTTCGTTGATCGACGTATTCAGCACGTAGGGGAAATCATACTGCCCTTTGCTGGCCGGGCGTGAATGCAGATCGTTGACGATAAAATCCTCCACCCGGTTGTTGATGGCCATGGTGGAGATACCGGGCTGAATAAAGGTATCCAGCATGTCGAAAACCGAGGCCAACAGCTTGCCTGCGCGGCGCTGTCTGGCCAGTTCGTCCGCGGTCTTAATGGGAATTGATAGCATTGATCACCTCCAGCAAGCGGTCGGAGCCGGACTTCAGCATCATCATCTTGATCTGCTGATGGTTAAGTTCGGGATAGAGTTCGCTCATCATACCCAGACGGATCCAGTACTCCGCCTGGGCGTTGACCGAACGCGACATCGCCTTGCTGGCATCACGAATATCGTCGTGCAGCAGGTCGGAAATTTTTACAATACCCATTTATACATACCATAACGTTTTATATATGTTTCGTATATTACGCCTCCCCGCTCAAGCTGACAACGTTTGCCGCTTTTGTTGCCAGCGCTACGGGTTGCTAACGTTAAGAGCCACTATCTGGATGTTCTGAGAGTCAACAACGGTGCCTTTTGTCGTCACAAAGGCGTTGTGGACAAAGTCCCCGCTCTCTTTATCCACCAGGGCAATATGAGGCTCATCATGCAGGATATTTTTATGCCCCCACGCCATCAGGGAAAACAGGATCGGCGCCAGGCTGCGGCTTTTTGGCGTAAGAATATACTCATAACGTTCGCGCGCCCCTTCTTCCTGATAGGGCGTTTTGCTCAGTAAACCCAGCTCCGTCATTTTCTTTAACCGGTTTGCCAACGTCTGCTTAGGCATTTTTGTATGCGAGCGGATCGTTTCAAAGCGGGTCACGCCGTATAAAGCCTCTCTTAAAATCAACAAAACCCACTGATCTCCCAGGATTTCCGCTGCCGCAGAAAGCCCGCACAGCTCCGGTAGTAAGTACGTTACTGAATTATTTTTTGACATGTCCGCTTTCGCTCTCTAATCTGAGTATGAATTTTAGACCTAGATTATTAAGGAGAATACAATGCCCTTCGTCAATGTACAAACCATTAAAGGAATTATGAACCCGGAGCAAAAAAAAGAACTTTTACGCCGCATGACCGATCTGATTGTCGAAATCGAAGGGAAAGGCGATCCTGAATTTCGGCGTTCAGTCTGGGTGCGTATTGACGAGCATGAGCCGGAACAGTGGAGTCTGGGCGGCATTCAGCCCACGGCTGAAGCGATCGCGGCAAAATTTTCGTCGCCTAAGGCGTCATAACCTGATGGCGTTTTAACGCGTCATACCTGCGGGAAATTGCGGACAACCTTGATGTCCGCTTTTACACCGCCCGACTGGTGCTCAAAACGGCCATAAACCGACTCTCCGGGGCTTATTTTACGTAACATACCACGGTCGCATGATCCCACCATGGGTTCTCATTGACGTTCACCTCAAGCACATCAAAATGTTCATCGCGGATCTCGTCCAGGAGAGCCTGGAGCGGTCGCAGCGTACGCCAGGGTTGACCCTCTTTAAATAAATGATGGCGAATGGGATCGTAAGCGGCCAAGTCTTCCGGGTGGCGAGGGGTTCCGCACATCGAACCGACGACAAACCGTCCTCCCGGCCTGAGCAATCTTCTGACTTCGGCAAAGCAAAGGTGGCGAGCTTCGTCAATCAGGCAATGCGTACAGCTGCCATCGATAATGAGCTCAAACGTCGCATCCTGGCACTGATGAATATGGCAGACATCCCCGACAAAAAATTGAGCCGCCAGCCCCGCTTGCTGAAAACGATTTTCTGCCCAGCGGATCGCGGTTGCGGACAAATCCATCCCCCACACGGAATAGCCTCGTTCAGCAAAGTACTGCGCTGCCATGGCGCCATTCCCGCACCCCAGCTCAAGGACTGGCGCTCCGGGTTGGGGAAAGTACTGCTGTAAATCAAGCCAGCTAAACACCCGCTCCTGTTGTTTCTTTGCCCTTAAGTAACCCTCGCCAGCCCAGGCGATGGCGCCATTTTCCAGCAGCTGGCGGTACATTTTTTCATAGGGATTCATCGTAAAAACGCCTTTTTCAGCAACAACACAGGCCACTCTACTTCCTATCGCGCAAGAAGAGATCCCCCCGTTTTTAGCGGCTCCCCGTTATCTTGGGCAGTAATTGCTCAATCACGCTGATAATGCTTCTGACCCGCTGCGGAATAAAGCGGGCGTCAGGGTAAACCGCATAGAGGAAGCGATCGGGTAATCGCCAGGCGGGTAAGACCGGCACCAGCCTGGCGGATTGTAAAGCGTTGGCCGCGAGGGGCAACTGCATGCCACCGATACCAATACCGGACTCCAGCGCCTGCAGCAGCGCTTCGCTGGTGTTAGCCCGAAACACGGTATTGACTTTCACATCGACCGTTTTATCACCCGAGACCAGCCGCAGCGGCGCGTCCTGCGCGATGCCGCTGAAACGTACGTGCGGATGGGCAGCCAGTTCGCTCACGCAATGCAGTTCTTTAAAACCCGGGGCGGCGAATAGCGCGGTTTCAATACGCGCCAGCACGCGCGCCGCATGCCCTTGAGGCGGTTCACTGCTTAACCGCAGCGCGACATCCACCCCTTCAGTAACCAGATCGGCAATGCGGTCATCAAGTGAAAGCGTCAGATGCAGCCCGGGGGTCATTTTCTGCAGCGCCAGCAGGTGCGGCAAAAAGATCTGTCCCAGGCCGCTCGGTAGCTGCACATGTACCCTGCCTTGCCGCTGACTCTCGCTGGGGTTTAAGCGCCTTTCAGCGTCGCGCATCGCTTCCAGCAAAAGCTGCATATCGCGCCGGTAGCTTTCCCCCTGCTCGGTCAACGCCATCGCCCGCGTCGTTCGATGCAGCAAGACCACCCCGAGCTCCTCCTCCAGCGCCGCGATCTGCTGGCTGACTGCGGATTGTTTCATCCCGCACTGGCGGGCCGCCGCCGAAAAAGATCCCGCTTCGACGACGCGCAGAAAGGTGGCAATGGCGTTGAGCTTATTATTCATTTAATGATTCTTCTTATAAGTACCATCGAATTTATGGGATATGCGTGAAAAAAATAATATATCACACTGCCTCTGTCCCCCCTTTGGAGAAGCAACGTGAATAAGAAACCGCAACCCAGGATCGCGCTGGTCGCCGGCGCCAGCGGCATTGTAGGCAGACAGCTAGTGAAAACGCTGTTGCGCCATCGGTGGGAGGTCATTGGCCTCAGCCGCCATGCCTCGCCTCACCCGGATGACATTCCCGTTATTAACGTCGATTTACTCGATGCGCGGGACAGCGCGCAGAAACTGCAATCGCTCAACGGCATCACCCACATTTTTTACAGCGCATGGTTGAACGCGGCGAACTGGACGGAAATGGTTGAACCGAACGTCGCCATGCTGCGCAATCTGGTCAGCAACATCGAGAAAACCTCACCGCTGCGCACGGTAAGCCTGATGCAGGGATATAAAGTTTATGGCGCGCATCTTGGTCCGTTCAAAACCCCGGCGCGAGAAAGCGATCCCGGCGTACCCGGGGCCGAATTTAATGCCGCTCAGCTCACGTGGCTCAGCCAGTTCCAGCGCGGAAAAACGTGGCGCTGGAGTGCGCTCAGGCCGGGCGTGGTCGGCAGCACGGTGCCCGGCAACGCCATGAATCTCGCGCTGAGCATCGCGCTCTACGCCTCGCTGTGTCGGGCGCAGAATTTACCGCTGCGCTTCCCCGGCTCGGAACAAACCTGGCGCAGTATCGTCGATCATACTGACGGCGGATTGCTGGCGGAGGCCACGCTGTGGGCCGCCACCTCGCCGCAGGCGGAAAATCAGGCGTTCAACGTCAATAACGGCGACCTCTGGCGCTGGTGCGAGCTGTGGCCGCGCATCGCGGACTGGTTTGAACTGCCTTCCGCGCCGCCGGTCAGGCTCTCCTTTCACCAGCTGTTTGTCGATTACCGCGCGCAGTGGCGCGAACTGGCCGGGCAGGATCTGGTGGAGGCGGATATTTTACGGCTGAACGACGGTACGTTTGCCGATTTCGTCTTTAGCTGGAACTACGACATGTTTGGCGATGGCAGCAAACTGCGCCGGGCGGGCTTCACGGACATGCAGGCCACCGACGACATGTTTTTCCGCCTGTTCGCGCAGCTGAGAGCCGCACGCGTTATCCCCTGAAACAGCATGCTTTTAACCGTCAGCCGGCGTCGCGCGAGCAGCCTGCGATTCAGTTTTTCGCCTCTTCCTCGCGCTTCGATACGCTGGCAAAAATCTGCCAGTCGATATTCTCGACTGGGAGGCGGATTAACGCCCTTTTTCGATGGTGCAGGCCCACTGCTGGCTCATGCTGCTCTGGCTGGTGGCGATTTGCAGCGACAGGCTGGCGTCAAGGGTATGCGTGACGCTGTATTCAAGCACCACATCATCCAGATCGCGGGCCACCCGTTCAATGCGAAACAGCGGCGCTCCCGGTTTGATATTTAACAATCCTGCCGTGCGGCTATCGCAGCACACCGGCGTATAGCGCTCCGTGGCGTTGGCCGGCGAGTAGCCGAACGTTTCCCGCAGCTGCTTGTATAGCGATCGGCTGCCGTCCACGTGGCTGAGATCGTTGTAAATACGGCCATTAAGCCACGTCAGCACATGGCCAACCGGCCGATCGCCCTGCACTAACAACCGTTCCAGACGCATCAGCTGGCAGCCTAAATCCAGCCCCATTTGCTCCGCCACCTGGCGGTCGGCCATGGTCGAAATCAGCGACAGTACTTCTACGGCTATCTCACCGGGCTCAGCAAAGCTCGTCAGTACGTCCGGGAGGTCGGTGTAGTATTTCTGCAGCGCATCGCGGTTGATAAACGTCCCTTTACCCTGCTCGCGGTACACCATGCCAATACTGGCCAGCGAATCTATCGCCTGTTTAATGGTGCCGCGCGCGACCTTGAACTCCCCGGCGAGCAGCAGTTCGCCCGGGAGCTTATCGTCATAGGTAAAAGAGAGGATCCGCTGCAGGATAACGTCTTTTATCCTTAAATAGAGAGGGAGTCCATCCGACTCAAACATACTTGTGCTCCAACTCAGAGGTAGTGTATCTGGCTCCTGTAAGCGCTCAGTATATCCTGATTTATCGCCTGATTACCGTCTATGTTTGCGCTGGCGAGAATGGGCGGCGTGCGCGCATTTTCCAACATGATTTCGCAAATACGTAATACCAGGCTGTTGGCGATAGCCGCGCCCATGATGGTGGAGAGCGGCGCGGCTTTCTGCGCCATCCCCGGCAGGCTCACCGCCGCATCGCCATACTCGCAGTGGTTATCAATGGTGATATCGGCAATATCCACCAGCAGTTTGCCGCTGGAGTGGCGAGAGGTCACGCGCGCCGCCGTCGCCAGGCTGGTAATCGCGATAACTTTTGCGCCGCAGGCTTTCGCCGCCAGCGCGACGTCAATGGTAATGGCATTCCGCCCGGAAACCGAGTGGATCAGCAGCGTATCGTCAGCCCTTAGCGGCGACTGCTCCACCAGTACCCGGCCGAGATTTTCCACATTTTCCACCGCGCTGGTGAGGGTTAATGGCCTGACGTTAAGCATCAGCGCAGGCGTGAAAAGCGGATTGATAATGGCCAGGCCGCCCGCCCGATAGCTCATCTCCTCCGCCAGAATTCCTGCGTGGCTGGCGCCAAAGACAAAGATGTTGCGCTGGGCCAGAATGCTTGCGGTCATGGTTTCCGCCGCCCGGGTGAGATCATCGGGGCGCTGCTCAAGCAACGCCAGCTTCTGGCGGATCTGGCGGTAGTACTGTTTCAGTGCCTGACTCATAGACTTCCTCCCGATATCAGAACGTCAGCATGCGGGTTAAAAGATGAATGACCGGCGCGAGGACAAACATATCGCTGTCGCCCGCCCACAGCGCGGTATCCGGGATCGTGCTGTCGATAAAGCCGGTGACGCAGAAATACTGCCCCCAGGCGACCACGGTGGAGGTGATAAACCCCGCCAGCAGCGCGCCTTTATAGCCTCCGGTAATATTGCCGAAGACCCCCGCCGTCCCGGCGTGAAAGAAAATCACGATCATGCTGGGAATAAAGACGTAGCCGGTATAGCGGCCTATCAGGGTCAGCCACAGCAGCGAGCCAACAAACGCGCCGACAAAGCCCAGCACCACCGCGTTTGGCGCAAAGTTGAACAGTATCGGGCAGTCGAGCGCCGGTTTTGCGCCGGGGACCAGCCGCGAGCCGATGCCGTTAAACGCCGGCACCATTTCGCCAATAAACATCCGTACGCCAAGCAGCACCACGGCGATGCCGCCGGTAAACATCAGCGATTGTTTGAGGGCATAAATGTAGAAACTCAGGTCGCCCGATTGCGCCAGGATCTCCGCGGCTTTCGGCGTACCTTTTATCTGCAGAATAAAGGTGCCAATAAAGAACAACAGCGCCATGGTTAACGCGGTCACCACGTTGGAATCGCGCAAAAAACCGAGCTTTTTAGGAACTTTAATATCCTCGGAGCTGATTTTGTTGCGGGCAAATATCTGGCCGAAAATCGCCCCCAGCAGCGCGACCGAGGCGGAAGTATGCCCCAGGGCCACGTTGTCGTTACCGGTGATTTTCCGCACCCAGGGCTGAACCAGCGCGGGCTGTAAGGTCCAGTACACGCCCATAATAACCGTCAGCATCAGCGTCAGCTGTACTGCGGAAATAGCGGGCGCGGTGTTCACTATCACTCCGGCAAAGATCATCGTGGTCCAGAACATCATATGTCCGGTCAGGTAGATGTACTTAAAGCGCGTCAGCCGGGCCAGCAGCAAATTAATGGCGAATCCGCCGGCAATGGCGATGGTCACGCTGCTGCCGTAGCGTTCGCTGAAGCGCGCCTGGCCGATAATATTGGTCAGGTTCATCGAGCTCAGCCCGAAGACTTCGGTCCAGATCGGTTGAAATATCAACAGCGCGGAGACGATAATCCCGGCCCCCGCGCCGATGATCAGAAAGCCCAGGATCCCCTTCAGCGTGCCGGACACAATATCCGCCAGCGATTTCTTTTGCAGCACCAGGCCGAGCAAGACAATCAGGCCAATTAAAATCGACGCTTCACCAAAGATATTGATGGTTATCCAGCGCAGTACGCCAAGAAACTCGCTCATGATGGCTCTCCCGCGGGCAGAATGTTCGCCTGCGTCAGCGCCGCGGTGATTTCCGCGTTGTCGATATAGTTGTTCACCACCACCACCGGGCAGGACAGATGCTTAAGGTTATCTACCAGTTCCGCGTTGGTTATCACCACATCGGCGTTGGCCGACGCGGCGGAAGAGACATCCATATGTTCCACGGAGGCCTGAATCCCGTGCTGTTTTAACACCGCCTCAACGTTCATTTTTAAAATCAGGCTGGAGCCCATACCTAAACCACAGACTGTCAGAATTTTCATCGCTATTCACTCCGTGTTAATCACGCTACAAACGCTGCGAGCCGCTGGCTAACAGCCGATAAAGTTGTTCTGGGTCGCGAGAATGCATCAGGGTATGCAGGTTATTTTCATCGCTGAGTACGGTGACGATATGCTGGATAAGGCGGATATGCGCATCGCTGCTGGTTGCCGACAGGCCCAGCACCACCTGCACCGGATCGTTTTCCGCATGACCAAACGCCAGCGGTTCGCGCAGCCTGATCGCGCTGATCTGCGCTTTCATCGCCCCCTGTTCCGGGCGGGCATGCGGCAGGGCCAGCCCGGGGGCAATGACAAAATACGGGCCCAGCTCGCGGTAGCTATCGACCATTGCCTGGACGTATTGCGGGCTGCAGGCTCCCGCGCGGCACAGCGCGTTCCCCGCCTCGCGGATGGCCTCTTCCGGGCTGTTGGCCGCACAGTCGACGTTTATTGCCTGACGCTCAATCATGAGAGGCTCCTTGCGCTAAATGCTGGCGGATGGAAACCAGCGTGGTCTCCAGCGCCCGCTGGACAAACGCGCGCCCTTTCTCTTCGCTGGCGGCAGTCGGATCGCCCAGCACCGCATAATCAGAGAACGCGGTCCAGGGTATCGGCTGATAACGAAAATTCTGCGGAAAATCAGGATAGTGTTGCCGAGCTTCTGTCATGTTGACGAATTCCGGCGCTAGCGCCAGCATCAATGAGGTCTCGACTTCGTCGGCATGCATATAACCGGGATAAGCCACCGCCGAGGTTTGCCGCTTTTTTACCTCCTCATCCATCCCCGCCCAGCTGTAGCCAAGTAGCGTGATGCCCTGCTCCTTAAGCTGACGGGAAGCGGCTTTAATGGCGTCGAAATTACCGTAATGCGCGTTAATCACCGCCGTGGTGGTGATACCGTAGCTGGCCATGTTTTCCGCCAGCGACACCAGCAGCGAGGTCAGCCGCTCATTACCGATATCAATCGCGCCCGCGTGGCCGCGCAGGGACCAGACCTGGCTGTAGGAAACGACCGGCAGGCTCAGGGCGCACTCGCCCAGCTGGTCATCAAGCAGCGCGCAGAACCGCTCGGCCAGCAGGTTATCGGTATCCAGCGGCAGGTGGTCGCCGTGCGGTTCGACGGCGCCGAGCGGCAATAAGGCTATCCGCGCCTTTTGTAGCGCCCGCCTGGCCTCGCGTTCGTTTAAATGATGCAGCTTCATGACGCCTCCTCAGGCAAAAGCGAGGTAACGAGCCGGGTTGTCGACGAAAAAATCGTGCAGCAGCGCTTCGCCGTCAAATCCGGCTTCCCGCGCCTCTTCAAGGAACCTTGGCCGCCAGTCGTTAAGGATGAACTTCAGCCCCAGCCCCCCCTTGCCGTAGTGCGCGCTCATTGATTTACGGGCAAAATCACCGCCGATTAAGATCTGTTTTTGATAACCCCGCTGGCACAGCGCCAGGATGGCCTGGGTGCGGATATGCTCAGGGTGGTATTTGATGCGGCTGATACCGTCGAAAGAGAGAAACGCCCCGGTGTTGGCGATCTGACGGTGCAGCCAGGGATCGGGGTTGCGATCCATATGAGCAAAACATAAGCGGGATAAATCCAGCCCCCATTTTTTGAAGATCCGCGCCTGCTCGAGTCCCATCGTCCCCATTTCCGTATGGCTGTGCATTGGCGCGCCGGTGCGCTGCTGGGCGCGAACGATAACCTCCATGGTTTTTTCTTCCAGCGGGGAAATGGTGTTGTAGCCGGTGCCGCACTTCACCACGCCGGCCCGATGCGCGGTGCCCTCTATTCCCTCTGTGACCTCGCGACAGACGTGCTCAACCAGTTCATCAATCTCTGAATGTTCGATCCACTCGGCAAAAGTCTGCGCTGAGCCTGGCCGCTTGCTGCTCCAGAGAAAACCTTTGTTGAAACCGGCGGTGGCGATGATGTGCAGCTGCTGGCGCTGCGCCATGGCGGCGACGGCTGCGGCCTGACGACCATAGTCCGGCGCGGTGGCGTCATAGATGGCGCGGCCGCCCGCCTCACGAAAATCGCTTAATTCACGCTCTGATGCCTGTGGATCGTCGAGTAACAGATCGTCATCCTGACGCTCGGCCCAATAGGGCGGAATACAGTAGATATGGTCGTGGCTGTAGGTGACACCCAGCTGATGAGCGGAAATATCCCCGTTTAACGTTCGAATGATGCCCATGTTACTTACTCCCCGGAACGGATAAGAAGGTGCTTTCAACATAGGCCCGCCCCACTTGACCAGTCAAGTGATCAAGTTCGCATCGGTCATATAAAATTTCTATCTGTGAGGGCGGTAGATATTTAAAACGCGATAACGGCGCAGTACACCGGTGACTTTCAGGCAACAGAAATAATATCTGTAAGAGGATCGTGCCGGGGACGATAAAGTGACGTTGTCACATATAAACTCTTCAAAGGGAATACCGCTGCTTATGGAAAAAATCGCTTTCCCCACAAGGGTGTGACGCATTTTATTTATTATAAACAATAAGTTAAATAAATAATCAGCACACTTCATCTCAGGCTAATAATCAACATCATTGATTAAAATGTTTAATTGAATGAATCGATAAAAAGAGTATTGTTAAAAACAATGATGAGCGGAGATAAATAAATGTTACGTGATTTTTTGAAGGTAGAAAAAGAAGATCGTCTGGTCGAACAACAGGACGCCAGCAGCGATAAAGTTAATTCAACGGACGTCACCGAATGGATTATTGTGAATAAAAATGGCGATAAAAAAGGCCGGGTGGCGTTATTCAATCAATTTACCACCCGTCGTTCCTATTGCGTGAATTACCGCATCACCCAGTTTGATAATAGCGGCAACGTGGTTGTCGACCGGCTGGCGGAATCAATCTGATCCCGGGAAACGTTATCACGCCGGTGTCCCGCGCCTTTAGCCCGGGCCGTCGCTGGCGGCGGCCAGCAGCGGCACAATCACATCGCTGAGCGGCGTGGGGATATGGTGAATACGACCATATCGCTGCACGACCCCGTTGCGAATATCCCACTCCAGCGGCAGCCCGGCCTCGCGATCCGTAAGTATTGAAGTGCTTAAATCCGGGGGCGCGCGATGGAAACCGGCGAGAATTTCCTGCGGCACGCCGTCGCCCAGGCTGGCGCCTGCGGCGCGCGCCACCGTCAGCCCCTCCTGCAGATAGGCTAAAGCCAGCGCCGTGATATCTTCGCGGGCAAACATCCCTGCCCGCCTCCCCGTCAGCACCATCAGACCAGCGACCGCATTTTGCAGCAGTTTCCGCCACGCAACGGAGAGGAAATCAGCGCTAACGTCCACTTCACAGCGGGTGTCCCGTAGCGCATGCTTCACCCGTTCAGCCCCCTGGACATCGGGCAGCGTCAGCCGCGGTTTCGCCCGCAGCCAGACTGACGCCTCGGGTTCACGCTGCGCCGGGAACCAGACGACCGATGGCAGCACGGTCGCTTCCGCTACGTACGGTGCGAACTGCGTCTTTTGTTCAACGCCGTTCTGGAGCACGCAGACAACCGTGCGATCGTGGCATAGCGCTTTCAACCACGGCGCAATCGCCGTAATTTGCGTCGCTTTTACCGCCACAAAGACCAGGTCGAACGGCGCGACGACCGATGCCGGTTCCGTCACGACGGGCCCCGGCACCACAATCTTCCCGCCATCGAAACGCAGCGACAGCTGCGGATGCGCGCGGCGACCGCATACCAGAGGCGTACGGCCAACCTCGTGCAGCGCAGCGGCGATGGTGGTACCGATTGCGCCCGGGCCTACCAGCGCAATGGTGGGTTCTTCAACTGTCATCTATGCCTCCAGGCCGCTTCCGGCCCCTGAGATTCAATGGGTATGTAACATAAACGCGACTTCGTTCGCATTACCATTTTATTCATATGGGTAATCTGAATGTGTGTGTCAGCGTACACACTTATCACCATCAACAAGGAAGGTACATGTTTCCAGAATACAGAGAGCTAATTTCTCGATTGAAAACCACGCACCCGCGCTTTCAGTCGCTATTCGAAAAACATAATGCACTCGATCACGACATTTCCCGCATAGAAGGAGTCGATGGCAAAGGATACAGTCTCGAGCTCGTACATATGAAGAAAGAAAAACTTCTGTTGAAGGATGAAATGCTGAAAATCCTCCAGCATGAAAGCCTGAATCAGGCCTGAAGTGTGTGATAAGGCCGCCGGATGGCGGCCTTTCTTATCCCGCAGCTACGCGCGGATAAACGCCAGCAGATCGGCGTTAATGACATCGGCGTGCGAGGTATGCATACCGTGCGGAAAGCCGGGGTAAATTTTTAGCTGGCTGTTCGGCAGCAGCTTATCCTGCAGAATGGCGGCGTTTTGATAAGGCACAACCTGATCGTCATCGCCCTGCATCACCAGCACCGGTAGCGTAATGGCTTTTAAATCCTCGGTCTGGTCCGTTTCAGAAAACGCCTTAATCCCATCATAATGCGCCTTCGCGCTGCCGGTCATTCCCTGACGCCACCAGTTCTGAATGGTGCCCTGCGACACCTCCGCGCCATCGCGGTTAAAGCCGTAGAACGGCCCGGACGCCACGTCGAGATAAAACTGTGAGCGGTTGGCGGCCAGCGCTTTGCGAAAACCATCAAATACCTCGATTGGCGTACCGCCAGGATTACTCTCCGTTTTTACCATCAGCGGCGGAACCGCGCTGATCAGCACCGCTTTGGCCACACGACCCTGCGGCTGACCATACTGCGCAACGTAGCGCGCAACCTGCCCGCCGCCGGTAGAATGGCCGATATGCACGGCGTTATGCAGATCCAGATGTTCCGCCACCGCCGAAGCATCGGCGGCATAATGGTCCATATCATGACCTTCACTTACCTGATCGGAACGACCGTGACCGCGTCGGTCAATCGCAATCACCCGGAAGCCTTCTGCCAGGAAAAACAGCATCTGGTTATCCCAATCATCGGCGCTCAACGGCCAGCCGTGATGAAATACGATCGGCTGCGCCTCCTTCGGGCCCCAGTCTTTAAAGAAAATATGAAGTGAAATAACGATCTGTTTATTTAACGCGCTATGCCTACTCAACATACCGGCTGATGGTCACCGTCGCTGTGCCCGGCTGGTCAAGCGATTTAAGCCCCTCGACCACCCGGCCAAGCTTTATCAGCCCGGACGATTGGCGAAAATCCTCGCGAAAAATGGCCAGATTGCCCCACGGCGCGTAATAGGCGATGTCGCCGCGCCGTGGGGTTAGCGATGCGCCAGGATCCGCCTGGCGCAACTTAGCCGGCAGCCAGGCGATTTTTTCCGTGGAACCATAATCCTCAAGCTTCACCGTCATCGGCAGCTGTGCCAGGAACTCATTAGCCGCTGCGCTCTCATCCAGCAAACCGACTACCGTCGTTGCGTTAAACGCAAACTGAATCTTCACTCCGTTCTCCTGCCCGGCAGAGAATGCCGCGCCCGTTGTTGCCATAAAAATGATTAGCGTGGCGCTAAGAGAGTTGAACATCCGCTCACCCTGCCAGGCCGCGAGCGCGCAGGACTTCACTGACCACCGCTACCGCCGAAAAGGCGTTTGGCCAGCCGGCATAGAAAGCGGCATGCGCAACGACCTCTCCCGCCTCTTCCGCGGTGAGGCCGTTATCCATCGCCCGGTTAAGGTGGTAGCCAATTTGCGCGCTTTGCCCGGCGGCAATCAGCGCGCTGACCGTCACCAGGCTGCGGTCGCGCGGCTTCAGCCCCGGGCGCTGCCACAGGTCAAGAAACAGCGGTTGCGTTGTGAACTTCACCAGCCCGGGGGAAATCGCGCCGACGTTCTGCTCTACCGTTGTTGAGCGCTGCTTTTCCATCGCCTGATTAAGAGGAAGCAGCTCCGGGGACGCCGAAGCCAGCTGCTCGCGGCCAATACCGCGCGCGATAAAAATATCTTTCGTCACCGCAACGGCGGACATCGCGTTAGGCCAGCCGGAATAAAAAGCCAGATGAGTAACGATCTCGGAGATTTCAGCCGCTGTGACCCCATTATCCAGGGCAACGTCAACGTAATGTTTTAGCTCCGCGAGCTGGAGACGGGCGATAAGGATCGCTACGGTCACGATGCTGCGATCGCGGCGCGAGAGTTCATTTCGCACCCAGAGATCCTCTGTCAGCACCTCGCTGCCGAAACGGGCAAGCGCGGGCGCGACGGATTGAACATCTTCAACGGACAACTGGGATGGGCTAAATGGAGCCATTTTTTCACCTCTTTTTTCTTCAGCCAGGACGGGAGCGCCCAGCATCAACGACATGGCGGCAGCGGCAATAAAAGCTTTCACGATAAATTCCTCATCGGCATATTAATTCGTCAACCTTTCCACCAGCTGGCGCTGGTACTCAGGAAGCCGGCTGCGGCTGGCATTCTCAAAAGCCAGCGGGGGAAGCCAGGTCATGCCCGCATGCAGCGCGCTGGCCTTCATCGGCGTAAAGACGTCGGCCAGGCTGACGCCGATCCGCCCGGACTCGCCGTAGGTGGATTCGCCTCCCGCGGCCGTCGTCACGATCATCATCTCTTTGCCCTGCCATATTCCCGGCCCCACGCTACCCCAGGTATCGTTCAGCCAGGCCTTCATCATCGGCGTGATGTTGAACCAGTGGGTCGGGAAAATAAAAACGACGCGCGCGTGTTCCCGCATAAGCCGTCGCTCTTCATCGGCATTGATGTTTCGGCTGTCAAAGCCGTAAAGCGCCTCGAGATTGCGTACGGTCACGCCGGGCACGCTTCGCGCAGCCTCCTCCAGACCTTTGGTCATGACCGATTGTTCAGGATAAGGATGGGAGACAATAACCAGCGTGTTAGCCTCGGCGGCACGGCTGGTAGGGGTAAAGCTAAACAGAAACGCGGTGACGGCCAAAAGCCAGAACAGACCGGGAATACAGCGGTGCGAATAGTTCATCAAGCTCTCCTTCTCTTTTGCCACAGGTTAAGGCGCGGAATAAGAAGGAGCCAGCCCTCGCTATCGAATGGGGCTGTGAGTTATTTTCATCAATCGGGCTACAGACCGAGCGGCTTCATTTCCCGCACAAGGGAGATTAACAGGCGCAGCCCGGTAGGAAGCTGATGACGGCTGGAGTAATAGATATAGAATCCCGGTCCGTATGAGGCCCAGTCGGTCAGCACCAGACGCAGGCGCCCGGCGCTGACGTGCTCTGCTATCAGCGGTTCCGGCAGGTACATCAGGCCGAACCCCTGCAGAATGGCCACTACGCCCGTCTCCGCCAGATCGACCGTTAATAGCGGCGGCACTTTGACGGTGAGCTGCTCTTCGCCGCGTTCAAACTCCCATTTATAAATCCGGTTGTTTCCCAGACGATTGCTGACGCAGCGGTGCTGGTGAAGATCGTTGGGATGCCGGGGTTCGCCAAAGCGGACAAGATATTCCGGCGACGCCGCGACCACCCAGCGCACATCGGCGGACAGGCGCTGCGCCACCATATCTTCCGGCACGGTTCCGCCATAGCGGATCCCGGCGTCGAAGCGCTGTTCCGTGACGTCGACAATGCGATTGCTGGCCACGATATCCAGCTCAATATCGGGATAACGTTCGGCAAAAACCGGCAGTACCGGAGCCAGCAGCAGCGTGGCGGCCTCAACGGCGACGTTAAGCCGAATATGCCCCGCCGGCGAATCGCGGAACTGGTTGAGCTGTTCCATCGCGGCATCGATGGAGGCGACCGGCTCGCTTACCGCGCTGGCCAGGCTCTCGCCTGCCGCCGTCAGGGTGACGCTTTTGCTCGTGCGGTTCAGCAGGCGTACGCCCAGCCGCGCCTCAAACCCCTTCAGGGCGTGGCTTAGGGTCGAGGCGCTCACCCCAAGTTCGACGGCAGCCTTACTAAAACTATGATGGCGCGCGATGGCGCAAAAATAGATAAGGTCGGCCATATCGGCACGGTTCACATTCATACGGCCTCGCTAACGGGGTAAAAGATAAGCTAAAAAAATAACGGTACCTTGATGTCATGCCGCATCGTGGCGATCGTCCGCGAAGGAAAATCAAAGACCTTAATGCACGAGCAACCTGCCGGGCGGTAGGTTTATACTACAGGCTTCAGCCCTGATAAACTGTCCATCCGACCGGTAATAAACCCTATTTTGTCCGCCAGAGGCGCGTTTATGTTACCTGATTGCGATAAAGCCATCGTCCTGCTGCATGAAATCTATGGCCTCAACGCGCATATTCAGCGAACCGCCGCGACCTGGAGAAGCCGCGGTTACGCTGTCTTTACGCCCGCGCTTTTTCCCCACTCTGCGCCTTTTGCTTATGACCAGCAGGACGAGGCCTGGCGCCACTTTTCCGATAACGTCGGATTTGATACCGCCGCCATTGTGCCGCTGCTGGCCGAGCTTAGAGCGAAATACGGCACGCTAATTCTTATCGGCTACAGCGTGGGCGCCACCTTAGCCTGGCTGGCCGCCAGGAGCGGGCTCTGCGACGCCGCGGTGTGCCATTATGGATCGCGGATCCGCCTGTACAGCGACGTTGCGCCCCCCAGCCCGACGCTTGTCATCATCGCCCGTAATGAACCGGCGTTCGATCCCCGCGTCATGCAAAACGAGCTGGAGAAAATTCCCTCCGTGACCTGCCGGATGTTCAATGCGCAGCACGGTTTTTGTGATGCCGACAGCCCGGCATGGGACGCGCGCCTCGCTCAGCAGGCAGACGAGGACACGCTGCGCTTTTTAACGCTTATTCAGCAAACACAGGAGGCCTAATGCATCAGGTATTTCACTGGATTAACGAACCCGCGACATGGTCGGAAGAGGACGGCGTACTCCGCGTAGTCACCGATGCGCAAACCGACTTCTGGCGCGAAACCTGGTACGGATTTGAGCGCTTCTCCGGCCATATCTACGCGACGGAGGCCGCAGCGGATTTCACCTTTCAGGTGCGGGTCCGCGCCGACTTCAGCACCCTGTATGACCAGGCGGGGATCCTGCTTATGCAGGACGCGCAACGCTGGCTCAAGGCCGGTATTGAGTACAATGACGGCGCGCCCGCTATCGGCAGCGTATTGACGCAGGGGAAATCAGACTGGGCGACCGGTGTTTTCCCGGGCGACCCCGGCGAATTTTGGCTGCGTCTGACCCGTCGGGGGGAAGCGCTGCGCCTGCAGTACTCTACGGATGGCCGTCAGTGGCCGCTGCTGCGGCTGTGCCCTTTTCCCAGCGGAGCGGTGAAGATCGGCGTCATGTGCTGCACGCCGCAGCGTAGCGGACTACGGGTTAATTTCCACGATATAGCGTTGCTGCCGCCAAACGAGAAAGATCTGCACGACCTGAGCTGAGTCGCCAGCTCGCGCACGGGCAAAATCGCGGAATAATCGCGATGAAGGTATGATTTTTAGCCCCCCGGCCTGCATGGCCTCCTCCTTGCTGCTAGATTGGCATCGACCTTCAGACCAACTATGAGGAGGAGCCATGTTTTCTTACATCATGCTCGGCACCAACGATCTGCCGCGCGCGCTGCGTTTTTACGACCCGCTGATGGCAATGCTGGGGCATCCCCAGAGCGGTCGGAGCGATGAAGGCGCATCGTGGGGGACATTCAGCGGAAACAGCACCATCGGACTGTGCGTTGGCAGACCGTTTAACCAGCAGCAGGCGACGACGGGTAACGGCGTGATGGTAGCGCTGAACGCTCGTTCAGTTGATCATATTCAGCAGCTGCATCAGCTGGCGCTGAACCTCGGGGGAACTGATGAAGGCGCCCCTGGACACCGTCCGCAGTACGGTGAGGGCTTCCACAGCGCCTACGTCAGAGATCCGGACGGCAATAAGCTGGCGTTTGTGTATTACGCAAACGCAGGCTAAGCCCGCAGAACGGGAGGTTAAGGCAGGGTTCGCGCATGGCGAAACCCTGCGCGTTGCTGAACATCGCGCAGGGCTCGTGCCGCCTGTTTCACCTTCGGCGCTCACCGGTCATTCACGGCGCGCCCACGAGAAAGGCATTTTGTTTCAGCCCGTTGCCGTACAGCAGCGGTCGTTTCTGACTCAGCCTTCAGTAAACATTCCCGACGTAAACGCCGCCCGCATCGCTTCGATTTCGCCCGCCTGCGTCGCGTTTAATGCCGCCAGCATATTGCAGGTAAAATCCACAAAGCCAACCCCATTGGCGGTCACCAGATTGCCGTCGCGAACCGAAGGCACGCTTCGGTAGCGCGCAGCGCCGCTGTAGGCGGGGCCCGCTCTGTTCTGCAGGTAGGCCAGCCCGTTCGAGGTGTGGTCGACATCATTGAGAAAGCCGTGCGCGCCGAGGAATGCCGAAGCATCGCATATCGCGCCAACCACGATCTGCCGGGCCTGCGCTTGCTCTACCAGCGGCACCACCCGCCGGGCCTCTTCTCCCCACCAGTTCATACCGCCCACCAACACCAGCGCGGCGTAATCATCGGGTATCGTCTCGAAGGTATAATCCGGCAGGCAACGGACCCCGCCAATGGACATCACCGGCCCCGCATCCGCGGCAACGGTCCTGACATCATACTGCGGCGCCCATATGCCAAACCCCCGGCGCAGCCCTGGCGCCAGCAGGGCAAACTCCCAGTCGGCATACTCCTCGATGAGCACAAACAACACTTCTTTACGCGTATCCATAAATCTCATTCACTCCCTGGTCAACGGAATTAGCCGTCGCGGCATCCGCCAAGCCCTTCGCTGTCGCGATCGATATTCTCGTCGTGCCGCCGCTACAAACTGTATAAATACACAGTAATGAAGGCAAGGTTAATTTTCCCCTTATGGCAATCCGCACTCATTTTTGCGAGCCTGCTCCCCGGATAGAACCACTATCCGGGGACATTGGCTATCGTCTTCTGCGATCCGGGCCTGCAGACAACGGAATGCGCCTGCGGGCGAGGAGAACCTCCCTGGTGATATAAAGCGTATATCCCTCCGGCCTCAGCCGGGGCGATCGCAACGCCTTCAGGGTGATGCCGCCGATATCTCCCGACGCAAGGCGCTTACGGACAGCGCTACCGCTAAGGCACAGCTGACTTCGCAGCACCGATAGCAGGCTGGTCTGAAAGGCTCGCGCGACGGTAACCTCCACTCTCACCTGAGAAGCGCGAACAAGGCTGATTCGCCAGCGCTCCTTGACCATGAATTCAGGCGATCCTGACGGCGACGCGCGATTACGCCGCAGCACCAGCAGATCGTGAGAATAAGCCTCGACGGCAGATTTATCGTTAGCGATAAGCCGCTCGTAGAGCTGCGGATTGATTTTGCTGATCGGTAAACGAGAGAACAGGCTGATGTTCCAGGTATACGCGCAGCGGACGCACTGATAGATACTCCAGACATCAAGCATCTTTTTTTGTGAATTGACCCGGAAGGCGCCGGATGGGGTGAAATCCTGCTGCCCATGACAGGCGGGGCAGCATTTGCTAATCAGCTGGTAGCCCACGGGGCTGACGTTCCATGTGACTTTCATGGTGAACCTTTTTTAACCTATACAAAAGCGGATCCGTCGATAACGGACCGTGATTTTTGCGATGTGAAAAATATTTAGAGGATACTTTTCAGTGGGTTAAAAAAAGATTTCCAACACGACTACCCTGTCTGACCGCCAATGAATGGGCCTAAGCGTAACAAAGCGGCTAAGGGTAAAGGCATGCATTAAATCAATAAATACAGAGAATTCATTCATAAACAGCATTGTTTACCTTCTGTTCACAAAACGAGAAGCGGCTCACTGATCAAACAAACCTAAACGTTTATGTTTTGTCTCATAAACGTTTAGGTTAAGGAAATAACCGTTTATATCACGGGTAATTTTCATAAATGCAGAGAGCGAAAAATGCGAAAAGCGACGATGCGGGACGTGAGTGAGGCGACGGGATTTTCAATGTTCACCGTCTCACGCGCGCTTAACGGTGGCGATGGCGTAGCTGATGATAGCCGGGAGCTGATTTTAAAAGTGGCGCGCGAGCTCGGCTACGTCCCTAACCGCGCGGCACAGGCGCTACGCCGTTCGAGCAGAGACTCGGTGGCGGTGATTACGGCCCATGCGTCGAACTCTTACTACCTCAACCTGATGTCCGGGATTCAGCAGATGCTGCAGCCTTCGCAGTGGACCGTGGTGCTTGGCGATATCGCGGTAAACGGGATCTACGACCGGGCGCAGGAAGATCGCATGATTAACCGCCTGATCGAATCGCGGATGGCCGGGATCATTTCGACGGTGACGCTCCAGCCGGAGAGCCTGAGCCTGCTGGCGAAATGGGATATCCCGGTGGTCTTTGTCGACTCTCCTCCCCGCGGCGAGCACAATTTTCCCAGCGTCACCACCGACAATTACCATGCCAGCCTGCTGGTGGGGAACCATCTGGCGCAGCACGGCTATAAAAACTGGCTGCTGCTGATCTACCCGGACCGCTGGACCACGCGTTTTGAACGCGAGCGCGGGATCCGCGAAGCCGCTGAGCAGTGCGGCGCCACGCTTGAAGTCCTGGAAACGGAAAACGACGCGCAGTCGGCCTCTGAAAAACTGAGCCAGTATCTGGCGCGCGGGGAAGCGCTGCCGGACGTGCTTATTGCCGGGAACAACCCTATTCTGCTGGGTTCGCTCAACCAACTCCAGCAGCGCCAGATAGCCATTCCCGGCGATATGGCCCTTATTGCCTATGACGAATTCGACTGGGCACCGCTGTTAAATCCACCGCTCACGGTGCTCAATGAAAACAGTGAAGAGATCGGCAGGCAGGCGGCAGAGATGCTGATTCGCTTAATTAATCAGGAAGGAAAAGGCGAAATAGAGACCCAACTTAAAGTTCCCGCCGCGCTGGTGATTCGCCAGTCCTGCGGCTGTAGAAAAGCCCATAACACTTAAAAAGACACGATTGAGATGGCTGCCCAGACGGCATTCTACGGGCCGACAGACATTGCTCTTGCGGTTCTGTCCTTCCAGCCAACAAGCGGCTAACCCGAGCGAAACAATTTTGCCGCCACTCTTTCATCATTTTAGCGATTTAAATAACGGCTGAATTATTCAGTCGCGATTAAAAAACAACATCAGGGGATTATTTCTGAGGCATCCCCACACCTGGCCGTACCTCGTACCACAAGAAAATGAAAGGAGCAGAATATGACCAAACTTCGTAAAGCATGGCTGGCTGTCGCGGTTGCCGCGGTAATCACCACCATGACAGGCTTGGCTCCCGCAGCCAGCGCCGCGCCGCAGGAAAGCAAAAAAATCGCCCGTATCGGATTAATGGTGCAGGACATGTCCAACCCGTTCTTCTCCGCGATGGAGAGAAACGCTAAGCAGGCTGCGGCTAAAATCGGCGCAACCCTTAATGTCCAGGATGCGCAGGTCGATCTGGCAAACCAGAACACGCAGATTGACGCTTTTATTCAGCAGAAAGTGGATCTCATTATTATTTCCGCCGTCGATGAGTCCGGGATCGAACCGGCGATACAGCGGGCAAAAGCCGCCGGCATTATCGTTATCGCAGTCGATACCCCCGCTAAAGGCGCTGACGCGGCGATCATGACCAACGCCATTCAGGCCGGGGAGACCTCCTGCGAGTACTTGTTCAGCCAGATGGGCGGCAAAGGCAAAGTGCTGCTGGTCGATGGGCCCCCAATTCAGACCATTATCGACCGCATTAAAGGCTGTAAAAACGTCGCGCAAAAATACCCGGATATCAAAATCGTCGGCCAGCAGGCATCGCGCAACGACCGCGCATCGGGCCTGATGGTCACCACCGATATGCTCACGGCCAACCCGGACGTCTCCGGTATTTTCGGTATGAACGATCCTTCGGCCCTTGGCGCGGTGCTGGCGGTTGAACAGGCGGGCAAAGCGGGCGCGATCAACGTTACCGGCGTCGACGGTAGCCCGGAGGCGGTTGAAGAACTCAAGCGCGGCGGCTCGCCTTTTATCGGCACCGCGACGCAAAACCCGGGAGAAATGGTTCGCCAGGCCATATCGCTTGCTCAGGATATGGTCGACGGTAAGCCGATCGCCTCCCGTACCGTTTTGATCCCGAGCGTACTGGTCACCCGCGATAACGTGGGTAGCTATCCGGGCTGGTAATCACATCGTCACTCTAAGCAGCAACAAACGGGATGACCCTCAGGCTCATCCCTGAGGGCAAAGACAATGGCCGACATATCATCACCTCCCTTACTCAGGCTGGAAGGGATTTCAAAACGCTACGGCGCGACGCTCGCGCTGAACAACGTACGCTTTGATTTATTCGCCGGAGAGGTCCATGCCCTGATGGGGGAAAACGGCGCGGGTAAATCCACGCTGATGAAAATCCTCTCCGGCAACGAGCAGCGCGATAGCGGCGTTATTTTTATCGATGGACAAGCGATTGATATTCGCACGCCCCGGGACGCGCGCAAATATGGTATCGCCATTATCCACCAGGAGCTGAACACGGTGCCGGATATGACGGTGGCGGAAAACCTGTTTCTCGGCCAGGAGCCCACCTCTTTCGCCGGTATTCTCGATCGCAAACGGATGCACCGGGAGGCCAAAGAGAAGCTGAATCGAATTAACGCGGATATCGACCCGCAGGCGCCGCTCGGGTCATTGAGCATCGGGCGTCAGCAAATGGTGGAGATCGCCCGCGCCGTCAGTGAAAACGCGAAAGTACTGGTGCTTGATGAGCCGACCGCCGCCCTGTCGCGGGCGGAGACTCTCCAGCTATACCGGCTGATCGCGCAGATGCGCCAGGACGGCGTCGGCATGGTCTACATCTCGCACCGCATGGAAGAGGTGTGGCAGTTGGCAAACCGGGTCACGGTGTTCCGCGACGGCACGTGGATCGGCACGGAAAACCTCGGCAACGTCTCAACCACCGATATCGTGCGCATGATGGTCGGCCGGCAAATCGTCGATCTCTATCAGCACGAGCCGCGTACGCCCGGCGACGTCCTGCTGGAAGTGCGGGATCTGGCAGGCAGTGCGACCGGCCCGGTCTCCTTTGAGGTCAGCGCGGGCGAAGTGGTGAGCATGTCCGGTCTGGTGGGCTCCGGGCGAACCGAAGTTGCCCGCCTGCTCTTCGGCGCCGATCCGCGCAGCCAGGGAAGCGTGCGCCTTGCCGGCAGGGAGAGCCAGCCGTCAGACCCCACCGCCGCTATTGCCGACGGTATTGGAATGGTGACCGAAGACCGTAAAACCCAGGGACTGTTTCTCGGTCATTCGGTTGAGCACAACATTGATATCAGTTCGCTGGATAACTTTGTCGCCGGCGGCGTGGTTAAACGCAAAACCATCCGCGCCGCCGTCCTTGAGCAGATGCGCAGGCTGCGGCTGCGGGAAAACGCGGTTGAACTGCCCGTCAGCGCCCTGTCCGGCGGAAATCAGCAGAAAGCGGCGCTGGCGCGCTGGCTGCTGCGCGATTCGAGGCTGCTTATCCTCGATGAACCGACCCGCGGCGTAGATATTGGCGCCAAAAGGGAAATTTACGAGCTGATAGACAGGCTCGCTCGCGCCGGCAAAGCCATCCTGGTGATCTCTTCCGATTTGCCGGAGGCCATCGGCATCAGCGACCGCGTGCTGGTCATGCGCGGCGGGCGAATCGTCCACCAGCTCCCCTCATGTTCAGCCACGGAAGAAGAAGTGATGCTGCACGCAACAGGAACCTTTACCAGTCAATCCGGAGAATGCCATGGACAACAATAAACCTGTGACGGAACTGCCGGTCAAAGCGCCGTTTGATTTTGCCAAATGGTGGGACCGGGTGGGGATCTTAATCGTCCTGCTGGTTTTGCTGATCCTCATGTCGACCTTCGCGCCAAACTTTAACCGTGTCGATAATCTGCTGAATATCGCCCGTTCGATTTCCGTCAACGCCATTCTGGCGGCAGGTATGACGTTCGTCATTTTAACCAGCGGTATCGATTTATCCGTCGGGTCGATCGTCGCCGTATCCGGCGTGGTCTCGGTGGTGGCGGCGATGGCCGGGATCCCCGCGCCGCTGGCGATTCTGGCCGGGGTTGGCGTTGGCGCGCTCTGCGGTCTGCTTAACGGCGTTCTCACCGCCTATCTCGCCCTCGCGCCGTTTATCGTCACCCTCGGGACAATGACCTTCCTGCGCGGTATGGCCTACACGATTACCGAAGGGCAGCCTATTGTTTCGAGTAGCCTTAGCTTCCGCGAGCTGGGCAACGGCTATCTTATCGGGATCCCCATCCCGGTCATTATCATGCTGGTGGTTTACCTGCTGGCGTGGTTCATTCTCGAACGCACCCGCTTTGGCCGTCACATTTACGCCGTCGGCGGCAACGCCCAGGCCGCACGCCTGGCCGGCGTACGGGTCAAACGCGTGCTGGCGGCGGTGTATATGATTGCCGGCGTCTGCGCGGGTCTGGCGGGCATTATCTTCGCCGCCAGGGTGATTTCCGCCCAGCCTACTGCCGGAACGGGATATGAGCTGGACGCCATTGCGGCCGTTGTCCTGGGAGGCACCAGCCTCGCCGGTGGCCGCGGGCGAATTATCGGCACCCTGATTGGCTCGATAATACTTGGCGTACTCAGTACCGGTCTGATTCTGCTCAGCGTGCCCTTTTTCACCCAACTCTTAATCAAAGGCATCGTCATCATCCTCGCCGTGGCGATTGACGGACTGAAGCAGCATCCGGAACTGTTTACCTTCTGGCGGAAAAAAGAGATCGCCCGTCCCCGCTAGCTTTCCCTGACGCGTTGTTTATCCGCCGCATCGGCGGCGGGTTTTCGTTTGCTTAAAATCTGATGGAGTACACGCCCATGACATACCACATTACCCTGACGGACCCGATGAATGGCCACCGGGATCGCGAACCGATTACGTTTACCCTCCCGGAGAGGCTGGCGGAACCTCTGTGGTGGGCCATTACCGACGAGGACGAGCGGATCCTTTGCCAGCGCCTCGAGCATGAATCGTCGGTAAGCAGTACCGCTTTTATCGCGACGGTCAGCTTCAGCGGTACCCTTAAGATGCGGCTTGACCGGCCGCTCACGGCGGCTGAAGTCGATGACATATCCGGTATCCAGACGCTGCCCGGCCGGGAGAGCGACTGTTTTGCGCGCCTCAATACCGGCTGTTTCGATCTGGAAATGTGTCGGGGAACCGCTCAGGGCGTCGGTTCATCAAAATGGGGGCTGCGCCATTTCCGCGCTCTGCAGGACGGCGTCGAACTGCTTCCTTCGGGGAATAACGCCATCGGCGGTTTTTACGGTCCGTTCTTTACCCCGGAGAACGGACTGATTAACCCGCCGGAGCATACCGTCGTTGATATTGAGGTCGTTGAACAGGGTCCGGTCTATCATCACTACCGCATGCGCGGCGCGATCCCCGACGGGTTATTACCGGAGCTGCGCGGTAAGCGCTTCGCCATCGACTGGAAATTTAGCTGGAACACGCCGTGGTTTCAGCGGCGCTACTGGGTGGATGACTTTTCGACGGTGATCAACGGCCGTTCGGTGACCAACAAGATCACCGTCGGCGACGAATTTGAGAGCGGTCCGGGAAACCTGCTGTTCGACCGCTTCGCGGCCTACGGCGGCACCCGCTACCGCGCGGGCGACCCCTACGCCGAAGAGCTGGCGGCGATGGTGGCCAATACCGTCGCCACATCGGAAAATCAAAGCCCGAAATTTGCCGAATTCCGCGAACAGCTCACCGATATGGCTTCTGCCCACTGGGATCTCTACTGGCGGATGTTCTGTCGCTGGGAGCACGTGCTGGATGAAGCGGAGATTCGCGAACGGCTGAGTCAGGTGCGCGCCCGAGCGCATCTTCGGGCCGATCTGACCGAGCGGGAATGGCTGTTGACCGATTCGCCGGTTAACGTTTCCGCCGTCGCGGATGAAACCATCTTCCCCGGGCCGGCCAGTAAAACCGTCGAGTATGATTCGGCTAGCGGCCGGGCGATGATCTGGTGGACCTCCCGCCCCTCCGGCGCGTTTCAGATAGTCCAGCGCCGCCAGTCCGGATGGGTTAACTGGGGCAGCAACGGCGAAAATGAGTGTCCGGAGCTCCCCGTCGGCGTCGAGATCAAGACCGCCTGCGGGATCTTCGCCGAAAACTGGATGCAGATCGCCGATCGGCTGGAAACCCCGCCGGTGGTCACGGTACGTAAAGGAGATAACTGATGATCCTCTGCTGCGGAGAAGCCCTCATCGACATGCTGCCCTGCCAGAGCCGCGAAAATGACCCCGCTTTTACTCCCTGCGTCGGCGGAGCGGCATTTAATACCGCCGTCGCCCTGGGCCGTCAGGGGATGGCGGTCAGTCTGTTTTCCGGTTTATCGGATGACTTTATGGGCGATATGCTGCGCCACACGCTTGACGCATCCGGCGTGGATTATTCGCCCTCAACCCGCGCGCCGCTGCCAACCACGCTGGCCTTTGTCAGGCTGGTAGGCGGTCAGGCCCGCTATACCTTTTACGATGAAAATAGCGCCGGCAGAATGCTGAGGGAAAGCGACCTGCCGGAACTCGGAGATGATGTCGCCGCCGTGTTGTTCGGCTGCATCAGCCTCATCGCGGAGCCGTGCGGCAGCGTTTATGAAACGCTGATGGCGCGAGAGGCGCCGCGCCGGGTGATATACCTCGACCCCAATATCCGTGAAATTTTCATCGCGGATCGGCAGAAGCACCTGGCGCGCATGAGGCGCATGATTGCGCTGGCGGATATCGTCAAGCTTTCCGATGAAGACCTCGCGTGGTTTGCCGAACCCGGCGAAGAGCATGAGGTCATCCGCCGCTGGCTGGCGCTGGGACCAAAGCTTATTGTGGTTACCCGCGGGGCAGACGGCGCCGATGCCTGGACCGCAGATTTTCATCTTCACGTGCCCGCGATTCGCGTCGCGGTGGCCGATACTGTCGGCGCGGGAGATACGGTGAATGCCGGTATTCTCGCCAGCCTTTCGCAGGCCGGGCTTCTTGAAAAAGAGAAGCTAGTGACACTGTCACGTGAGCAGGTTCGCCGCGCGGTCGATCTGGGGATGCGCGCCGCCGCGGTGACGGTTTCCAGGCCAGGAGCTAACCCGCCCTGGGACCATGAACTCCGAAGTCAGCAGAGACCAGGCCTGTAAACAACGGAAAACCGGATGAGGGTCTGCAACCGCGCGTATCGACGGACCCTTATCATTAGCTTTTATGGATATGATTTAGGTCCCAATTATTGAATGAAAGCTAAACCAGCTTCATTTATTCATGGGTTATTGCCGACTAATCCATTAATATCAGGCAATTAGATCGGCATTCAATTTTTGCCCTTCTCGCTAATGGACATCAGGGACAGGAGGTCAATAATGAAAATGAATCAATGGTTTGTACGTTTGCGTAATACTCCCATTCCGCAGCGCAAGCTGCATCCGGCGAAATGGCTGACGCTGATCGCCTTTCTGCTGCTGCTGGCGCAGCTGGCGGTAGAGTCTTTGCTCTCGGTATAAGCACAATAAAAATGGGCTTTAGTGTCAAAGCGCGCCAGCACTAATAAGATTAAACTCAAATCTAATTCGTGATAAGCATCTCAGTTTATCAACAACGGCTAGACAGAAAGAACTCAGGCATGCTAGTAATTAATTCAAGCAAGGGAACGGATTTAAATTAAACGCCATTTAAACCCTACCCATAAGGCTGAAAAATTAATTGATAATGGTTTGGCTTACTGAACGATTATCAAAAGGGTAAGTGAATCGAAGGCCCTCAGAGACGAAAGTTTCTGAGGGCCTTTTTGTTTTTTTCTCTCACAGGAGTTAATCAATGTCTAAAGAACGTCGTCTCTCCCGAATTTTCGCAAAAGATGGTAAATCAGTCACGCTGGCGCTGGATGGCTACTATTTTTCCAGCAACACAAATGGTATTGATAATACGATAAAGCAGCTCCCGGTACTGGTCGAAAATGGCCTGGATTGCGCGCTGGTGACCTGGGGTATGTTGAAAAATTTTCGCGAAATTTTCAACAGCGTTCCCGTTGTATTACGCGTCGATAGCACAGTGAGTATTTTTGATAATACCGTTCCCGATACCACCCCTGTTTTTTCTATCGAAGATGCGCTGAAAGTGGCTGCTGATGGCGTGGTGTGCATGACCTTCCCCGGCGCGTTCAATGAAGAGAAAACGCATATCATGGCCATGCAGCTGGCGCAGGCGGCCGATCGCTGGAGCATGCCGCTGATAGTGGAATCTCTGCCCTATGGCTATCCCGTCACCAGCGACGACTCCAATAATCCGGCTATCATCGCCGCCTCGGCCCGCGTCGCCGTTGAGCTCGGCGCGGATGTCATCAAAACCCGCTTTACCGGTACCGAAGACGATAGACTCATCGTCGAAGCCGCCGGAGTGCCGGTGCTCGCGCTCGGCGGCCCTAAAACCGGCATCGACGGCTATTTTAAATTTGTTCATCACTGTATGCAGGTGGGAGCAAAAGGCGTGGCGGTGGGTCGCAATATTACGCAGGACCCACGGCCAGAAAAAGTAGTAGCAGGTCTGAATGCCATCATCCATGAAAATGCCACAGCGGAAGATGCTTACAGCCTCTACATGGTTTAAACATACGGGTATTAATATGCACTTAAATAACACCATCATTCCTTCCGTCAGAAAATATAAACATTTTGAGCAGGCGCTGTCTTGTTCATCAGAATACGTACTGTTATCCGAAGCGAATATCGGCAACTTACAGTCGCTGATTGGTAAATGTCATCAAAGCGGCAAAAAAGTACTTATTCACCTGGAGCTATTGGGCGGTTTTAAACCCGACCAGGCGGGGATTAGTCTGCTCAAAAATTACTACAAGGTTGATGGTGTTATTTCTTCCAATCTCTCGGCCCTACGCCATGCAAAAAAAGAGGGATTGTTAACTATCTTTCGGGTACTGCTGATCGACTCACGTTCGCTGGATCAGTCCATCGATATTGTTAAGCATAACCCGCCGGATGCCATTGAGATCTTACCTGCTGAATATGCCTGCCAGTGTCTGGAATTGATTAGCCGGAATTTAAAAGGCTTTGACGTGATATTCATCGCCGGAGGCTTTGTTAAGCGGAAATACCTTGTAGATAAAATATTCCATGCCGGATTTAAAGGAATTACCAGCAGCGAACCCGGATTATGGTAACTCATAAGGAGTCCACGCGAATGAAAGAACACTATGTCATGGGCATTGATAATGGCGGAACCGTTACAAAAGCGGCGATTTACGATCGAAGCGGCAACGTGGTCGCTATCGCGTCGCAGTCAACGCAAATGCTGACGCCAAAAGAATTTCATACCGAGCGCGATATCAACGAACTCTGGGCGGCTAACGTTGAAGTCATTAAAAAAGCCATCGCGCAGTCGGGTATCGACGCCAGCCAAATCAAAGGCGTGGCGGTAACCGGCCACGGCAACGGGCTGTATATGGTGGATGAAACCGGTGCCCCGGTGCGCAACGGAATTATCTCCACCGACAGCCGGGCTAAGGCCTGGGTTGAAAAGTGGTACCGCGAGCCGACGTTCGTTAGCGATATTTTGCCCAAAACCATGCAGTCCATCTGGGCCGGGCAGCCCGTCGCCCTCCTCGCCTGGCTAAAAGAGTACGAGCCGGAAACGCTGAACAAAGCGCGCTACATTTTCATGGTCAAAGATCTGATTCGTTTTTACCTGACCGGTGAAGCTTTTCTCGAACTTACCGATATCTCAGGAACCAACCTGATTAACGTTCGCGACCGCGACTATGACGCCTCGCTGCTGGCCTGGTGGGGGCTCGGCGATCTGCGCGACAAGCTTCCGCCGATTAAACGCTCCACCGATTGCTGCGGCTACATAACCGACGAGGTGGCGCAGCTGACCGGTTTGTGCGCCGGGACGCCGGTTTCCGGCGGCGTTTTTGATATCTCGGCTTCTTCCGTGGCTTCCGGGATCAATACGTTGGATAAGCTGGCTATTATTACCGGGACCTGGAGCATTAACGAATACGTGACCGACCATCCGGTTATTGACCAGGATCTGTTTATGACCTCGATCTATCCGATTGAGGGTAAATGGCTAATCACCGAGGCCAGCCCCACTTCCGCCAGCAATCTGGAGTGGTTTATCAATAACTTTATGGAGGGCGATCGCGCGGCCGCTTCCGCGCAAGGTATGTCCGTCTACGATCTGTGCAATGAGCTGGTTTCCACAACGACGCCCGCTGAGAGCCACCTGCTGTTCTTCCCGTTTGTCTTCGGCTCTAACACCATCCCGGATGCTTCTGCGGGGTTTATCGGCCTGAATAGTTTCCATAAAAAAGCGCATTTTCTGCGCGCTATCTATGAAGGCGTCGCCTTCAGCCACCTTTATCACACCGAACGTTTACGCAACATCAACCCACAGTTAAGCCGCACCATTCGGATTGCAGGCGGCGTCACCCACTCTCCGGTTTGGTTACAGGTATTTGCCGACATTTTTCAGTCCACGCTGGAAATTGTCGACGTGAAAGAGCACGGCACGCTCGGCACCGCGATGACCGCGGCGGTGATGGTTGGCTGGTTTGATGACGTTTTCGACGCCTCAAATGCAATGGTGCGCGTCTCGCGAACCGTCACGCCGAACCCCGACAACAACAAGGTCTATCAGGATAAGTATCAGCTCTACAAAAATCTGTTAGCGGAAATGCAGTCTCCGTGGAAAAGCTGCAGCAACTACATCACGCATTAAGCGAGGAAAGTATGGATCTGAATTTACACCACCGCACGGCTATCGTTACCGGAGGCGCTACGGGCCTCGGCAAAGAGTTTGTCCTTTCCCTCGCCAGAGAAGGAGTCAATATCTGCTTCACCTATATGCATGAAGACGAGCACCCTGAACTGCTGGTCGAAACGGTGAAAAGCACTACCAACGTCGAGATCGTTGCGGTGAAAACCGATCTTTCCGACGAGCAAAGCCGTGAGAATCTGTTCGCCACCTGTATCGACCGCCTGGGAAATGCCGATATTCTGGTCAATAACGCCGGGATCTGGCTGAGCGGCTACGTTACTGAAATTACCCCACAGGACTGGGATAAGGTGATGAACATCAACCTGAAGGCGGTATTCCACCTGAGCCAGCTGTTTGTAAACCACTGCCTGGCGAAAGATCGGGCCGGCAGCATTCTGAATATCACCTCTCAGGCGGCCTTTCACGGTTCGACCACCGGTCATGCTCATTACGCGGCCAGTAAAGCGGGCCTGGTGGCATTCGCCATTTCGCTGGCGCGCGAAGTGGCGAAACAGAAAATCAATGTCAACAACATCGCCGTCGGCATTATGGATACCGCGATGATCCGTAAAAACATTGAACAGAATCCTGACTATTACGTCAGCCGTATTCCGGTGGGCCGGGTGGCCCAGCCGCACGAAATTGCCGATATCGGCGTCTTCATGGTCTCTCCGAAAACCAGCTATATGACGGGAGCGACTCTGGATGTCACCGGCGGTATGTTGATGCGTTAACTTATGGAGAATGTCTATGAAATGTCTGGCAATTGCCGATCTTTTTATCAATGCAGCGATGATGGACGCGGGTCTGAACGCGCTGAAAGATAAAGGTATTGCAGTGGAAGTGCGCGAGTGGTCGCACGAGTCGATTGAAAAACTGCAGGAGGATAATTTGCTGGTGGAACAGCAAGGTTCAGAGGCGCTGGCGCTGCCTGCCGCCCTGCTTCAGGGCGCTGAGGAGACGGAGATCCTGATAGTCCAGTTCGCCCCGGTTAACGCGGCGGTATTCGACAAGCTGCCAAAGCTTAAATACGTCGGCGTGCTGCGCGGCGGCATTGAAAACGTTAATCAGGCGGAGGCCAAAGCGCGCGGGATTGAAGTGATGAACACGCCGGGGCGTAATGCCCGTAGCGTGGCTGAGTTTACCGTCGGCATGATTCTGGCGGAGATGCGCAACATCGCCCGCTCGCACGATGCGCTGCGCGATAAGTTCTGGCGCAAAGAGAGCCCTAACTACCGGGCCATTCCTGAACTGGGCGGCAAAGTGGTAGGTCTGGTCGGGCTGGGGCATATCGCTCAGCTGGTGGCTGGCTTCCTGCGCGGTTTTGGCAGCGAGATTATCTTTTACGATAAGTACGTCGCTGGCCATGACAGCTATGAAAAGGTGGATTCTCTTGATGAGCTGGTTCGACGTGCGGATGTGATTTCGCTGCACGCCCGCATGACGGCGGAAACCGAAAACCTGATCAACGCGCATCATTTCGACTTGATGAAGGAGAGCGCCATTATCGTCAACACGGCTCGCTCCGGCCTCATTAACGAAGCCGATCTGATTGCCGCGCTTCGGGCTGGTAAAATCATGGGCGCCGCCCTCGACACTTTTGATGATGAACCCCTGCCGGACGATAGCGCGTTTTATTCGCTGAATAACGTCACGATAACGCCGCATATCGCCGGCAGTACTATTGATGCCTTCAGCAATTCGCCGAAGCTTTTTTCTGAGATCTTGCTGAAAAAAATCGGTTAACGATTAAAAGAGCCAGTTACGCTTTTATCGGGCCCATTGGGCACGGGTTCGCTCGCGCCCAATTCGGCCGCCTTTTAAGGAAATATTATGGATATTATCAACAGCATTATTAGTCTGGGGGCATCAGTAATGATGCCAGTAATATTCTTTATTATCGCACTGTGCTTTGGCGTAAAAGTGGGCACCGCATTTAAAGCCGGGATGCTGGTGGGGATCGGTTTTGAAGGGGTGGGTCTGGTGATCGGTCTGCTGTTGACCAACCTTGGCCCGGCGTCGCAGGCCATGGTCGAGCGTATCGGTTTGCACCTGACGGTGGTGGATACCGGCTGGCCGACCGCCTCGACTATCGGCTGGGGTTCGCCGCTGATGCTGCCGGTGGTGGTGGGGTTTATCGTTATCAATATCGCCATGCTGCTGCTGAAATTAACCAAAACGGTAAATATTGATATATTTAACTACTGGATTTTCCTGATTATGGGTTCGGTGGTGTATGCCGGAACCGGTAACTACTGGCTCTCCGTCGGTATCACCTTCGGTATATTTATCTTAACCCTGCTGGCGGCGGATTTAACCGCTCCCTATTTACAAAAAAACTATAATCTCCAGGGGATTTCGTTTCCCCATCTTACCTGTATAACCTACGTCCCCTTTGGGATTGCCTGTAACTACATTATTGATAAGATCCCGCTGATCAATAAAATTAATTTCGACCCGGAAAGTATTAATAAAAAATTCGGCGTCTTTGGTGAACCGCTGACTCTGGGCTTCGTGCTGGGGCTGCTGCTGGCCTTCCTTGCGGGATACGACGTTTCCGCTGCGGTCTCGCTGGCGATTAAAGTTTCCGCCGCCATGCTGCTGCTGCCGAAAATGATCGAAATTTTGGTTCAGGGCCTGCTGATCGTGCGCGACGCCGCCGAAGCGAAGCTGAAGGCTAAGTTTCCTGACCGCGACTTCTATATCGGCATGGATACCGCGCTGCTTATAGGCGAACCCTCGGTGCTGGCGACCGGACTGCTGTTGATCCCCATGGCGGTGGTGCTGGCGATTATTCTGCCGGGCAACCGCGTGCTGCCGTTTGTCGATCTGGCCTCACTGATGTTCCTGCTGGCAATGGTAACGCCGTTTTGCAAGCGCAACATGTTTCGCATGTTCATTACCGGCACCCTGGTGGTCAGTTGTATTTTGTACGTTGGGACGGATATTTCGCACGAGTATACCCAGGCCGCGGTCAACTCTCATATTCCGGTACCGGAAGGCATGTCTGAAATTACCAATATCGTTGGCGGAGCAACCACGCCGGTTGGCTGGCTGGCGCTAAAATTCGGCGAGTTTTTCAGTACCGCGCCATAAATCGCCCTTCTCACTCTACCCGGCGCGGGAAACGGCGTCGGGCTTTTTTCGCCCCGTCCGTCATTAAAAATGCCTGCCAGGAGGGTAAGCTGGCAGGCATGGCACAATGGACGTCTGTGCTTAGAACTGGTAGGTCATACCCACGGCAACGATGTTGTCGGTACTGATTTTGGCATCGTTGGTGAATTTCGTCTCATCCAGCAGGTTGATTTTGTAGTCCACATAGGTAGACATGTTTTTATTGAAGTAGTAAGTCGCGCCGACATCAAGGTATTCAACCAGATCCTGGTCGCCGTAGCGGCCCAGATCTTTGCCTTTCGATTTCAGGTAGGCGATGGACGGACGCAGGCCAAAATCGAACTGATACTGGGCCACGACTTCAAAGTTCTGCGCGGTATTGGCGATATAGCCGCTACCGAACTTCGTCATATTGCGGGTTTCAGCATAGGTGGTCGCCAGGTAGAGGTTGTTGGCGTCATACTTCAGACCGGCCGCCCATACTTCCGCTTTCTCGCCGCGAGCGTATGCGTTCGGATTGTCGCGACCCGCTTTAACCTGCGCATCGGTACGATCGGACGCCGCGTAGGCTGCGCCTGCGGCAAAACCTTCGTACTCATAGGTAGAGGCCAGCCCCCAGCCATCGCCATGCTGTTTCGCCAAATCGCGACCGTTACCCTCTTCTTTACCCTGATACTGTACGGCGATATTCAGACCATCAACCAGCCCGAAGAAACCGTTGTTACGGTAGGTAGCAACGCCGGTGGTACGCGCGGTGGCGAAGACGTCAGTTTGCGTCCAGGTATCGCCGCCGAACTCCGGCAGCATATCGGTCCAGGCGCCGATGTCATAGGCGACACCATAGTTACGCCCGTAGTCCAGTGAACCATATTCGCCGAACTTCAGGCCAGCGAAGGCGAGACGCGTTTTGTCGCCGGAATTGTCGCCTTCAACGTTATTGGCGCTGAAGTTATATTCCCACTGGCCGTAGCCGGTCAGCTGGTCATTGATCTGCGTTTCACCTTTGAAGCCCAGACGCGCATAGGTCTGATCGCCATCTTCAGACTTATCGCTGGAGAAGTAATGCAGGCCGGTCACTTTCCCGTAGAGGTCGAGTTTGTTTCCGTCCTTGTTATACACCTCTGCTGCCTGCACGGTTCCTGCAGCAAGAAGTGTAGAGACGGCCACTGTAAGTAATTTTAATTTCATATTATTTCGTCCCTAACTATTAATAAAATATCAAATCTCAGATGCCTTCTGAGCGAACCTATTATGCGATAATTCGCAAAGAGACTTAAAATTAAAAGTTCCTGGTTTTTATGCCAATGCCGATAATTGTGACGGCGTCAGGGGTTGTTAATTGACCTTGATCAATTAATCTTACCGCTGACCTGTAATTATTCTGAATAAGATCCGTTGCAACCGGTTAAATCAGAAGATTTAACTAAAGGAGACGATTTTCTATAAGTAAATTCTAATGATAAGATAAATTAAAGATTGCATTTTGTTAAATGACAGCAAAATCATATAGTTATAATTTTAATATCAATGCGAATATTCTCATCCATAAACAGATTCATTCTCCATAACTTCCTTTATAAGGTATATTCAGACTTTTCCCCTTAAAATAAAACCTGGTGTTATGGGTACCCTCTACGTTATTTTGATTTCTTGACAAAACTCATGGAGATTATAGCACTGCGGTTTAAGGTTTGTTTAATCTTTTTGTGAAAGGGATAGTCACGACAGTTTTTTCAAGGGATGGGGAAGTGATGAATAAATATAGTTCTGGAAGAGTCCAAAGGATTATGCCTATCGGAACGCGATGGAGGCGAATATGTTAAGGCCGATGACGGCGGGACGAAGGCTGGGCGGGAGTCGCCAGCCGACATCGCCAGAGAGGTGAAAAGACGGCTAAACGGCTGCGTTTGATTCAAACCATCGGTCAGATAAGCAAATGAAGCCCAGGAGAGTGGTTATCCCTCTTCACCGGTTCCGGGTAATGATATGAGACACGTTGGCTCAACGTGTCCATCCTGAAAAGCGCCGCAGGCGGAAAAATAAAATGAAAGTGCACAGATAACGGTAACGTGCGGCAATTACTCCGGCATGAATTTATCGATCAGCGAAAAAGCGTGTAAATAATTAGACAGCGCCAGTAGCGCATGAAATGAATGAAAGCCAAACTTTTGAATTATTTTTCTTTTATTGCAGCTATAAGCCTTCGGTGAAATGCCGAGCAGTTCCGGATAATCCTTTGCCAGCACGTTAAACTTCATTACAAAAATATACTGAAACTCTCGCTCTGTTAAAGTGATATCTTCCCCCACCGGGATCCCGTCAGTTACCCTGTCGATGATATTGGCGATATGCGCGGTGCGCCTCTTATTTATCAAACAAACAATATTATCTTCGACCTTAAAGCAAACAAAATTCTTTTTCATTTCAAAGCTGTTAATCAGAAAATGAAACTGCGCGCGCCTGCTGGTTGGGTACCTTGTTAAGCACAAATCGACCAGATTCGCCTGCTTCGCCGCTTTTACGTCATTTATTTTCAGCCGCATGGCTTTTTTAAAAAAATGATTGTGGCTGACAATCGTCACCATTCCTTTCCCTCACGAAAGCCGAATAATCCTTATAAAAAGGCGAAAATACGCGCCATGGGGATATACCCATGAGTGAAGTGGGTGAATTATAAGTTTGTTTAATATTTATTGTCCAGACGCGCGCTTTTCAGAAAAATCCCGCAATAACCGCACTGATTAATTTTGCGTCAGCCCGCGCACGGCGATTCAATCAATCATTATTTTAAGAATTTTCTCATTAGACATCGGAATAAGCGCAACAAGCAGAATAATACACTGATATTTTATGTAAATTCGATTGATTAAATCAAATAAATATATTTATCGAAATATTATTTCACATTAACAAGACTACCCGCGAAGGAACGTAAAGCGTTTATTCATTTTACCAATGTTTATTTGCCATTCGTTTAAGTCTGCGCCGGGTGATGACCCGGCGCGAAGAAGTTTACGCCCGGTTTCTGGCAAGCAGGATAATGATAAACAATCCGCCGATTCCGGCCGTAATGATCCCAATCGGCAGCTCCTGCGGGGCCAACAGCGTCCTGCTGACAATGTCGCCGCCGCACAGGAGCACGGCCCCCCACAGGCCGCATAAAGGAAGCAGCAACAGATGTTTGACGCCGGAAAAGTAGCGGCACATATGCGGCACCATCAGGCCGATAAAGCCAATCACTCCGGTTAAAGCCACCAGCAGCGAGGTGGCCAGCGCGCAGCAGAAAAAAACCTCCATTCTCAGGCGGCCAACGTTAATACCCAGCGACTGCGCGGTCTGCTCGCCGGCCAGTAAGCCATCCAGCGAGCGCCAGCGTAACAGTACGAACGCGCCGAGAAACAGCAGACTGAATACGGCATACGGTAAATTATCCCAGCGCGCCAGACCAAGCCCTCCCAACGACCAGAACAGTACCGAACTGGCGGCCCGCTGATCGCCGGAGAAAATCAGATAGCTGGTCAGCGCGCCGAATAAAAAGGAGATCGCCAACCCGCAAATCACTAAGTGTTCGGCGCCGCGCTGCTTTTTAAAATGAAACAGCAGCATCACCGCCACCGCCGAGCAGAGGCCGCCAACGAATGCCGATACCGGCAGCGTCAGCGCGCCAAGCCGCTCGCCGAATCGGGTAATCACCAGCACCGCGCCCGCCGATGCGCCGGAGGAGAGACCAAATAAAAAAGGATCGGCCAGATCGTTGCGCGTGGTGGTCTGTAAAAGGCCGCCCACGATGGCCAACACGGCGCCCGCCAGCACCGAGAGCAGCGTTCTCGGCACGCGTAAATCAATGACAATACGCCCGATCATCTCCGATACCGGCACATCCAGCAGCCGCAAGGCTCCAAGAACCTGGGCCAGCGATAGCGGTACGCTCCCTTTGGCAACGCTGAGCAGCATCAAACCGGCTAACAGCGGCAGCGCGCCCCACATTGCCCAGCAGTAACGAAATTGAGTGCCCCTCATTGGTTAGCCGCTGGATACAGCGCATGAGCCAGCTTTTCCGCCGCGTTGATATTCGCCGGGCCGGGCGTCAATTCAGCATACTGCAGCTTCAGGTAGCGCTGCTGCTTCACCGCCGGTGTCTGCTTCATTAACGGATGATTTTCGAGGAAACGGCGCAGCGAATCAGCGCCGCTGCCGGTCTGATAATCGAGAAGAATAATAAAGTCAGGCTCCGCCGTCGCCACGCTCTCCCAGGAGGTGGTTCCCCAGCTCATCGCCAGGCCGTCCATCACGTTTTTCCCTCCGGCCGCTTCAATAATCGCGGTCGGCATGGCGTACCGCCCGCTGGTAAAGGGCTTATCTTCGCCAGAGTCATAGACAAACACTTTCAATGGCTGTACGCCCCGCGGCGGCTTAGGCAACGCGTTCAGCGCTTTCTTCCAGCCGTCAACCAGCGTCTGGGCCTCATGCCGCTTGCCAAAAATTTTGCCCAGCGTCAGCTCATCGTTGTACAGCAGGTCCATACTCGCTTTACGTTTATGCTCCGCGGTAAAGACGCAGCTCTCGCTCAGCACAAAGGTTTTGATGCCGTATTTATCGAGCACGGAAGGCGTGACCTCGCCGCCGACCTTCATGCCGTAATTCCAGCCTGCGAAAAAGAAATCAGGATTCACCGCCAGCAGCGTTTCCAGAGAGGGATATTTTGGCGCCAGCTCGGGAATGGCTCCCATCTGGTGTTTAAATTCCGGGGTCATTTTGTACCACCCGGTAATGCCGGTTAAGCCCACGATGCGGTCCTGCAACCCGAGAGCAAAAGCCATTTCAGACATATTCAGGTCGTGTATAACCGCCCTTTTCGGCGCCTGGGTGAAGGTCACCGGCGTTCCGCAGCTCTCAATAGTGACGGGGAAATCAGCCGCGCTCGCCGCTGAAATGGAAAGAACCGCCATCATGCCTGCAAACCCTTTTTTCATGCTTCGTTATCCTTCAATAATGTATTACGCATAGCCCGGAACCTCGAAAATCCGCAGCGCTTTCCCCGTTTCGGGATGCGGTACGGTAAAGCTGGTCAAGCCAAAGACCGGGTAAAGCCGTTCTGAAACCAGTACGCGCTCCGGCACGTCCCAGGCCAGGGCGCGCCCTTGCGATAAAAGCAAAACCCGGTCGGCAAAGGACTCAATCAGGGAAAGATCGTGCAGTACCGCAACGACCGTGATCCCCAGGCTTTTCACTAATGCCAGCAGTTCTACCCTGGCCTGCGGATCGAGGTGGTTGGTCGGTTCATCCAGCAGCACCAGTTTTGGCGACTGGGCCAGCACCCGCGCCAGCGCCGCCCGCTGTCGCTCGCCGCCGGATAACGCGGAGAGCGAGCGCGTGCGCAGCTTCTGCAATCCCGTATCGTTAATCGCCCGGGTTACGATGCTTTCATGTTCGCGCCGTGACATATCCCGGGCGTGGGGAATACGTCCAAGAGCGACATAATCCTCAAGCGCCAGACGCATATCAGGGGCGTCGTTCTGCGCCAGTACCGCTATCTGCCGGGCCCGCTGCTGCCGGGTTAATGCGGAGACGGAGCGGCCATATAAGCGAACGTCGCCCTCCCGCACCGTCAGTTCATGATCTATCGCGCGCAATAAAGAGGTTTTTCCGCTGCCGTTCGGGCCAATGACCGCCAGGCACTCCCCTTTACCGGCACTAAAATGAATGTCGGCGAGAATGTCCCCGCCGCCGGGACGCGGCAACGATGCGATACTGACGCTAAGCACCGGGACATTGGTCGTACCACCCTTTGTCAAACTCTCCTCCATTAGCCGTTCTCCCTTGCTCTTAAGCGCGGATTAGCGAAACGCACTCTCTTGTTCATTTTCACCGCAGAAAATAGATGATAATCATTATCATTTAAAAAGAAAGGTGAATAGTCACATATTTTATAATGCTTTAATTGTTATATTATAACATAACAATTATTAACGATGATTTGCAACTGCTCTTCGGGGCTGGCCAAAGCCAAGCGCCGAAACATGGGGAGTTGTGCTCAGCGCGGCGCTGTGGTGTATTGCTGCAACCTTCAACGGATTTGCACAGGAAATGTCAGGATGAAAACGGTAGAGTTTTTGCTTTATACCCTTAAACCGGGTTCCGGGAACGATTTTCACCGGCTAATGAAAGAACAAAGCGCGCCCTGCCACCGTGCAGCCGGCATGGATATCGTCGCCTTCGGCAACTCAGTCGAGGACAACGACGCTTATTATCTGATACGGGCCTATGACGACCTGACGCATTTAAATACCTCGCAGGAGCGCTTCTATCGTAGCCCGGCGTGGCGCGAAGGCCCGCGACAGGCCATCATCGATAAAATCAGCGTCAGCGTAAAAACGGTGATGGAGCTGAGCGACAGCGCGATTGATGGCCTGCGAAACGGCTGACCCGCGCGGGCAACAACGGCTGAGCCGGCGGCGGTTCGTTTTTTCTGGCGCAGACATTCATGGGTTGCAGGCGTTGCCCGCTGGCGGCCGACGCCTTACCGTGCCAACGATGAGTCAGTGTAACCCGGCAAAAATGCGGCTACTGCGCGTCCCCCTGACTCCGCCATGAGTTGTGATTCAGCGACGCAAGAAAGCCCTGCGGCGTGTTGTTGCCGAGCTTTTTTTGCGTCCGTCCCTGGTTCCACAGCGCGCACAGCCGCTGCAGCGTCGCATCCGGTTCGTCCAGCGCCGGAATAACGTCGGCTAATCGCTCGCTAAGCTGCACCGCCCCGCTCTCCGCCATCGCCACCGTTGCGCACGACAGATCCGCGCGCGCGGGCTGAAAGCCGGCATGAGCATAAATCTCAAGACATTGTATCCGCGCCGGACAGGCGTCCAGCGCCTGGCTCAGCCAGCTATCGACCAGCGCGGGCGAGATCCCCGAATAGATGCGGCCAAAGCACCAGCCGCTGATCGGCTCCTGCGCCCAGAGCAGATGATGTTCACCACCGTCGTCCATCGACAGCGCCAGCTGGCGGTAGTGCAGCGTCAGGGTATCGGCGCGCATCCCTGCCTTTAACGCTTTCTTTCCCTGCGGCGCGGCGCTTTTCCGCCCCTCATGGGCCGGGCGCAGATAGCGGTTCAGGGTGGCCCGAGAGATGGCGATGCCCAGCCCCTCATTCACCATAAACAGCAGCTCATCCAGCGGCGCGCGCAGCGCATCGCGCAGGGCATTTATCAGGTTCTCCTGCTCTTGTCTCAATACTTTGTGTATCAAATGCGGCGTGGTGTGGTTATCGGAAATCTGGCTGCGGTTGCGCCAGCGGCGCACCGTAGTAATAGAAATCCCCAGTTCCTGCGCCAGTTCGCGGTCGCTTTTGGTCGATTCCTGAAGATATTTGCGCGTTCTTGGCGTGGTGGTTGCGTTGGCGTGCAGCTTAATTTCCATACGATCCTCGACAGAAAATATAACCAATCATATGAGATATATATTATTGTAGAGAACACAATGTGAACCGCTTCACCTTTAAGCCCACCGCTTTCTCTCATAATCCGCCATAGATAACACACTCATCCCCTGTCGATCTTGTACGGAGTTCACAATGAACAATGTTCTGGGATTTCTTGAAGCCAAACTGATGCCGCTGGCGGCGAAAACCGCCCAACAGCGTCACCTCGGCGCTATTCGCGGCGCCTATGTTTCATTTATGCCTTTTATTATTGTCGGTTCTATTCTGCTGGTGATCTCGTCGTTCCCCAACCAGAGCTATCAGCAGTTTATGGCCAGCACCTTCGGCGCCAGCTGGAGCGCGATTATCGAAATTCCGTTCAACGCGGTCTTTTCGACGATGTCGCTGTTTATCAGCTTCCTGGTGGCCTATCGTCTGGCGGAGCATTACGGCGATGACCGCATCTCCTGCGGCATCCTTTCGCTGGTGGGGTTTCTGATCCTCACGCCATTTATTAAAGTCGCTGAAAACGGCGGCATCACGGTGATCCCCGTGGAATGGATCGGCACCAAAGGATTATTCGTCGCCATGATCGGTTCGCTGCTGTGGACCGAACTGTTCTGCTGGCTTAAGCGCAAGAAGCTGGTGATTAAGATGCCGGACGGGGTGCCGCCCGCGGTGCAGGAGTCGTTCGCCGCGCTGATCCCGGCGCTGCTGGTAATGATTCTGATCCTGGCGATTCGTATCGGGTTTGAGCACACCCACTACGCCACCATCCACCAGTTTATTTATGAAGTCGTCGCCTCGCCGGTACGCCATTACGGTACCTCCTACTTCGGCGCGCTGATGACCGTTTTCAGCATTACCATTCTATGGTCGGTCGGCATCAACTCCGGTTCGATGATTAACGGCATTATTCGTCCGCTGTGGATGGAAAATCAGACCGATAACATCGCGGCTATTCAGGCTGGCGTCACTCCGCCGCACATTATTACCGAGCAGTTCTTCGACATGATCTGGATGGGGGGCGCGGGCGCAACGCTGTCGCTGGTCATTGCGATGCTGATTTTCGCCCGCAGCAAAAATATGCGCGAAGTCGCCCGCCTCGGCGCCGGCGCCTCCATTTTTAATATCAATGAGCCTATCCTCTTTGGCCTGCCGGTGATCATGAACCCGATCATGCTGATCCCGTTTAACCTCGTGCCGCTGGTGCTGGTCACCGTGCAGTACGCAGCGATGAAAATCGGCGCAGTGGCCGTCACCACCGGGGTCTTTATCCCCTGGACGCTGCCGCCGGTGATCAGCGGTTTTATCGTCACCGGGCATCTTAGCGGCAGCGTGATGCAGATCCTTAATTTGCTGATTGGCGCCATGCTGTACCTGCCCTTCATGCGCATCGTCGATAAGCAGTATCGCGCCGCGGAAATCACCGCCCGAGCCGAAACGGACAACACGCTTGCTAAACAGGAGTAAACCAATGTGGGGAATGATTGCCACCTGGCGAATGGCGCTGGAAGGCGTAACCGAAGCCGCGACGGCGCTGGCCTCCGGCGCTGACACCGCCAGCGCCGTGGTCAATGCGGTGGCGGCGGTAGAAGATTTTCCGCTGTACAAATCGGTAGGCTACGGCGGTTTGCCGACGGAAAACGGCGAGGTCGAACTGGATGCCGCCTTTATGGATGGCGATACCCTGGCCTTCGGCGCGGTCGGCAACCTGGTGGATATCGCCAACCCGGTTAAAGTCGCCCACGCCCTCAGCCGCCAGCGCTATAACAGCCTGCTGGTCGGCCAGGGCGCCCGAGAGTGGGCCATAAGCCAGGGCTTCGCCGCCAAATCAATGCTGACCGAGCGGGCCATGCAGCACTACCGCAAACGCTGCCGCGAAACGCTGGATAAAGGCCTCAGCCCCTACGACGGCCACGATACCGTGGGCATTATCGGTCTCGACAAACAGGGTTCCATGAGCGTCGCCACCTCCACCAGCGGCCTGTTTATGAAAAAACGCGGGCGGCTGGGCGATTCGCCGATTATCGGCTCAGGCTTCTACTGCGATAGCGAGACCGGCGCCGCCACGGCCACCGGCGTCGGTGAAGATCTGATGAAGGGTTGCGCCAGCTACGAAATCGTCCGGCGCATGGCCCAGGGAATGACGCCGCAACAGGCGGCGGACTCGGTAGTCTACGAGTTGGAAGACAAACTGATGTCGCGCTTTGGCCGCGCGGGCGACCTTTCGGTGGTGTGCATGAACCGCCGCGGCGAATTCGGCGCCGCCACCAATATCAAAACCTTCTCCTTTGTCGTCGCCAGCGCGACCCAGCCGCTCACCGTGTTTTGCGCCGAGCGCGTGCAGGAGAAAACCCACTACCGTCCGGTGGACGACGAATGGATGCAGGCCTACGCCGCACGTATTCGCGCCCCCATCGAGGAGTAAGTCATGCTGGATTACCGCTTTATCAACCGACTGGATAGCGCCTGCCATGGCGCGCATCTGGTGACCTGGCCCGGCAGCACGCTGTTAACCCAGGCCCCCCTCAACTCAAGTCCCCTGCTCGCGGAAATGGTGGCACAGGCCGCCCGCGGCGAGGTGGCGGATACCCGCTTCGGCTGCTCCCCCTTCGCGCGCATCACCCTTATTCCGCGGCCGCTGTGGCAGGATGCGCTGAACGACGGCCTGGCCGAGGCGCTGCGGCCGCTATGCAAAAAGCCGCTGAGCGAAGCGCTTATCCTCGACTGTTCGCTGGAACAGAGCAACGGCACGCTAACCAAAGCGCTGCGCGAACTGTTTAACCTCGACTGGCAGCTTGATGACTTAGGCCTGCATCAGGTGAAAGCCGTCAGGCCACGACTGCGCCAGCTCGCCCTCTACGCCCTGCCTGAACAGCGGCCGACGCTGGAAACCCTTGTGCGTCAACAGCAGGCGATCGCGCACGGCATGATTGCCGCACGACGGCTGGCGGATCTGCCTTCGGAGCAGTGTACCCCGCAGTACGTGGTGGACGAGGCCCGGCGTCTGTGCATCGATATCCCTGTTCTGCGCTGCGAAGTACTCGATGAAAACGCGATTGTTGAACAGGGGCTCGGCCTGCTGCATGCGGTGGGGAAAGGGTCCGCGCGTCCGCCGCGCCTGCTGGCGATACATTATGATGGCGGCGGCGATGGCCCGGTTCGCTGCTACGTCGGTAAAGGCGTCACCTTTGATACCGGCGGGCTGTGGCTGAAGGAAGGCGCCGGGATGTACACCATGAAGTACGATATGTGCGGCGCGGCCAACGTCCTCGGCCTGATGCTGAGCATCGCCGAGCTGGCGCTACCGGTGCGAGCGATGGGCGTTCTGGCGCTGGCGGAAAACGCGATTGGTCCCGACGCTATGCAACCGGGCAGCGTCGCCCGGGCCTGTAACGGTCTGACGGTAGAGATCAATAACACCGACGCCGAAGGTCGGCTGGTGCTTTCCGACGCCATTGCCTGGGCCAGCCAGCGGCATCCGCAGGCGCGCTATATTATCGATATGGCAACCCTGACCGGCGCGGTGGTTAAAGCGCTGGGTTACGATTTAAGCGGTTTGATGACGCAAAACGAAACGCTGCGGGCGGCGTTGACCCAGGCAGGGATGAAGAGCGGAGACGAAGTCTGGTCGCTGCCGCTGGATAGCAGGCTGAAGAAACAGACCGAAAGCGCCATTGCCGACCTGTGCAACACGCCGGGCAATAATGCGGCGATCAGCGCTTCCGCCGCCTGGCTTTTACAGCATTTCTGCCCACCGGAGATCCCCTGGGCCCATCTCGACGTCAGCGGCACGGCGCTGTGGCGCGAAGGCGGCAAAAGCGTTGCTTCCGGCCGGCCGATTCCGCTGCTGATTCAGCATCTGCTCGACGATATCGGCGAGATTTAATGTCTCCCTGGAGGCGATGTTCGCGCACTATCCCGGGTTGCGGCGAAAACGCCTTACCCGGGCTACGGATTACCCGCAATCTGCGGTCCTGTAGCCCGGGCAGGCGCTCTGCGCCGCCCCCGGGGGAAGAGCGCGGAGTAGCAGAATTTCCCGGAGGCGGTGCTCGCGCACCTATCCGGGCTACAAAATCAGCAGGATCCGTAGCCCGGGAAATGCCCTACTCCTCGCTCACAACCGGTTTGACTCTTACCGCAAACAGCACAATCACCATGGCGCTGACCAGCAGCACGCCGCTGCCGACAAAAACGCCGCTCGCGCCGTTGAGATCGAACACCGCCCCACCGCCAGCCGCACCGGCGCTAATCGCCAGCTGAATAGATGCCACCAGCAGGCCGCCGGCGCTTTCCGCTTCATCCGGCACCGTGGTGGCAAGCCAGGTCGACCAGCCCACCGGCACCAGGCCAAAAGCAAAGCCCCACATCGCTACCAGCAGACCATCCAGCAGCGCCACGTGGCCGAACGCCACCATCATCAGCGCCAGCACGCTCATTGCCAGCGGCACCAGCGCCAGCGTCAAGCGCAGGCTTCGGGCTAACAGATGTCCGGCAATCGAGGTTCCGATAAAGTTCGCTACCCCAAAACCGAGCAGGATCAGGGAGACCCCTTCGACGCTGGCCTGAGCCACGGTTTCAAGGAACGGGCGCAGATAGGTAAAGAAAGCAAAATGGCCGCTGAAAATCAGGATGGTCGCCAGCATCCCGCCAATCATACCGGGACGGCGCAGTACCTTAAACAGCGTAGCGAAGCTGCCGGCGCTCTCCGGACGCATGGAGGGCAGAACCCACAGCTGCCAGAGCAGCGCAACCACGCTCGGCAGCGCACAAATAAGAAACACGTTGCGCCAGCCGATCAGCGCGCCGAAATAGCTGCCTAGCGGCGCGGCAACCACCGTCGCGATTGAAACGGCGGAAAAAATAATCGCCAGCGCTTTCGGCACCATCGCCGCCGGGACCAGGCGCATGGTGGTCGCGGTCGACATCGACCAGAAGCCGCCGATGGCGATCCCCAGCAGCAGACGCCCCAGCAGCAAAAACTCCAGCGAACCGGCGAAGGCCACCATCATGCTGGAGATAATCTGCAAAACCGAGAAGAACATCAGCACCCAGCGGCGGTCAATATTTCGCGTCGCGGTAGTGATCAGTAGCCCGGTCACTAACGCCACCAGCGCCGTCGCGGTCACCGCCTGCCCCGCCATACCTTCGCTAACGCCCAGGCTGGCCGCCATCGGCGTTAACAAACTGGCAGGAAGAAACTCGGCGACAATCAGGCCAAACACCCCCAGCGCCAGCGCATAGACGGCGCGCCACGCGGGCCTGGCGTTAGCCTGGCTCTCTTCAGCTGCAATGCAGGAACTCATAAACATCTCTCCAGAACAATTAACATTTCGTTAAGGTTAAGCGCTTCTGTTCGGACGATCTATGATGCATACTCCTTGATTATTGATAATTCGTCCGGGAATGATGTGATGACTCAGCACGCCCTCGATCTCACCAGCGAACTCTTGCGCGGCATGCGCCTGTCCGGCGTCAACTACCGGCGCATCGAAACTTCCCGCCCGTTCGGCGTCGAGTTCGGCTTCGTGCCCGGTAAAGCGCAGTTCCACTTTATCAGCCGGGGGCCGGTACTGCTGCGCATGGTCAGCGGCAAGCGCCTGATGCTGCAGAGCGGCGATGCGCTGTTTATTCCCAACGGCGATGGCCACGTGCTGCTCTCCGACGACCAGGCGGCGGTGGTGAATGTGTCCAGGCTGCCCAGCGAACCGGTCTGCGACTCGGTAAGCTGCGTCAAAAACGCGTGCGACGACGCGAAAAACGACAGCGCCATTATCTTTAGCGCCTGTATGGACTTTGAGCTGGGCGGCATGCAGCCGCTGGTCAAAGCGATGCCCGAAGTGATGATGGTCAGCAGCCTGCTGACCAGCCGCCCGGAGATCCCGCCGATGCTGGCGGCGATGGAACGCGAAAGCCTCACTCGGCAGGCGGGCTACGCCGGTATACTGGCGCGGCTGGCCGATGTGGTCGCCGCGCTGATTGTCCGCGGCTGGGTGGAGTCTGGCTGCGGCAACGCCACCGGCTGGGTGCAGGTGCTGCGCGACCCTAAGCTGGCCAAGGCCATTTACGTGATGCATCAGCAGCCCGGCATTAACTGGAAAGTCGAGGATCTGGCCCGCGAGGCGGGGATCTCGCGTTCGGTATTTGCTGAACGTTTCCTCTCCGCCACCGGCACCACGCCCGCCCGCTATCTGACCGAGCTACGTATGCGCCTCGCGGTGCAGTACATTTCCCATGAGGGTCAGGCGCTGGAAAAAGTGGCCTTCCGGCTGGGCTACAGTTCCCATGCTGCCTTCAGCCGCGCCTTTAAACGCATTATCGGAAAAGCACCGGGCGCGCTGCGCGAGCCGGCGCGGGAGCAAGAGGCTTAGCGCTGTCCCAGTTCACGGGTTCGCCTGACCGCCGCCAGTACGCTACGCTGAAGCCCGGCGGCAAAATCGCTGTTATTCAGCTCGTACAGACCGTGGATCCCGACTCCCGCCGGGGAATTATTGATATCCAACAGCTGGCGCGGATGCTTCTGGCTTTGGCGCAGCATCTCGATCGCGCCGAGCAGATTTTCCAGCACCACCTCCGTTGCCTGGGGTCGCGATAGCCCCGCCAGCACGCCGGCGTCGGTAAAGGACTCGATAAAATAGTAGATATAGTTGGGGCCCGCGACAGCAAAGCCGGTAAAGATGTCGATCAGCCGTTCAGGCAGATACAGTACCTTGCCAAAGCCGCGCAGAAACGGTTCGATTTCCGCCGCGCTGGCGTGAGCGTTTAAGGTCACGCCGCTATAGCCAAATCCGGTATCGGTCAGGGTATTGGGGATCGCTCTGGCAATCGGCGTGGCCTCGCCAAACAAGGAGGCCAGCTTTTCCAGGGTCACTCCCGCGATCAGAGAAACCACCGTCGTCAAACCGTTAAGCTGCGCGCGCACGCGGTTCGCCACCCCCGCCAGATCGTCCTGCGGACGGATCCCCAGCACCAGCAAAGAGGCCTCGTTTACGCCGCCGTCGCCCGACAACCGATAATGGGCGTACAGATGCTCGGCTCGCGCGCTGTCGATATCCTCCAGCGAGATCGCGTCCGCCCGCAGTGCGCCGTTGCTTAATGACGCGCGAATAATCGCCTCCGCCATCTGTCCGGCGCCGATAAAATGGATCTTTGCCATCGTTCCTGCTCCTTATTCAAAGAGATATTCGCCGTTGCCAACGCGAAAGCGCCGGCCTTTAAGCGCCGGGTCGGCAACGCGAAACACCAGTTCAGTCAACTGGTTCGCCGCACCGTGGCGGAAGATAAACTCACGGCCGCCCACCTCCAGCCCGAGTTCGCCTTGCGGAGTAAAACCAAACAGCCGCTGCCAGCGGTCGCGTACCGCCCGGGGATTGTGAACCGCAAAAACCGCGCGCTGCAGCTCTATCTCCCCCAGCGGATGCGGCGCAGCGAGACCCTGGGCCTGCAGGCGGATCAACCGGGCGTCATCCTCTTCGCCCCATTGCAGAACGAACGGATAGACCAGGCCATCAAAGTCGCCGTCAATGGTGAAGATCCGCCAGCTGATAACGTTGCCCTGCGGATCGTTGCGCTGGCCGTTGACGATCGGCGAAACCCGCAGGCCCTGTTGATGTAGCTCCGCATGCGTGCGCGCAATATCGTCGCTACGCAGCGCCACCCGATACAGCGCTTCATTTTCCGGCAGCAGCCGTGAGGCATCCCGGGAGAGTAAAAACGTCTCTGCGGCGCAGAGCAGCTCTGCGCCATCGGCAATCGCCAGAAATTCGATATAGGTCAGGCCGAAATAGCTCAGCGCATTCCGGGTCCCCCAGCCCGGATGGCGCCCACCGGCCACCGCGTTGAGCTTTTGCCCGCTCAGCGCCTCTATCGCCGCTTCAGGCTGATTAACAAACTGGACCGCGTGGTCCCACGTTAAGGTTGTCATTCTCCCTCCCGCTCCTCTGCCTGATAAAAACGCAGCCGACAGGCGGCATCGCCGCGGGCCAGCGCGGTCTGCACCTCTAAATGCAGCCCCGGAAACGCGTCGGTTAATGCATGATCGCCTTCCATGCAGATATCGCACAACGTCGCAATGTCGCTGGCGCCTCGCCCCTGCTGCCGCCAGCAGTTGACATAAGGACAGTAGTGAAACAGCACGATAAACTCGGCCCGGCCGATGCTGACGGGTTCCATCTCATAAACCTGAGATTCCAGACCGCGGGTAAACAGCCCGGCAAACGCCTGCAAATCCCGTTCATCCTCCATTTGCGCGCGGATCTTATACCCGAGATCGCGGCCATAATGACGTATTGCCTCGCGGGCAAAATCATCGGCGATCTGGCGCTGGCGGCTTTCGTCCAACAAATAACCGATGGTTGCCGCGCGTTTTTCAGTAATGGCGCGCAGCGCCAGGGTCACCTCATCGTTTAAGGTGGCGGCGTTATGCGCCGTTTCGGAACTTATTGGCGTCATGCGCTTATTCCCAGTCGGTATTCACTTTCACGTCGCTGGCGCCCGGCAGGGCATACACATCTTCGGCGTACCATTTTCGCGAGAGCTCAGCGAGCGTGCCGTCCTTTTTCAGGGCAACCAGCTGCGCGTCAATCGCTTTGATCAGCTGCGGGTCGGTATTCTTTTTATACAAATAGACGTTAGGAAACAGGCCACGGAATCCGAAGCTTTCAGATTTAGATTTAGCGCCTTATTTAGCGCCAGCAGCGCGCCAATGGGATAAATCGCCGCATCGTATTCTCCGGAGGCCACGGCTTTGAAAATATCGGCGGCGGACTGTTCGCCGTTGGGCTGGAGGTTAATTTGTTGGCCCGGATGTTTTTTATTGTAGTTTTCAATCACCGTATACCGGGCGTCGGAGGTGTGGATCGGCACCAGTTTTTTCTTACCGCTGGCAAGATCGCCAAGGTTATGAATATCGTTCTCATCGTTACGCACAATCAGACGCAAATCGCTGATCCCGGTCGGCTCGTCTGAGTGGTCGTATTTTTCCGCCCGCTCTTTGGTGAGATAAAAGTGATCCGCCGCGAGGGTATAGGCGCCGGTCGATAGGCCGACGATCATCGCGTCGCGCGAGACCGCATTAAAATGAAACGTATAGTCGGTTAACCGCTGGTCCAGCACCTTTAACAGGTCGCCATCGTAACCGGTAATATTGTTGTTATCGTCAACAAAGCTAAAGGGAAAACCGTTAGCATTGACGACCACCTCAACCGTTTTGGCATTAGCGCTTTTCTCAACCGCCTGCGCGCCGGTAATTCCCATTGCCAACGCGAGCGAACTCACCAGTAATATTTTATTTTTCAAAATACTTTCCCCAAAATGATAACCGTGGACCACTTTTTTGTCCGTTTCCTTGCCAGCGGGCGCTCAGAAACGTTTCTGCACTGCGCAATGCTCTGGCAATCGCCAGGCACAGCAGGATATAAATCACCAGCACCACGCAATAGGCTTCGACAAAATGAAACCCGCGCGCGGCGGCGATATTGGCTTTCGCCATCAGATCAACAACGGTGATGGTGTAAACCAGCGAGGTGTCTTTAATCAGATCGATCAGCACGCTGGTAAAATTCGGCAACGCGGATACCGCCGCCTGCGGCAAAATAATGCGTCGGAACTGCGTGAATCCGCTTAGCCCAATTGACCATGCTGCCTCCCGCTGCCCCTTATCAACCGCGTTCCACCCGGCGCGAAAGGTTTCAGCGAAATAAGCGCTGAAAATCAACGATAGCGCAGTGACCGCCGCCGCCAGCGGCGAGAGTTTATAGCCGAACATAGTGTCCTGCGGGCCGCCAAACAGCCCGACGGCCACCCACGGCCAGACGTAAAAGAAGAAATACAGCATCACCAGTACCGGGACCGAACGGCCAAAGGAGAGGAATACCTTCGCCGCAACCTGAACGCCCGGAATCTGACGAATAATCGCCCACGCCAGCGCCGCGCCCAGCAGCGTGGAAAACAGCAATGATAATAATGTTATCGCCAGCGTGACCGGCAACGCGCTTAATATAAAAGTAAAATTATCCCGAATGAACGTCAGGCTAAACATGTTTATCTATCACTCCAGCAGGAACTGATATTTCTTTTCAATACGAGTAGTCAAATAGAGAATAAAACTATTCAGTACCCAGTAGACGATAATAACGCTGATAAAGGCCGCCACCTGTTTAGCTCCATAGCTATTTTGCGAAATCTTTTGCGCGCGACCAAAAACATCAACAATGCCAATAATATTGACCAGTGAGGTCATTTTCACCAGGTTAATTAAAAGATTACCAAACACCGGGACGGCAATAATGAATCCCTGAGGGAATATGATCCGCAGCAGCCCGGTATGCCAGGGGATATTCAGGCTGGTAATGGCCTCTTTCTGGCCGCTATCCACCGCGCCCCATGCTGAACGCATCATTTCAGCAAAATAAGGGCTAATGCTGACCGAAATAGACAAAATCGCAAAGGTGGTATCGCTAATCAGCAGCGGCGGCAGCGACAGCGCGGTGAGGATTAATTTGCCGCCGAAGAAAAACAGCAGGATCAGCAGCGCCAGGGGCGCGCCGCGCAGAATGTCGGTATACCCGTTTGCCGCCGCTCTGAGCGGCTTAATGCGGCTAAATTGCAGCACCACGATCGGCAGCGCGATCGTCAAACCAAGGAGCAGCGACGCCAGCGCTATCCCGAGGGTCACGGGCAGGTTTTCCAGCAGCTTCGGCAGTATCCCGGCAATATCCTGCCAGCTAAACAGCGGGTTATTGTTCATCTTCAGCCTCAGGCGTGATAGTGCAGTTGCGCAAGGAAAGCCCGGGTGCGGCCCTGCTGGGCTGCGCCAAATATCTGTTCCGCCGGACCCTGTTCGACAATCTCGCCGTTTTCCATAAATATCACCCGGGAAGCGACCTGGCGGGCGAACGCCATTTCGTGGGTGACGATGATCATCGTCTGGCCCGCGGCGGCAATGGTCTGAATAAGCTCAAGCACCTCACCCACTTTTTCAGGATCCAGCGCGGAGGTCGGCTCATCCAGCAGCAGCACGGCGGGGCTCATCGCCAGCGCGCGCGCAATCCCGATACGCTGCTTTTGGCCACCGGAAAGACTGTGGGGATAGTGGTCTTTTTTATGCAGCAAACCCACCTGCTTTAAAAGCCGCTCAGCAATATTGAGCGCCTCCTGACGCGGACGTTTTTTAGCGTAAATCAATCCTTCGGTAATATTTTGCACTGCGGTAAGATTGTGAAACAGATTCCACGACTGAAAAACCATGGCGGTTTTACCGCGTAGTTTTTCAATTTCTTTTTTCCCCGCCGTTGCGCAATCCAGCGCCACATCATCTATTTTTATTTTCCCGCTATCGGCGGGCTCTAAGAAATTAAGCGTGCGCAACAACGTGGTTTTTCCTGAGCCGCTGGGGCCAATAATGCAAATAATCTCACCGGAATTAACGCTAAGCGATACCTCTTTTAGTACGCTTTCCCCGGAGAAACTTTTACTGATCTTATTGAGAGTCATCATAATGAGATAGTCGTGAAGGATTTAAAAAACCGCTGCTTATCGGCATTGATTGCTGTGTAAAAACTATATTGCCGGGGTTCAGACGATAGCAAACAAGAAAATAGTCTATCGAAAGTTAAAAAATAACTTTTTATATATTTGTTATGACAATGAGGCGGGATTGTAATCAGATCTTCTTAGCAAAACAGGATGGCGGAAACCGTCATTTATCATTCAAATTTACTGAATGATGAGAGCAAATTGTTTCGATTTTCATTATCACCATGTTGGCCTATCATTTATCACATCGGGGCAACAACGCTCCAACACTGATAAAACACTTAAGGAATACGACCATGAAATCCATCAAAACTTTCGTTGCAGTTGCCGCTCTCTCCCTGATCTCTTTCGGCTCTTTTGCCCAGAGCATCAGCGCCAGCGCGTCCACTCTGGACCGCGCAGAAGCCAAAATTGCCGCTCAGGCCGCAGAACAAGGCGCGTCCTACAAAATCACCAGCGCACAGTTCAATAACCGCGTACATATGACCGCTGAGCTGACTAAATAAAATCGACAACATTGCCGGGCCGCCGCAAGAAACAGGCGACAGCGACAACGCGATGAAATAAGGAACACAACATGAAAAATATCGGCGTAGTCACCGCACTGCTTCTGGCTGCTACACTCTCGTCCGGCGCGATGGCCGCAGAGAATAGCTTTGCGCGCCCGGAGGCAGGTTCAAATATCGATACGTCTGTGCATCAGAATCATATAGATGTCAGCCATGCCTTTGATAAAGAGAGCCTGACCGCAGGCAATCTTCAGTAACACACAGCGCAAGGCGCGCGCGGAATTATCCGCTGCGCGCCTTACTTTTTCTGCCAGTGAGCCCACGGATTATCCGCCGGCGCGTCCTCTTTTGCCGTCTCGGCACCGGACAGCGAATCAATATACAGCGCTTCCACCTCTTTACGCGCCCACGGCGTGCGGCGTAAAAACTTCAGACTCGATTTAATGCTCGGATCGCTTTTAAAGCAGTTAATGTTGATGCGTTTCGCCAGTTCGGCCCAGCCATATTGCGTGACCAGCGCGTTTAATAGCGCCTCCAGCGTGATGCCGTGCAGAGGATCGTTTGGGTGCTGCATTGCGTCTTTTACCTGAATTAAAAATTTTGCTCACCATACTGGCTCCCGACGCCAATCGCAACCGCCCCGCCTCTCCCTTATCCAAAATTCGCAAAAGCACAGAACCCTCCCCGGTCATAAATTAGAAAAGAACGTTATTGGTTGAATATTTTCGCTTAAGGCAAGCTGGCTTCAACCACCCGACTGAGGAATCGATCATGCGCTGTTGTTGTCCCCGAACCCTGGACCTGTACCAACGAAAACATCTGAATACCGCCTTCGGAGAACACAATGAACGCGACAACTTTACCGATACTGGATCTGGCCCGCTACGCGGATCCCGCTGAAAAAGCGGCGTTTCTCGCCGACCTGCGCCACGCCGCCCGCGATATCGGCTTCTTTTATCTGATCAACCACGGCGTTGATGAGTCGCTGCAGCAGGCCGTACAGGAGCAATCCCGCGCCTTTTTTGCCCTTCCCGACGCTCAAAAGCAGAGCGTGGCGATGATTCACTCCCCACATTTTCGCGGCTACAACCGCGCCGCGTCGGAATTAACCCGCGGTCAGCCCGACTGGCGCGAGCAGTTCGATATCGGCGCCGAACGTCCGGCGCTCAGGCTTGACGAACGCGCTCCGCGCTGGCAGCGCCTGCAGGGGCCGAATCTCTGGCCAGAGGCGTTGCCCTCGCTCAGACCAACGCTGTTAACCTGGCAACGGGAAATGACCCAGGTTGGGATCACCCTGCTGCGCGCCTTCGCCGAAGCGCTGCGCCTGCCGTTGGATGCCTTTGATGGCCTGTACGGCGAAAAACCCAACGAACATATCAAGCTAATCCGCTATCCCGGCCAGCAGGAAACCCAGAGCGCCCAGGGCGTTGGCGCGCATAAGGACTCCGGTTTCCTCAGCTTCTTGTTGCAGGATGAGCAGAAAGGATTGCAGGTCGAAGTCTCCCCCGACCGCTGGATTGACGCCACCCCGCTGGCGGGCAGCTTTGTGGTGAATATCGGCGAACTGCTGGAGCTGGCGACCAATGGCTATCTGCGCGCAACGGTGCACCGGGTCGTTTCGCCGCCCGCCGACCAGCAGCGGCTGTCGATAGCCTTTTTCCTCGGCGCCCAGCTGGATGCCGTGGTCCCCGTCTACACGCTACCTGACGAGCTGGCCCGCGAAGCCCTCGGACCGGATAGCGACCCGCAAAACCCGCTGCTACGCGAAGTGGGCTGGAATTACCTGAAAGGGCGTCTGCGTTCGCATCCTGATGTCGCCGAACGCTACTACCAGGATGTTTTTCGCGAACGCGCCGAGCAATTGATCGTTTAAACATAACAACAAACACAAGGAATAAGATGATGAAATATGCCGCATTTAAACTGGCAGGGGTTGCACTGTCTCTCTCTCTGGCATGGACTTCCGCCCAGGCCGCCGCGCTGCGCGTCGCCGCGGACCCGGTGCCGCACGCCGAAATCCTTAACTACATTAAAAAGATCGATCCCAGCCTCGACCTGAAAATTGTCGAACTCACCAGCGGCGTTAACGCCAACGAACTGCTGGCCAACGGCGACGTCGATGCCAACTATTTCCAGCACGTGCCCTATCTGAAAGATCAGGAGAAAGCGCTGGGTAAAACCTTCGCCGTCGCGGCGACCGTGCATATTGAGCCGCTGGGGATCTATTCGCGCAAGCATAAAGATTTTAAATCGCTGCCCGAGAACGCCACCGTGGCGGTACCGAATAACACCACCAACCTGAGCCGCGCGCTGTTTCTGCTGCAAAATCAGGGGCTGATTAAGCTGGCGGCCAAATTCACCGACCCGGCGACCACCCTGGCGACGCCGAAAGATATTGTGGAAAACCCGAAGCACCTGAAAATCCTTGAGATTGAATCACCGCAAATCCCGCGGTCGCTGGATGACGTCGACCTGGCGGTGATTAATGGCAATTACGCGCTGGAAGCCGGGCTGGTGCCAGCCAAAGATGCGCTGGGTCTGGAGAGCGCGACCAACAACCCGTACGCCAATATCCTGGTGACAACGCCGGCGCTGGCAAACGATCCGCGCATCAAGGCGCTGGCCAAAGACCTCACTTCGCCGCAGGTCGCCGAATTTATTCGTAAGCAGTATAACGGCTCGGTGATCCCGGTTGCCCCTCAGTCATGATTGAGATTGCCGGGCTGAGTAAAACCTATGCCGGAACAGGCCGACCGGCGCTAAACGATGTCTCTCTGCAGGTGCCGAAAGGAGCCGTTTACGGCATCCTTGGGCGCAGCGGCGCAGGCAAAAGTACGCTGATACGCTGCCTGAATTTGCTGGAGCGGCCCACGTCGGGCCGCATTATTGTGAACGGGAACGATATTACCCGGATGGATAAAACCGCGCTGCGCGAGTACCGGCTGCGCACCGGGATGATCTTCCAGCACTTTAATTTACTGCACGCCCGCAGCGTCGCCGACAACATCGCGGTGCCGCTGGAGATAGCCAAAGTGCCGAAAGCGGCGCGGCAGGCGCGGGTGGCGGAGCTGCTGGAACTGGTCGGGCTGGCGGACAAAGCCGCCGCCTTTCCGTCACAGCTTTCCGGCGGGCAAAAACAGCGTGTCGGGATCGCCCGCGCGCTGGCCGCGAGGCCGGACGTGCTGCTGTGCGATGAGGCCACCAGCGCCCTCGACCCCGAGACCACGGCCTCGGTGCTCAGCCTGCTGGCGGATATCAATCAACAGCTGAACCTCACCATCGTGCTGATCACCCACGAACTGGACGTGGTGAAAACCCTCTGCGACCACGCGGCGCTGCTGGAGCACGGGGAGATTATTGAAAGCGGCAGAATCGCCGATTTGCTGGTGGCGCCATGGTCGCGGCTACGGCAGTCGCTGCTGCACGATCCTCAGGCGGAGCGGGATTTCCTCGCCCGCCACGGTTTTCACGGGAGGCCATTATGCGGAGTAGCATGAGTTGGGAAGATCTCTGGCCGCTGCTGCTTCAGGGCACGGTAGATACCGTTTATATGGTCGGCCTGGCGGCGCTGTTTACCGTGCTGCTCGGGCTGCCGACCGGCGTGCTGCTGTTTGTTTCGCGCCGCAATGGCCTGGCGCCGATGCCGAAACTCAACGCCGTGCTGGGCGCGATTATCAACTTTGGTCGTTCGCTGCCGTTTATCGTCCTGCTGATCGCCCTGATCCCTTTTACCCGGCTGATTATCGGCACCACCCTCGGCAGTACCGCCGCGGTGGTTCCGGTCACCATTGGCGCCTTTCCGTTCTTTGCGCGGCTGACGGAGAATGCGCTGGATGAAGTGGATTACGGGCGTATCGAGGCGATTTTATCGATGGGCGGCAACATCTGGCACGTTATCTTTAAATCGCTGCTGCCGGAAGCGCTGCCGACCCTACTGGCAGGCATCACGCTGACCATCGTCATGCTGATCGGCTTCTCTTCGATGGCGGGCGTGATTGGCGGCGGCGGGCTGGGCGATTTGGCCATTCGCTACGGCTATCAGCGCTTTAATAACGAGGTGATGGTCGGCACGGTGCTCATTCTGGTCGCGCTGGTGCAGGGCGTGCAGATGGCCGGCGACCGTCTGGTACGCGGCCTCGCCCACCGGCGTTAACGCTAAGCGGATGGCAGCGCGCCATCCGCGCTTAAAACCCGCATTCGTTTACCAGGGTCCGAATCAGCTCCGCCGCCGGCAGCTCGCGAATCAGGCTGACGCCCTGCCCGGCCCAGTGCGCGCCGTACTGGCGGTCCCCCTGCGCTTTCGCCGCCGATGCCAGCGCTTTCCCGACGTCATAGGCCACGGGATAATCCGGTACGAGGTGGCGATCGTTTATTGCGCGCCAGCCGTTAACCAAACATCTTGCCGGGCGCCCGGAAATCGCCGACGTTAACACGGTGTGTCCGTCAGTCGCGCCTTTAATCGCCTCGCGGTAGCCGGCGTCCGCTGCCGATTCCGGGCACAGCAGAAAAGCCGTTCCCAGCTGCGCGCCTTCGGCGCCGAGATGCATTACGCTGTTCACTCCCGCGCCGTCCATGATGCCACCTGCGGCGATAAGCGGAATATCAATGCGCCGCTTAAGCGCCTGAATCAGGGTAAAGGTACTCATCTGCCCATCGGGCGCCTGGGGATCGAAGATGCCGCGATGACCGCCGGCCTCATAGCCCTGCGCCACCACCATATCGATGCCCTGCTCTACGGCCAGCAGCGCCTCCTCCACGCTGGTGACGCTCGCCAGGGTAACGATGCCTTTTTCACGCAGCTGGTCAACGACCCCTCGCTCCGGAACACCAAAATGGAAGCTGACCACCGCCGGAGTAAGATCGAGCAAAAGCTCGGCCATCCGCGGCTGCTGCTGAAAACTCAGGTAGATTTCCGCCAGCGTCTCCGGTGGCAGGCCGCCAAAGCGCGCAAACTCAGGGCGCAGTCGCGCCAGCCACTGCGCTTCACGCTGCGGGTCCCTTATTGCCGGGGCGTGGCAAAAAACGTTGACGTTAAACGGACGGGTGGTTAAGCGCCGGGTGTGGTTGATAAGCGCCTCGGCCTGCTCTACCGTGGAGGATCCCAGCCCCAGCGAGCCGAGCGCGCCGGCGTCGCTAACCGCGGCCGCCAGCTCCGGCGTCGACACGCCGGCCATCGGCGCCTGAATAATGGGATAATCAATATCAAGCTGCTGCGTAAGCCGGTTGCTCATGGTGTGCCCTGACAAAATTTGTGCGTTGAGGCAATTAAAATCTCTTTTAGAGATGATAAGATCAACATTATTTTCAAATTAAGAATAAAAGTATGAACCACACCACATTACAGATTTTCAAAACGGTGGCTGAAGAACAGAGCGTCACCCGCGCGGCAAAGCTGCTGGGGCGGGCGCAGTCCAACATTACGACCCGCATTCACCAGCTGGAAGAAGAGCTGGGCGTTGAGCTGTTTGCCCGCGGTAACAAGAAGATGCCGCTGTCGCCCGCCGGGGAACGTTTTTTGGCCTATGCGCTGAAAATCCTCAGCCTTGCCGAGGAGGCCCGGCAGGCTCTGCACCCCGCCACCCCGGGCGGTAATTTACGCATGGGGGCGATGGACGCCACCGCCGCCAGCCGCCTGCCGCCGCTGCTTACCCGGTTTCATGCCCAGTGCCCGGAGGTGATACTGACGCTCAAAACCCAACCCAGCCGCCAGTTGACCCTGCAGGTGCTGGACGCCGCGCTCGATTGCGCGCTGGTATGCCTGCCGCAGGGCGCTTCCCCCGCCGAAGACCTGGAATATCTGCCGCTCTTTCAAGAACAGCTGGTACTGGTGCTTCCCGCGGATCGCCAACGCTTTCGCTTTGCCGCCTTCGCGGAGGGCTGTACCTACCGGGCGATGGGTGAAGCGTATCTGGCGCAATCCGAGGCGGCGGAGAGCGAGATCCAGGACGTCGGCTCCTATCACGCGATGCTCGCCTGTATCGCCTCCGGCGGCTACGCCGGCATACTGCCGCAGAGCGTGCTCGATACGCTGACGCTGCCTGAAGCCAGCCGGGTGCGCCCGGTCGGTCAGGCGGTCACGCAGCTTATCTGGCGTAAAGGCTACGCGTCCCCCGCCCTCGATAAAATGCGCCAGCTTCTTACATCAGCCTCCGACCTTTGACGCTCGCCGCCCTCCGGCGGCAACCAGCGCGGCGGCCACCACCAGCGCCCCTGCCGCCGCGCTGAGCGAAGGATTAAACGACCCGCTGCGCTCATACAGCGCGCCGGCAACCAGCGGGCCGACAATCTGCCCGACGCCATAGGTCGCGGTCATGGCGGCAATCATATTGAATGAGACCAGATGGTTCAGCCGCCTTCCCTGCGGCAGCGCAATAGTCACCGTTCCCATAAAGGTAAAACCGACCAGTAGCGCGCTCAGCAGACAAAACGGCAATGCGTGGCTCCACGCCGGGAGAATGACGCCGACGGCCTGAATCAGCAAATTAAGGGTGAACGCGCGACGGTAGCCAAACCTGATGACCAGCCGGTGCCAGATAAAGCACGAGGGCACAGCGGCAAGACCGAAAATGGCCCAGATCTGCACCGGATCGATAGCGTTCAGCGAGCCGCTGAGAAACAGCGGCAGGTAGGTGGCGGTGATGATGTAGCCAAAGCCGGCCAGGCCGTAAACCAGCAGCAGCTTCCACGCTTCACGCACGCGGCCTTGCGCCTGCTGGTCCTGTACGCCAGCAGGCGATTGATAGGCAATAAGATAGTCTGCCGGGCTCAGCAACAGGCGCAGCGCCAGGATGAAAAGCGCGCCGGCGCTTATTGTGCACAGCAGCCATATTTGCTGGCTGAAGAGCGCCAGGGTCTTGCCCTGCGAGATACATTCCGCCGACAAAAATATCCCCATGCCGACGCCGGAATACAGCACCGGCGCGCCGTTATGGTGCTTCATATGCTGCAGCAGCCACAGGGAGGCGGCAATCAGCGTAACCGCGCTTAACAGTCCGGCTATTCCGCGTACCGCGATAATGGCCAGCGGCGAAACCAGCCAGCCGAGTAACGCCAGGCAAAGCAGCGTGAGCAATACGGAAAGCAGATTTAACACTCTGGCGTCCGCGGGCCTGGCTTTCGCCAGCAGCAGCGCGCCGGCCAGGTAACCCGCGTAGTTGGCCGAAGCGGCAAGGTTGCCTTCACGCAGCGAGAGCACCTGCTCGTTCAGCATCAGTGGCAGGATCCCGGTATAGGCGAAACGCCCGTAGCCCATGCCAATCATCAGCACCGCCGAACCGGCCAGCGCTAGCAGAAAGGCCTTTAACCCCGGCCTGAGTTCAAAAACGTTCACCCGCTACCTCCGCGATTATTCTCAAAAATAGAATTATAAATTTATATAATTCTCTTTTTATTATGATATCGGTCAACCCCACGCGCAAGCGACGTATGGGCCTGTCTGCCGATGACTTTACGGGGAATGCCGGGAAACGCTTCGCCGGGCGACGAAGTATGACGTGAGGGCTGGACGTCCATGTCCAGCATGTTTTAGCGGTGGCTGAGCGCCAGTTTGGCGGCAAACAGCATAAAGACGCCGCCGGTTGCGCGATCCATCCAGCGGATGAAGGTCGGTGTTTTCAGAAGACCGGCGGCGTACCGGCTGGCCAGAATCAGCGTTAACGACCAGAGCGTACCAATCGCAACATGAATAGCGACCAGCAGAAATGTCCAGATGGTTGGCGAGTGGCCCGCCGGTATAAACTGCGGCAGGAAAGAGACATAAAATATCCCCATTTTCGGATTCAGCACATTGCCCAGCATCCCTTTTAAAAACCAGTTGCTGGCCGACGGAGCGGCTATTTCCTGACTGTTAAAGTGGCTGCGCGGTTTGAGAATTAACTGAATGCCCAGCCAGCATAAATAGACGGCCCCACACCATTTAAGCAGGTCATACGCCAGGGCCGATGCCGCCAGCAGCGCCCCGAGGCCGAAGGCCACCACCGCGCCCCAGATAAAACACCCAGTATCAATACCCAATGCCGCCTGAAAGGCCTTTTTTCCGCCTTCAACGGTGGAGGTGCGCAAAATGAGCGCGGTATCAAGACCCGGGGTCAGCGTGAGCAGCAGCGCGGCAAAGGAATAAGCAAGAAGGGAATCTGCGACGGACATTTTCTATCTCCGAAAGCGAGGATTCTAGATAAAACGCGTTGAAAACGCAATCATTGATATACCCTTCGCCGGGCGCGTCGCGCTTTGCATAAAAGTTCTTCGCGACAAGTCTCTGACGCCAAAGCCGGTACAGTTATTTGACGACGCGTTTATCAGCACAGGTTGTTATGACGTTTAATCAAAAATAAGTAAAATCTCAATACGATGATGCAACGTTTGGCGAATAACACACTAACTATACCAGTCTAGTCTAACTTTATTTATGTCCTGCGGTAAAAACCTTCCCATTTTTAATATATATAGTTGGCGTCCAACATCATCCCATAGTAATGTTTTAGCACAATCCTTATGCCATATATTGGGTTGGACATTGGGCAAAGAGAACTCCACGCCAGCGACCAGTTTAGCGTTTTATCACCATAAACCTTATTAATTTTCGCTGGTGTCTTCGAGTTTACCTTTAATATTCTCATGTAATATATTTGCAGCCCTTGTACAAAGCTCAGCGAAAATAGCAATTTCACCCTGCGACATGCACGATGCCACCTGCTCAGCCATTATGCGCCTGCTGGATTCTGCAGAATGCAGAAACTCAATACCTTTTTCCGTAATCCGCGTCAGCATTTCTCGTTTGTCGCTTTCTGCCGATTCCTGTTCAACAAAGTGCTTATCTTTCAACATCCGCAGGATCTTGGACATTTTACTACGCGCAAAACCGAGCTTTTCACCAATTGCGCTTGGAGTCATGGGCTGGAACTGGCGTAAAATATACAACGTATCGTATTGTGGCCAGTTAATACCATCAGGATTAATCAACGAGCGACGAGCAACAAGTACGCATTGCAAATTTCCTAAAGCATCTTCAAATTGACGATTCAATGATATTTCGCGTTCAGAACCACTAGCCACTTTTTTATTCATTTCCATACATTCTCCTGATGCCGTTTACAATAAGTTAAGCTTACTATTTTACCACATCCCTTCAAGGAAGGAAAAGTCATCATACCTTTTGCCCCCATTAACAACATAAGAACTGTCCTGCTAATCCTGAAAGATATATTCTCTGTTCAAAACATCCTCATAATCTATTAACTCAATTATCTCACCATTATTTATTTCAATCACATTAACATATAACAAAGAGAAGTGTTTTCCATCCGGCAGAGTATTCCCATGTAGTTTATATTCAACAATGACGACATCGGGATTATTCGTATAATGAAATCGTTCATCCTCTATAGAGGTAAAGCGTAAGGGCGCAACGCCAAAGCCATTAGCATAGTGTAAGCGAATATTCTCACGTCCAACAATCACCTCCCTGTTGCGACGAAAAGGCAACGACAAACGCCCGTTAACAGAGAAAAGGGATGCCAGCTTATCCGATGACTTCTCCATCACTGCCGAAATATATTTATCAAATAACGCCGGAACCATTTTATTATCCTCTTGATGAAATTGATAAAAGTCTTGTTAGACAATTTCGTTCTGCCGCTGGAAATAAACAATCATACGTTTGAACGTCTCCTCCGACAGTTCAGGAAAGCGCAAACCCAGTTGTGTAATACGCTTAGTCGTCTCTGGATTACCGTAGGCGTTATCGCCAGTATCCAACAAATTCTCTTTAAAGAGATGAATGACCGGTCCCAGCGCAACCTCGCGCCCCTGGGTGACACACAGCTCAAGTTGTTGCAACCACTCGCCGTCAGAAGTCGTTTCCAACGGATAGCCCAGAGAACGAATCGCCCGATACACCGGCTCAAATCGAGTGCTCTGCGGATGGAAAATATGGAAGTTTTCCTGTCGCGTAGCTTCTGAACGCGCTAATGCAACTATCGCTTCAGCGACAAAGTCGACAGGCAGCAGGTCCGTTGATAGTGAAGACGGATCGGGTGCCAATCCCATCTGGATAAAGCTTTTTATCTGTCGCCATAAAAAATCATCGCTCTGGCAGGCTCCACTTCTGCTGTCTCCGCCAATACGTCCTATGCGAAATACGTTAGCATCAAGTCCCTGTTCTCTGGCCTGTATAACATAGCGTTCAGCCACCCACTTACTTTGCGTGTAACCTATCGACAGTGCTTCCGGATGCCCCGGCACACAATGTTCCACGATAGGCGATTGCGGATAGCGTGGAGAAAATACCGCGATAGTGGATAAATAGTGCAGCGTTTTACGTCCGCCACAACCGCAGAAAGCTAAAATATTCAGCGTACCCTGCACATTTGACTGTTTTACCGAAGAATAAGAGAGCAAAAAATTAATCTGTGCGGCCGCATGGAATACCGTGTCTACTCGCTCTGCCAAACGGCTATACGCTTCAGAGCTTAACCCTAAATTACGCTGACCAATATCGCCGAGGCAAACTTCAACCCGGGAAAAATCAATCTCATCGGCGATTCCGTAACGCATCGCATTTTCACGCAAACGAGCCAACGCGTGCTCATCTGTCCTGGCTCTTACCATACAGAGCACGGATTGGGTCCCGGCCAATAGCAATGAACGCAGCAGGTAGATGCCCAAAAATCCTGTCGCCCCGGTGAGCAGCGTCAGCCCAGGGGTTGAACGCACTCCCCCCTGCCAATGTATGCGTTCGTATCCGTCCTGAACAAAGGAACGATCAACGGCATCGACGGGCCCCTTTTCACTGGCAATATAGCCGTCGATGGACTCAGCCATAGCCGACAAGGTCGGATGATTAAATAACAAACGTAGAGGAATATCGCAATCGAACGCCTTACGCAGCAGAAAAACCAGCTGTGTGGCCAACAAAGAATGTCCACCAATGGCGAAAAAATCATCGTGCAGTGCGATGTGACGTCCCGGAAATAGCGTTTCCCATAGCGCCTTGACCTGCTCCTGCGTTTTGGTCAGAGACCGCTCCGGCATCTGCGTGGATGATTCAATAATAATATCCACCTTAAGCAATGCCTTACGATCGATTTTCCCGCTAGGCGTGGTCGGCAGCTTATCCACAAAGACCAACTCTGTGGGAACCATATACTCCGGCAGCACCAGGCGAAGGCCGCGTTTGATCTTATCCTTTTGATTGCCTTTATCATCCAATAAGCCAGCAATAAAGGCGATGAGCTGCTTGCTTCCTGAATTATCTGCCCTGCCAACTACCGCTGAAACCTGCACGCCCTCCAGGGCATTGATGGCCGCCTCGACTTCAGACGGTTCGATCCTAAAACCGCGTATTTTTAACTGATTGTCTATCCTGCCAAGATAGCTGAACCGATCGTCATGCTCCAGCCTCACCAGATCACCGGTACGATACGCGTGGCAACTTTGTGCGGCAAAGCCCTCAGCAGAGATAAAACGTCGAGCGCTTTCTTCACTTTTATTGTGATAGCCGGGAGAGAGAAAATCGCTAACGATAAGCAGTTCACCGGCGACGCCGGCGGGAACCAGCTGCAGATGCGCATCCACCACCAGCAGAGTGAATCCGGGTAGAGGGTAACCAATGGACGCTGCATCTCCCCATTTATCGCTCTCCGGCGGCAGCACATATGCGGAACAGACGTGGCTTTCTGAGGGACCATAGAGATTAATCAGGCGAACGGGTTGCCTGAAAAAATGTTTAATATCCGCAGTGAGTACGAGCTGTTCCCCAGTGGAGTAGACCTCTTTTAAACTCGGGAATTGCCTGTTGGCCAATGCGCTCAAATGCGCGAACTGTTGCAAAGCAACATAGGGGAAATAGAGCCGATTAATTCCCTGCTCCTGGATAACCTCTTGCAGATGATCCAGGTCTCTCCGCTCTTCTTCACTGGCGATATATAAGCGCCCACCGCAGGCTAACGTGCCGAAGATCTCCTGAACCGATACATCAAAAGAAAGTGACATAAAATGCAAAGTACAATCTCCCTGACCGCACTCAGATACATCTTGTTGCCACTTAATCAGGTTATTGAGCGTTTTATTTAATAACCGTACTCCCTTGGGCTGCCCGGTTGAACCGGATGTATAAATGATATACAGCTCATCGTCGGGCATTCTTTTGATATAAGACCATTCCCCAGGGTACTCCGGGGGAATATCATCGATTAATAACAGAGGTACGGAGGCAGACACTGGAAATCTCGCTACCAGCGATCGCGTCGTGGCGATGCAATCCACCTTGGCGTCCTGTAACATGTAACCGATACGCTCTTGCGGGTATTGCGGATCGACCGGAATGTAGGCCGCGCCGGTTTTTAATACGCCAAACAGAGTGGCAATCGCCTCGGCATTCCTTTCCAGTAATAACGCAACACGTTTGCCAGGAGCGATATTAAACTGCTGCTGCAGGTAAGCGGCAATCTGCCCCGATCGTTCCGCTAACCAACCATACGATCGCGTGCCATTAGCGGTAATTAACGCAGTATCCGCAGAGTGGTTTACAGCATGCTGATTGAAAGCCGCCAGAGCGTCAAATCGCCAGGCCTCCGCGCACGGCTTAAGGCTAGATCGAACAACCAGTTCACGACTTAACGGTGCATCCAATAGCCTCAGGGATGACAGTAATACCTCGCCGTCCTCGCCCATCGCGCTCAATAAATGGCGAAAGATTTTCAACCAGTAGTCAATGGTCTGCGGATGATACAACGCCGTCTTATACTCCAGCGTCAGCTTCCACTGCGGTTGTGCTTCAAAGAACAGCGTCAGATCGTATTTTGCCATCTGGCTAAAATAGTCATCCAGCATGACTTTAAAAGGCAAGTCGTTGAAAATATCGCCCCGGGTATCGGGCATAACCAACAGCGTTCTGAATAGTGGACTGTCCTGCCCCGCGTTTTCACGCGACAGTGCGACAATTTCATTGAAAGGGAGCAGCTTATTGAAATGCGCGCCAATAAAAGATTGACGCACCTTTGCAGCCAGCGTCCTGACCGTGTCATCTTCATTGACCTGCACGCGAACCGGCAGAGTATTGATCATATATCCCGGCGTTTCGGCAAACTCGCTGCGATCCCGCAGAGTAAAAGGTACGCCAACGGTAATATCGTTCTGCCCACTCATGCGGCTGAGGAAAAATTGCCAGCACATCGACATATACATAAATGGAGTCATTGACAACGATCTCGCGTGCCGCTGCAGTGAGTCCGCTTCCTGTTCGTTCAGCGCCAGCATGGTATAGGCGGCTTTGGTATCTTCCCGAAGACGACGGGGAAAATCGACCGGGAGGTCCGACAGTGGCGGAGCCGGATGCAGTGCCTGCCGCCAGTAATCCCGCATATCTTCGCGCTCCGCCGCCGCAAGGGATGCGGCCTGCCAACGAGTAAATTCCTGATAGCTTCCCGTGTCGTTAAACGCTGGCAGAGCGCGCTTCTCGTCAAGCGCACAATATATGCGCAGCAAATCATGCAAGACAATACGTACTGAGGGGGCATCAATAATGATGTGGTGGAAACAGCATGCTAACCAGGTTGTACCCGAGTCTGAACTGAGCATATTAATGATACTCAACGGACCCTCAGCTAATGATAAACGGCTAGCCGCCAGTTGTGCAGTCACCGATTCAGGGGTTTCCGTCTGCTCTGGTTGTCGATGGGAAAAAGAGAGATAGCCATCAGCGCCGATACGCTGTTGTAATTTACCGTCAAGATAAACAAAACGCGTTCTGAATATTTCATGGCGCAAGGTCAGCTCAGCCACAGCGCGCTGCATAATCTCAGCGTCCAGTGTCGCATTAACGGTCAGCAGCACCGGCACGTTATAGCATTGGGGCTGATCCAGCGTATTATCCAGCCACCACATTGCCTGCTGGCCGGGCGTCGCTGCCAGATACGTTACCGCACTTTCTCCACACGCCTTGTTCAAACAGCCCTTATTTGACTCGCCGCTATTAAATGATGGCATTTTATCCCCCTCTTAAAATTCCCTGTAAAACCCTTCCTGTTTGCCGGCAGTCCCAACTCCAGGTATTAGAGCTGTTGCCGTTGCCGAATGGTCTGAGCCAGCGCGGCAATAGTTCCGGCAGTGAAAATGTCCGCCGGCGAGACAGCCAAATGAAATGTCTTGCTTACCATTGACGCCAACTTTATGAAATGTAATGAGTTACCACCCTGGTCTAATAAATTATCTTGCGGGTTAATCGCCTCTGAATGAATAATCTCCTGCCAAATCGAGAGTAGCTGTTGCTCAACGTTGTCCATATTTACACCTGCTCCAGTAAAATATTTTTTAACCGTAAACGATCTTTTTTGCCGTTAGCGGTCATTGGCAGTACCGCCAGACGGCTAAATTTTTCAGGTATCATCCAGGCAGGAGCATGCATAGCGAGGTGATTCTTTAAATCCGCTACGGATAGCGCGTCATCCTGCGTGACATAACAAGCATGTAATCGTGGTTCATCCGGCGTCTCCTCTACCACAATCAGCACATCTTCCACAGCGTGATGTAAGCGCAACAGGTGCTCAATACCGGCGAGATTGACGCGGAAGCCACGAATTTTACAAATATGGTTGCCTCTTCCGACCAGGACGATATTGCTATCCTTGTCGTAAGTTGCCCGATCGTCGGTACGATAAAAAAGCACGTCTGTGCCTTGATACGGTATGGAGATAAACCTTTCCGCCGTCAGTTGCGGATCGGAATACCCCAGAGCCACTCCAGCCCCTGCGATCAACAATTCCCCATATTCACCGCAGGTACAGGGTTGCAACCGTTCATTGAACACCACCATCTCAACCAAAGGGAGCGCAGTACCAACCGGCACAGGAGAATCACTGGATAATTGCCCCTCCGACTGAACATGATAGAGAGACGAGATCGCTGAATTTTCCGTGCATCCTAATCCATTAAATATTTTTGCTTTACCGGCCTGCGCCGCCACGCTAAATAGACGAGGGTTGACAAAATCGCCCGACACCACCACACAATCAGGTATATGCAGCGTTTCGAGCGAAACCTCGACAAATAGCCGGAACAACCCGCCAGAGAGGAATAGCATCGTCACGTTATCCGATTCGATCTGCCGTACCAGGGCCATCAAATCCGGCAAGCCAGGCGGCGCAATCGTCAGACACGCGCCGGTCAATAAAGCCATCCAGATTTCATTCGCTGAGGCGGCGAAAGAAACATCTGCAATTTGCAAATAGCAGTCCCGCTCGCTATTCCCCAACGCGGGTACCGGCAAACTCAGTCTGGCAATCCCGCGATGAGCGATCAGCACGCTCTTCGGTTTTCCTGTTGATCCAGAGGTCATCAAGATGAGCGCCGGATCATCAGCGCTTAATACCGGATAATTCCCGCTTCTTTGTTGAGCGCAGTTTTGTATCAACGTCCTGCTCGACAACACCTGCCATGACCCGCCGGGCACGCTTGTGACATCATCGCTAATCAGGTATCTGGCTCCCGCCGCACTTAAAACCTCACCAATATAGCGCTCAGGACTATTCGAGTTCACGGGAACCATAACAGCGCCTATTTTCATGAGCGCCAGCATAAAAATATATAACTCCGGGCTACGTTCTATTTTTATTGCAACGATATCGCCTTTTATCAGGCAATTATTTTGCAATACTGCAGCCAGCGCTGAACATTGCTCAGCAAGTTCTCGATAGGTTATTTGTCTTTGATCGAAAATTAACGCAACTCTGTCCGAAAAACGTTGCGAAATCTCATCAAATATATCAGGAACAGCCTTTAGCTGATTGACATATGCTGAATGCGTCATCACTCTCTCCTGGAGAATTAGGAACGTTCACACGCATAAAATCTTCTCTTGAAGAAGAAATTAAAGATCTAAAGAAATGCCGCCAGCTTACCGTGAGACGCCTCAAAAAAAGCGCAGCAGGGAAAGCAACATATAAGCAACACAAGCATAACCAAGCGTTGTTTTCAATAGTCTATCTTCGAACCTGACCCTCAGTCAATTTGATTTCCAAAAAAAAATCATATAGAAAAAATCCAAAAACAACCAAAAATAATAACCAATAAATTCAAATAATTAAAAAAACAACAATAAAAAATCAACTTTTTTGATTGACATAAGGAACTCATTGGCGTGCAATCTTTGTGCAAAACGTATCGTCTTTCATGTCCGGTAAACAGACAAGGAATAGTACTTTCTCATCGCTTTTTTGTTAAAAAACAAATGGAAAACCTGTTAAATTTCGAGTGAGAGATTAGAAATGACATCATTTCCTGGCAATAAGTCCAACTGGCAACAGCCGTTCTGGAGCGATAAGGACATGCTTGCCCTGGTCATAAGTGAATTAGACACTCTTCCAGAGTTATTAAGTTTTGAAGAAATAAGCGAATTCAATAAAGCATTAGCCGCCGTTTATGCAGGGAAAGCAATGATATTTCAGGCTGGCGACTGCGCTGAAAGAATTTGCGAATCTGGCGCGTTACATGTACGGAAAAAATTGACCTTCCTGGAGCAAATGTCCCGCGAACTCTCAACCCTGATGGGACTGCCGATATTGACGGTCGGTAGAATTGCCGGTCAATATGCTAAACCACGCTCACAACACAACGAAGTCGATGGCGACAGGGTACTTCCCGTGTGGCGCGGTGATTCCGTCAACAGGCCCGAAGCGACTCCAGAAGCCAGGCGTAACGATCCGCAACGGATGCTGCTGAGCTACCATGCTGCAGCGGAAACGCTGGCCGAAATTAAACGTTACGAACGGGAATATCCTCGCGATGTTCATCCCATCTGGACCAGCCATGAAGCGCTGTTGCTGGACTATGAAACCACTCAAATCCGCACTAATCCCCATGGAGAATCCTATTTAGCCAGCACTCATTGGCCCTGGATCGGCATTCGTACTCTTGCGCCTGACAGCCCACATATCGCCATGCTGGCGAATATCGCCAACCCTGTTGCCTGCAAGATTGACGCCACCGTAACGCCGTCGTTCATCGCGACACTTTGCCGACAACTCAATCCTCAGCGTATTCCTGGACGTCTGACTTTTATTTCGCGTTTTGGCCGTTCACATATTCATCGGTTGGGCGCGTTGATTCAGGCCGCACAGGCAACCGAAACGCCGGTGTTATGGATGTGCGATCCAATGCATGGGAATACCGGGAAAACGCAGGCGGGCAATAAACGCCGCGAGCTTAGCGACATGATGGCTGAAATCTCCGGTTTCCTGAGGCAGGTGAAAACACATAACGCCTGCGCCGCTGGAATCCATCTGGAAGCGACGCCGAACCCGGTCATCGAATGCTTCTGTGAAAATAATCACCCTGAAGAACATGAACTTAAGCAAATTCTCTGCGACCCGCGCCTGAACGTAACGCAAACGCAGATGTTATTAACTCACTGGAAAGAGAGACAAAATGACCTTTGATAAAGACTACATTGCCGTTATTACCGGCGCCTGCGGTGGCATTGGCGAATCCGTTGCCCACGCGCTGGCGAAAGAAGGGGTTTCACTAGCGCTTCTTGATAATAACGCCTCTCAGCTGGCAACCCTTGTAGCCACACTACAAAATAACCATCCGCAGCCCATTGCAGGCTTTAATGTGGACGTTGCCGACGACCGCAGCGTAGCAGAAGCCTTTACCGCAATCGGTCGCCAACTGGGTCCGGTGGGTTATCTGGTCAACGGCGCCGGCGTACTGTGCCACGCCAGCGTGGCCGAAACACAGCCGCAAGATTGGACGAAAACATTTGCCGTCAACGCGACTGGCGTATTTAACACCAGCCGCCATGCAGCCAATCTGATGATGGCTCAGCGTAAAGGCAGCATCGTAACGATCGCCTCAAACGCAGCGCGCGTGCCGCGGGCGACGATGGCCGCCTACTGCGCCTCAAAAGCCGCTGCCCAGGCATTTACCTATGCTCTGGGGCTGGAGGTCGCTCCGTACGGGATCCGTTGTAATGTTGTCGCTCCCGGCTCAACCGATACGCCGATGCTGCGCGGCATGTGGCATAGCGAAAGTGACAGGCAAAACACGCTTAACGGTAATCCACAACAATTTCGCATCGGTATCCCACTCAACAAAGTCGCCACGGCGGAAGAAATTGCTGCCGCGGTCTGCTTTTACCTGTGCGAAGAATCAGGGCAAACCACGCTTTCAACGTTATTGGTCGACGGTGGCGCCGCACTCGGCAGCTGCTAAGCGTACAAGGAGAATAACATGGAAAAGATACAGCCCTATCCGTTGCCGACAGAACGTCAATTACCCAAATCAATGGCAGACTGGCGACCCAACAGTTCAAGAGCGGCGCTACTCATACATGATATGCAGCGTTATTTTCTCGATTTTTACACTGCTGACGCCCCGCCGATAGCGCAGGTTATCGACAACATTTACCGCTTGCTTAGCGTCGCCCGACGTCTGCATGTACCCGTATTTTATACTGCCCAACCCGGCGACATGACGCCACAACAGCGCGGCTTGCTGCACAGTCTATGGGGTTCAGGCATGAACGGCAGCCAGGAACATAAACAGATTGTTCCGCCGTTGACGCCTCTGGAAAATGAGTGGGTATTAACGAAGTGGCGATACAGCGCCTTCTTTAACTCCCCCCTTCTGAGTACGTTGCACGAACTCAAATGCGATCAGCTGATCGTCTGCGGCGTTTACGCCCATATCGGTTGTTTATGCACAGCGCAAGAGGCCTATTCCAATGATATCGAGACATTTTTTATTGCCGATGCGCTAGCCGATTTCTCTGAAGAAAAGCATCGTCTGGCGCTTGAGATAGCTGCGGAAACCAGCTCAGTCGTGCTGTCAACCCGACAAGCTATCGACGCTTTGGAACATTAAAGATCCTCACGGCACTCCAGGAGATGATGATGTTATCTAAAGGCACAGCAAAGCCCGACGAGCTTTCGGCTCATCTGGCCAATCTTGATAGACCCTTTGCCTGTATTTACCGCCCCCAATGCGAACCTATCAAGGCAGTATTATTTCTTGAAGGGGATATTGAGCTAAACCAATCCCTTTCAGAATTAGCGCTGGATCCTCCCCTGGACGGGAAGGGAAAAAACTCATTTAACAAATTGATTTTATTACCATTTAATCAGCTTAAAGAAAAAGGTTATGCCTGCATTGACGATGGTGAACAGACGATCGTCATGCACATTGAGCGGCAAGATTATTACCCTATAGATTCGTTTATCGCAGCCATTAATGACTATGATATCAAGCCGCGAAACCTGCACTTCGATCTTGATGACCAAACGTATGGCGACATTGTTGATACCGTCATTGATCAGGAAATCAGCTCCGGAGAAGGGAGCAACTTTGTGATTTCACGCAGCCTGGAAGGCGATATAACCGACTTCAGCATCCGCCACGCGCTGACGCTGTACAAACGGTTACTGCAATCTGAATGCGGGTCTTACTGGACATGGATGATCTTCACCGGCAGCCGCTATTTCATAGGTAGTTCGCCTGAACAGCATATCCAGGTTGATGAGCAGAACGTGGCGATGAATCCTATCAGCGGCACGTTAAAATACCCCGACTCCGGGAATATGGCGCACGTGCTGGATGATTTTCTGCAGGATAAAAAAGAGCGCGACGAACTATTTATGGTGGTGGATGAAGAACTCAAAATGATGAGTAGCATCTGTCAGCATGATATTCAGGTAACCGGGCCGAAGCTCAAAGCTATGTCGCACATCGCGCATACCGAATATTTTATCCATGGCAGCTCAGATCGCAGTCTGAAAGAGATCATCAGGCAATCGCTCTTTGCGCCAACAGTGACCGGCAGCCCAATAGAAAGCGCCTGTAAAGTTATCGCCCGGCGAGAACGCCGCGGACGCGGCTATTACAGCGGCATCGTTGCTATAACGGGTGCGCAAGAAGGTAAACGTTATCTGGACTCGGCCATAATGATCCGCACGGCCGATATTACCGCTCAGGGACATTTTCGGCTTACGGCGGGTTCAACCATCGTCAGAAGTTCCATCGCGCAAAATGAAGCCGGTGAGACACGCGACAAATTGCAAGGGCTAATGCATTCGTTCTTCTCTGACACAAGCGCCGGGACGCCAAACCGAACAGGATTGTCTGCAGAACTTCGCCATCGGGCTGACCAGATACTCGCAAAACGGAATGCATGCGCCTCCGCCTTTTGGCTGGATAACTCGCAATTGGGCCCGTGCGCTTTACTCTCTCGTCATACCATCACACTGATCGACATGGAGGACAACTTCACCGCCATGATTGCCTATCAGTTACGCAGCGCAGGTTGCGCCGTTACCCTCATTCCCTGGTATGACTGCCTGAGCAAGCTAACGCAGCTCACCGATCGCGACATCGTATTCATTGGGCCCGGGCCTGGCGATCCAACCAATATACAACTCGAAAAAATACGCGTGGGCCGAAAAATTATTGCGCAACGGCTGCGGGAGCAGCGTCCGCTAATCGGGACTTGTCTGGGACATCAGTTAATTTGCGCCGAATTAGGCATTCCGATCGAGCGGCTGATCAATAACCGTCAGGGTAGCCAACATCAGATATCCATTCAGGGAAAATCTCATACCGTTGGCTTCTATAACAGTTTCTCCGCGCTACATCAGCGGCCATGCTGGTACAGCCCGGAGCATGACAAAACAGTCCAGCTGGAGCGACTCCCTTCCGGTGAAATTGTTGCATTATCGTCAGGTAACGTTGCCTCCATACAATTTCATAACGAGTCATTCCTGACGCAAGACGCATTTTCTATTTATCAATGGCTGATACAGAACGCCTTAACAACAACGGTAACTCTTAGTCAACAAGATGCCGTTTAAAAGGAAGCGTTGAAAACCGATATTCGGAGAGAGCTGACATGGGAAATAAATCAGTATCGTTACCTACCGGTAATGACTTTTTGGCGGGTCTGAATGATGGACGAGAAATATGGGCTTATGGTGAAAAGGTCGACAATGTTATTACACATCCAGCGTTTCGCAATTCAGCACTGTCGATAGCTAAATTATACGACGCGCTCCATGACGAAAAGTATCAGGCTATTTTAACCACGCCGTGTGATACCGGTAGCGGTGGTGTCACCCATCCGTTCTTCCGCGTTCCGCATTCTGTTGACGACCTGATACGCGATCGCGACGCAATCGCCCAGTGGGCAAGGCTGAGCTACGGCTGGTTGGGAAGAAGCCCTGATTTTAAAGCGTCGTTTCTTACGACTCTCGGCGCCAATCCCGAGGCCTACGGCGAATATGCGGATAACGCCAGACACTGGTACAAACGCTCGCAAGAGGAGCTACTTTACTGGAATCACGCCATCATTAACCCGCCTATTGACCGCAATCTCCCGCCCGACCAGATTGAAGATATCTGCATTCATGTCGAAAAAGAGTGTGATGATGGCGTGATTGTTAGTGGTGCCAAGGTGGTTGCTACCGGCTCTGCCTTGACGCATTACAATTTCATCGCGCATTACGGTTTACCTGTCAAAAAAAGAGAATTTGCCCTGGTATGCACATTACCCATGAATGCCCCAGGGCTGAAGCTGGTTTGCCGCCCCTCTTACTCCTTAGCCGCCGAAAAGATCGGCAGTCCTTTTGACTATCCACTCTCCTCACGCTACGACGAGAATGACATGATCTTCATTCTGGATAAGGTGAAGATTCCCTGGGAAAACATTTTTATTTACGGCGATACCGCTAAAGCGGCCACGTTTTTACCCAGTTCAGGCTTCCTGCACCGCTCTACGTTCCACGGTGTGACGCGTCTGGCGGTAAAAATCGATTTTATCTGTGGTTTATTCATTAAAGGCGTGGAGGCCACCGGCGTAGCCGATTTCCGCGGTATACAGACCCGCGTTGGGGAAATGCTGGCCTGGCGCAACCTCTTCTGGGCCATAAGCGATGCAATGGCTAAATCGCCGAATCCCTGGCACAACGGCGCCCTCCTGCCTAATCTGGATTATGGTTTAGCCTACCGTTGGTTTATGAGTCTCGGCTATCCACGGATCAGAGAAATTATTGAGCAAGATCTTGGCAGCGCGCTTATTTATATCAATTCGCATGCCAAAGATTTTGCCGCGCCGGAACTGGAGCCTTATCTGAAAAAATATATGCGCGGTTCCAACGGTATGGATGCCGTGGAACGGGTCAAGCTCATGAAGCTAATTTGGGACTCGGTAGGAACAGAATTCGCCAGCAGACACGAACTCTATGAACGAAATTATACCGGCAGTCATGAAAATGTTCGTATCGAACTGTTGCTCGCCGCACAGATGTCGGGGCAGGTACAAGAATATAAAGGTTTTGCCGAACAATGTATGATGGATTATGACCTGGATGGCTGGCTGGATCGCGATTACCACTGGCCTGTAGACTAATAAGATTATCGGGACAATACATCCGTATAATAATGGGTATGCATCACATTATTGCCAGTCTCTTCTGGCTGTCCCGACCACCCTTTCTCACTCCACCAGGCAATGTTTGCGCAACCACTCCGCGGTTAAAGAATGGCGACAGGCCAGCATCGATTCAGGTGTACCGCTAAACAGTAATTTTCCCCCTTCTTGCCCGGCATAGGGTCCAATATCAATAATCCAGTCAGCCTGAGCGATCAACTCCATATTATGTTCAATAATAATGACGGTGTTTCCGCGATCTACCAGTCGGTTAAAGAGTTTCAGCAGCGAGGCAACATCACTGGGATGAAGTCCGGTGGTTGGCTCATCGAAAATATACATGTCACTATCATGATTTAATTGTGAGGCTAACTTCAGCCGCTGGCATTCACCGCCTGAAAGATGATTTAACGATTCCCCCAAGCGCAAATATCCCAACCCGACTTCGACCAGACTACGAAAAATTGGCCTGAGCTGTGGCTCATTCAGGAAAAAATCGCCAGCATCGTTAATCGACAGGGATAATACCTCCGCAATATTTTTCCCCTGATAACGATATTTTAGCGCCTGTGGGCTATAGCGCTGCCCCTGGCAGGCCTCACAGGGCAACGTAACCGTATCCATAAATGCCAGATCGGTTTGTATTACTCCTAGCCCATGACATTCCGGACAGGCGCCTTTGGCATTGGCGCTGAACCACGACGCTGACACATGGTTTTTTTCGGCAAACAGCAAACGGATCGTATCAAATGCACCGCACCAGGAAGCAATATGCGATCGAATCGAAGTATGTATCGGTTTTTGATCGATAACGATCGCGTCCGGACATTGTGGCGCCAGGGCTCCCATGACGAATGAACTTTTGCCCGACCCAGCGACCCCCGTCACAGCGACCATAACGCTCAAAGGCACGTCTACCGATAAGTTATGTAGATTATGCAATGTGGCGTTTCTTACCGAAATATAACCTTTGGCACATCTCGGTCTGTTATTTATCTCTGCCCGTGAAGAGAAATATCTTCCCGTCAAGGTTTGGGACTGCTTAAGTGCCGACAGGTCGCCCTCAAAGACAATATTCCCGCCTTGCTTACCCGCTCCCGGCCCTAAATCAATAACATGCTCGGCTATCGCTATCATGTCGGGATCGTGCTCCACCATCAGAATGGTATTGCCTTTGTCACGTAGTTTGCTAATTAAAACATTCAGTTTCACAATATCTGCTGGATGAAGCCCGGTACTGGGTTCATCAATGATATAAACGATCCCGGTCAGACTACTTCCCAGATGTCGGACCATTTTTAATCGCTGGGATTCACCGCCCGATAAGCTAGGGGTCGTCCGGTTCAAATCCAGATATCCCAAGCCTACTGCACACATTGCATCTAACCTTTCCAGCAATGCTTCGAGCAGCGGCCTGACTTCAGGATAATCGAGCTTTTCTACAAACAGCTTTAACTCTGTGACAGGCAGCGTTGCGCATTCGCCAATATTTTTCCCTCTAATCCTGCAGGAAAGTATTTTCTCGTTGAGCCTCATGCCCTGACAAGAAGGGCAAACCTGCAAACTAACGACTCGCTGAAATTCCTCAGTTTTAGTATCTTTAGTTTCTTGTTTCAAATAACTTCGCGTAAAGCGTGTAATGACGCCTTCAAACTTTGCACTCTTAGGCCAACCGGCTAACGGTGCTTCAGGAGTGAGATTATCTGCATAAAGTAATATCTCTCGTTCCTCTTTTGAATAATCCGCGATTTTTTTATCAGCATCAAAAAGCCCTGAATAAACATAACGTTTCCAGCGCCATGAACCCGGTGCAAAAGAAGGATAACGAATAGCACCTGCATTTAATGACAGATTTGAATCAATCAGTTGGTCGATATCAATGGTACTGGCAATCCCCAACCCGTCGCATGTCGCACACATCCCCGCAGGATGATTGAATGAAAAAACATTCGAATAACCTACGAAAGGTTCGCCGACACGAGAAAAGAGTAGCCGTAGCAGGGTATAAATATCTGATGCGGTGCCCACCGTTGAACGTGCGTTGCCACCAATACGTTTTTGGTCAATAATAATGGCCACCGACAGGTTTTCAATGTCATCAACTTCAGGATTACCATAATGCGGTAAACGGTGTCGAATAAAAGGAGGAAACGTGTCATTTAGCTGACGCTGAGATTCTGCCGCGATAGTTCCGAATACCAAAGAACTTTTTCCCGACCCGGAAACACCGGTGAAAACTGTTATTTTATTTTTAGGCACCTCTAAATCAATATCCTGCAGATTATTTTGTCTTGCGCCAATAATTTTTATAGCGTCATGTGTATTCATCACACTATCCTTTTTTACCTGTCAATAATAATGCCATGATGGCTATTAAACAGCATCCCGCTATAATCAGCGACATCGGCAGTAATGACAACGGGTCGCCAAATCCAAGCAGTAATGGGGTTATCGCAGCGATACCAAACTGAAAAACACCTAAAATAGCAGAACCCGTTCCTTTTAAATGTGAAGATGCCGCCATGGCCATACTCGCGGCATTACCAAATGTCAAAGCCATAGTAAACATCATTATTAACAGTAGTACCGCCGCAATCTCAAACTGGAAATGAGAAATATAGTTAACAATGCAAAGTAATATAGATATCACCAGCGTGCTTATTACCCCCACTATTATGAGGTTATCTTCGCCAAATTTCGTAACATAGCGAGCGCTGACAATACTACCAAACATCATCACTGCGGCGTTGATAGAGAATATTACAGCGAATTCCCCTGAGGATAAATCAAACGCCGATTGATAGATAAACGGCGATGCTGATATATAAGCAAATAGCGCCCCGAACTGGATTGCAAAAATTAAAGTATAACCAATATATTTCTTATGACTAAGCAGCTCGATAAACTGACTGATAAACTCGTTGAGGTTGAAAGGTAATCGCTGATGGCGGGGTAAGGTTTCGCTAATAAAATGACTGCTGAGCAAGGTGGAGACTAATGATATTGCAGCCATAAAAACAAAAACCACCGGCCAGATAAACCATGCAGCCACGCCGCCAAGTAATGGTGCAATAACAGGGGCAATCCCCTGTATCGCTAACACCAGATTAAAATATCGAGCGGCTTTAGTCCCCGGGCACAGATCGGAAATAATTGCCCGGGAAAGAACGATACCAGCCGCGCCTCCCAATCCCTGAAAGAATCGTGTAACAATAAGCAGCTGAATGTTCGTAGATATAGCGCCAGCTAATGAAGCGATGGTTAATAGAGTCATCCCGCCTAGCAATAATTTACGTCTGCCGTAATGATCGGACAATGGGCCAATGAATAACTGCCCAATTCCTAAACCCACCATAAAAGCGGTGATACTAAGCTGAACTTTGTCAGGCGTCGTATGCAAATCACTGGCGATAGCTGGAAATAAAGGCAAGTACATATCAGTGGATAATGCAGCAACGGCGCTAAGCAAACCCAGAACAATAACGACTTTACGGGAAAGCAAACCTCTACTTTCATCTCTGTACATCGTACTGGCTGTCGGTGCTGGAACTTCTTTTGGTCGCATGATGAGCATAATCCCTTTACCTTCTGTGGTCTGTAATAACTATACCACCAGCCAAAGTAATTGCAAAAACGAAATCAATTAAAATAACAACAAGATAATAAATCAATAAAAATCAATAGCATACAAAATATTGAATAAAATTTTATTGCGTTTTAATTTCTTTAAGGGCATTACAAAACTGATTACTCACTTCCATGGATATCCTAAATAAAGTTGTAATATCAATAATCTATGCCAGAAAACCCAATACTCGCCATACCAGGCGTCGCATGTTGCGCGTGTTGCTTTATACCCTTAAGGTTTGGGCTGCACTGTTGCCCGAACATGCAACTTGAAGCGTATTGAGTCTATGCCCGGGTACTAGAAAAAGGCGCTTTTAAAGGGGTGCAGCATTATGTTAATGTTTGACAAAAATGTTTCCCAGGGATATTCATCCGCTCTTTCAAAACGGGGGATGTTATACAAGAAGCATTAATAATGTGTCTGTAAGCTTGAGTTTGATATTGCAGAATATAATGATGCTTTGTTTTCAACATTTACCATCGAATTTCCTGAATCACTCTCCTCAACTATCCTAAAACAACGAGTCGGATATCTTGCCGGAATAATTTCGACACAAATCTAACTCGTTAAAGAAGGTATTTATAAAAAAGACGCACTTTGTAGCGACCTAAGTCCTAAACCACAAGACGGACGTCAGGATGGCGCGGGCTTGCCGCTTCGTGAAAAATATCCCCCAGCCAGCCGGGAATTTCCGCCTCCGTAAGATCGTCCGGGATGATAACCCCGGCCAGCGGCGAAAATTTCCCCTCGTTAAGATCGACGCGGAAAAGCTGCCAGCGTTCGCCCTGACGCTGGACGCCAATATGACGCCCGAATACGTTATAAATCAGCATCCTGTCACCCTATGTGACGCGGGAGCTTGGGCAGCCAATGCATTCCATTCCGCTTTGGTTATTTCCCACAGTTCGGCTTCCAGCAGACCGCAGATGAACTGCTTTTTCTCAACACGAATCAGCCGCATACCGCTACGGTGCGAAATCTTTTTCGACCCGCTATTGCCGCAGGCTTTCGGCGCGCGCAGCACCTCCCGGTTAAGCGTGTTAAACCAAAAATCGGTCACCCGGTGGCAGGCTTCGGTCATCAATCCCTGGCGGTGCCAGCGCGGATCCAGCCAAAACCCGCGGTTGTTATCCACTTCATCAGAGAGCGTAATCAGGCCAATTACCCTCTCCGGCGCCGTTTTAAGGCGAATGGTCCAAAACCAGGCGGTGCCGTTAGCTGCGGCAGGTAAAGCCACGCTATTGACATAGCGCGACGCGCCATCCTCCGGGAACGGCCATGGAAAACCGGCGGCAAGATAACGCACGATTTCCCACTGTGGAAAGAGAACCTGAATTTGCGGCGCATCGTCTGCGGTTAAGGGGATCAGCAGGAGTCTTTCAGTCATCAATTCCGCCGCCATCATGCTTTGCCCTCGCGCAGCCACGGCGTCACGGTGATCCCCGCCAGCAGCCCTTCCGGGCTAAGCAGACGCGTGACGGTTTGCCCCCACGGCTCAATGCGGTTGTCCACCAGCAGCCGATAGCCTCTGGCCTTCAGCGCGTCGGTTGCCGAATCGATATCGCGTACTTCAAACTCGATCCACGCCTGAGGCACTGGCAGATAGTCTGGCCAGCTATCGGCGTCAAAACAGGAGCGCGCCGCCTGCGCCAGCGGCCAGAGGGCAAAATGTTTTACCCCGCCGAGGGCATCATGTTCGGTCAGCAGATAGGCTTCGTTACCGGGCATCGGTTTGAGCGGTAGCCCCAGCGCGGCGACATAGAAGTCACGGCTGGCTGCGGCCGACTGCGTTATCGGCCCAAAGCCGGCGACAAAAAGTACATCCATTCCGTCTAAATCGTATTCCATACCCTCTCCCGTCATTGTCCGTGATGCGTTAACAAATTTTATACTCTGCCGCGCGCGACTTGCCCAGCCTTCTGTGTTCACTACGGCTGCACATCGGGGCATAAATCTGACCGTCAGGCGGCGATCGACGCAAATAAATATTGCTATAAAACTAATCAATATTTGACTGTAATTCGGCTTCCGTGCCACCATCGCCTCGGCGCCCGGCAAGCGGCGCGTAGGTGGTACGGGTGAATATCAGAGACCGCATGCTTAAGGTCCATGCCCGTCCGCAACCTGATTCTGGCGGGAAATAAAGACATGCACCAAAGTTTTAATCAGCGCGTTCATTTCTATTACTGCATTCTGGTGGCGCTGAAAATGCACGCAAAATCAAAGAAATCGGGCGGAGTTCGCGGGAAAAATAATTTCCTGCTCAAATGGCTGCGCAAAGCGCAGGACAACAATATATTCCACCCGGATATCACCAGCGAGATCGAATGGCTGCGCGGTAAAATCATTCAGGCCGGCTACGATACCGACCTTGAGCCGATGCTGGACTTTGTTTACGCAACCGCCAAACGCGCGGAAGATCTTAAGAACGCCGACTGATTCACGCCCGAGCCGCCTGGCCCGGGCGTTGTACTTTAGCGTTTGTTACGGTGCGTCAGGTGATAGACTGCCGGGATCACCAGCATCGACAGCAGCGGCGCGGTGATCATCCCGCCGATCATCGGCGCGGCGATACGCTGCATCACCTCCGATCCGGTGCCGCCTCCCCACATAATCGGCAGCAGCCCGGCCATAATCGTCGCCACGGTCATCACTTTCGGGCGCACGCGCAGCACCGCCCCTTCATGAATCGCCTCGTTGAGCGTCTGGTCATCAAGCCGTCCGCGGCGTTTGGCGATCGCCTGGTTTAAATAGAGCACCATAATCACCCCGAACTCCGCCGCCACGCCGGCCAGCGCGATAAAGCCCACGGCGGCCGCCACCGACAGATTATAGCCCAGCAGCCAAAGCAGCCAGACGCCGCCTACCAGCGAAAACGGTAAGGTACCCATAATCAGCAGCGCGTCTTTGACCTGACCGAAGGTGACGTAAAGCAGAATAAAGATAATCATCAGGGTAAACGGCAGCACGATTTTTAGCTTTGCCGTCGCGCGCTCCAGATACTCATACTGCCCGGACCAGGTCAGCGAGATGCCTTCCGGCAGCTTGACCTGTTCGCTGACCTCACGCTGCATCTGGTCCACGGCGGATTTCAGGTCACGCCCGCGAATATCGACGTAGATCCAGTCCGACAGGCGGGCGTTTTCGCTTTTCAGCATCGGCGGGCCGTCGGTGATGGCGATATCCGCCAGTTCGGAAAGCGCCACCTGCGCCCCGCCGCTGGTCACCACCGGCAGATCGCGCAGCTTTTGCAGCGAGTCGCGCACGTCGCGCGGATAGCGGACGCTGATCGGGTAACGTTCTCGCCCCTCGATGGTTTCACCGATGTTATCGCCGCCGACCACGCTGGCGACGATCGACTGCAGCTCCTTCACCGACACGCCGTAGCGGGCGGCTTTCACCCGGTCGATAGTGATATCGATATAGCGACCGCCGTCGAGACGCTCCGCCAGCGCCGAGGTCACCCCCGGTACGTTACGTACGATACGCTCAATCTCCTCGGCGGTTTTTTCGATCTCCGCCAGATTGTTGCCGTTCACTTTGATGCCGACCGGGCTTTTAATACCGGTCGCCAGCATATCCAGGCGGTTACGAATCGGCGGCACCCAGACGTTGGCGATGCCCGGCACCTTCACCGTATTGTCCAGCTCGCTAATGAGCTTATCCATGGTCATGCCGGGCCGCCATTCGCTTTTCGGCTTGAACTGAATGGTGGTTTCCAGCATGGTCAGCGGCGCCGGGTCGGTGGCGCTATCCGCCCGTCCGGCCTTACCGAATACGCTTTGCACTTCAGGGATGGTCTTGATCAGGCGGTCGGTTTGCTGCAGCAGACGTCCGGCTTCGCGGCTGGAGATCCCCGGCAGCGTGGAGGGCATGTACAGCAGGTCGCCCTCGTCAATCTGCGGCAGGAATTCGCTGCCGAGCTGCGCCAGCGGCCACAGCGTGGCGACCAGCAGCAGCCCCGCCGCCGCCAGCGTCGCCTTCGGCCACTGCAGAACTTTATCCAGCAGCGGTTCATAGGCGCGGATCAGCCAGCGGTTGAGCGGATTGGCGGTTTCATCAGGGATTTTGCCGCGAATAAAGTAGCCCATCAGCACCGGCACCAGAGTTATCCCCAACCCGGCGGCCACCGCCATCGACCAGGTTTTGGTGAAGGCCAGCGGCGAGAACATCTTGCCCTCCTGCGCCTCGAGGGTGAACACCGGAATAAACGACAGGGTGATAATCAGCAGGCTGCAAAACAGCGCAGGCCCCACTTCCGACGCCGCGTGCTGGGCAATCTGCCAGTAGTCGGCGGAAGACGGCTGGCGTTCGGGATGCTCGTGCCGCCACTGCTCCAGCACCTTATGCATATTTTCAATCATCACGATTGCCGCATCGACCATGGCCCCGATAGCGATCGCAATCCCCCCGAGCGACATCATATTGGCGCTGACGCCCTGATAGTGCATCACGATAAACGCGCCGAGGATCCCCAGCGGTAGCGTGATCATCGCCACCAGCGCGCTGCGGAAGTGGAACAGAAACAGCGAGCAGACCACCGCCACGACGATAAACTCTTCGATAAGCTTATGGGTCAGGGTTTCGACCGAGTTTTTAATCAGCTGCGAGCGGTCGTACACCGGGACAATCTCTACCCCTGCGGGCAGGCTTTTTTGCACTTCCGCCAGTTTGGCCTTCACCGCGTCAATGGTGGTCAGCGCGTTTTTGCCCGAACGCATGATGATAATGCCGCCCGCCACCTCGCCTTCGCCGTTGAGCTCGGCGACGCCGCGCCGAATCGCCGGACCCCGGCGCACGCTGGCGACGTCGGAGAGCAGCACCGGCACGCCGCCGCGCTCGGCGATAACGACCTGGTTAAAATCGTCGATGGATTTCAGGTAGCCGGTGGTGCGTACCATATATTCCGCTTCACCCAGTTCCAGTACCGAGCCACCGCCTTCCTGGTTGGCGCTCTGGATCGCGCTAATCACCTGCTGGTGAGTGACGTTCAGCGCCCGCAGCCGGTCTGGGTTAAGAACCACCTGATACTCTTTCACCATCCCGCCGACGCTGGCCACCTCCGAAACATCCGGTACGGTTTTCAGTTCATATTTAAGGATCCAGTCCTGAATCGCCCGCAGGTCGCCGAGGCTATGCTGGCCGCTTTTGTCGGTGAGCACATATTCAAATACCCAGCCGACGCCGGTGGCATCCGGCCCCAGCGACGCTTTGGTTTCCGGCGGCAGGCTGCTCTGGATTTGGCTCAGGTACTCCAGCACGCGGGAGCGCGCCCAGTACGGGTCGGTACCGTCCTCAAACAGTACGTAAACGTAAGCATCGCCGAACATGGAAAAACCGCGCACGGTTTTCGCCCCCGGCACCGACAGCATGGTAGTGGTCAGCGGATAGGTCACCTGATCTTCGACAATTTGCGGCGCTTTGCCCGGATAGCTGGCGCGAATGATCACCTGGGTATCGGAAAGATCCGGCAGCGCGTCCAGCGGCGCCTGCTGTATCGACCAGACGCCCCAGGCGGCCATAATCAGCGTCGCCAGCAGTACCAGCAGGCGGTTGCGCAACGACCAGCGGATAACGGCGGCAATCATGGCTGCTCCTTAGCGCCGCTCATCGGCATCACTGAGGTCACCCGCGCCCCTTCATCGGTCAGCACGAAATGAAACATCACCGACTCGCCGGGACGCACCTGCTCCCGCAGCGGCGGCGTAATGGCAAAGTCCATGATCATCGCCGGCCACTTCAGCGCCGGGACCGGCTGGTGCGCGATCGTTACCGCCTCATCGCTCACCGCCTTGATGACGCCCTGCGCCGAGTAGCTTTGTATCTCTTCATTCTGCCCGGCCATTTGCGGCAGCGCGCTGCGCAGGCTGGCTTCGGAGTCAATCAGGAACTGTCCAGAGGTGACCACCTTTTGCCCCTCTTCAAGGCCGGAAGTTACCTCAACCAGACCATCCTGCGTTCGTCCCGCGGTCACCTCGACCGGACGGAAATACCCCTCGCCGTCGGCGATCAGCACCCGGTTGCTGGTGCCTGTTGCAATTAATGCCTCTTCCGGGATAGTCAGCACCTCGCGCCCCTGCTGCGCCTCAGCCAGCTCAACGTTCAAATACATGCCCGGTTTGAGCTGATGCTGCGGATTATTGAGCACTACGCGGGCTTTCAGAGTACGGGTGGTCGCTTCGAGGTCGGGAAGCAGCTCGCTGACGGTTCCCTGAAACGTTGTGCCGGGCCAGCTGCTGGTGACGGCCGTTACCTGACTGCCTACGCGCAGCAGGCTGGCCTGGCTTTGCGGATAATCAATCACGATCCAGACCGGGTCGAGGCTGGCCAGCTCGAACAGCGGCTGGGTTGCCGTGACCTGCGCGCCGGTGCGCACGTCAAGCTTGCTGACGTAGCCATCGTGCGGCGCGCGTACCGTTATGCGGGTTTGCGGTTTACCGCTGCGCTCAACGCTGCGGATAATCGCTTCCGGCATAAACTGCAGCTGCAAACGGCCGCGCGCGGCGACGGTTAAACCGCTATCGCCCAGCAGCCTCACCGCCAGATACTCCTGCTGCGCCGCCGCCCACTGCGGGATCCACAGCTCGGCCAGCGCCTCGTTCTTTTTCACAAACTGCTGGGAGGCGTTGACGTAAAGTTTCTCGATCAGGCCGCTGGCCAGCGCCGGAACCGTTTCAACGCTGCGCTCGTCAATCGCGACGGTACCGAAAGCGCTGAGCTTCTGCGCCAGCGTCCGCCGGGCAACATCAGCCGTGCGTACGCCGAGGTTTTGCTGCTGGCGGGCGCTAATCTGCACGCTCCCGGCCTCCTCTCCCGCCCCTTCGTCGGCGTAGCGCGGCACCAGATCCATATCCATAAACGGTGACTTTCCCGGTTTATCGAAGCGGGTGCCGGGGGTCATCGGATCGTACCAGTACAACACTTTGCGGCCCGTTTCGGTCTGAGCCCCGTCCGCGGAAAGCGTCGGCGCGTTTCGCGAACCGAGCCAGTATCCGCCCGCGGCGGCCAGGGCGATGGCCAGCGCCACAAGGGTAATAGCAGATTTTGACTTCATTATTTAACATCCTGAGGAATAAGGTAGCGAATGGCGGCCCACGCATCAGCGAGCGCTTTCTCCGCGTCGTTGCTGGCAATTTCTCCGCTCAGCAGATCGCGACGGGCGGCGAGCAGTTCCGCCAGCGCCGAGCTGCCGCCCCGATACTGGGCATTGACGAGGCTCACCTTCTTGCGCAGCAGCGGCAGCACCTCGCTTTGCTGACGATCGTAAATGGCTTTCGCGGCGTTATATTGCGAGATCAGCTGATACTGCTGGGCCTGATGCTCGCGCATCAATAACGTCAGCCGATCGTTGGCTTCATAGGTACGGGAGACGTCGGCGGCGTGCTCTATGTCCTGGCGTTTGCCCTGAAAAATAGGCATATCGACGGTAAACATGACGCCCACCATATCGTCGTAATCGTCCCCGCGCCGGGCGTAATAGACCTCGACGCCAACGTCAGGGATCGCCGCGACTTCCGACTGCCCTGATTTCGCTTTCGCCAAATCGGCCTCGCGCGCGGCCTGAATCACCTCAGGATGTAGCTTAATCCCCGCCATTAACGCGGCTTCATCGGCCGGTAGGCGTTCAATGCGCGGCAGCGGGCCGGAGATATCGCGGACCTCTTTGCCGGTAAGCTGCAACAGGCGCGCCCGGGCAATCTGCACATCGCGGCGGGCGTTATCTTGCTCATTTTTCATGGCATTCAGCGCCAGCTGAACGTCGAGCACGCTGCCGGGACTGGCGCTGGCGCTGCTTACGCCGGCCTTTTGTACGTTGATTTGCCGGGAGGTTTCGCTGATCAACGCCTGTACTGAACGCAGTGATTTCTGCGCCAGCGCCAGCGCCAGCCACGCCTGCGCGGTTTCCCGCTGCAGCCGGGCGCGGATCACATCGGCATTGGCGGCGGCCTGGCGCGCTTCGGCGGTTATCGAGTCGGCCTTTCGTTCGCGCTTGGTGCTGCTGACGTAGTCCTGCATCACGCCGACCCTTTGCATGGTCATCCCCTCGCGGGTCAGTCGGCTGGCGTTGTTGCCGCCCAGCGGAACGTTTTCAATGCCGAACTTCAGCTTCGGATCGGGAAGCTGCATGGCGGAATCCGCCCTGTTTTTTAACGCATTCACCTGATGATCGTTGGCGGAGAGCTCGGCGGAGTAGCTTTCCGCCGCCGACAGGGCCTCAGCCAGCGTCGTCGCCCAGCCGTTGGCGGAAATCAGCGACAGTAAAAGCGGCAGCCCGCGGGCCGCCTTATTTAAGATGGACATAATGACTCCGGAATTAGTGCGCGGTCATCGAAACGAGCGCGTAGCCGGAGTCCGTCTGACGGAAGGTGAAATCAACCTTTTGTCCCACCGCCAGCTCTTTATCGTGGTTATCGCCGAGCGCAAAGCTCATGGTCATCGCTGGCCAGTTCAGCTCGGCAACCGGAGCGTGGGCAATCACCACGGCATTGTCGCGCCAGGCTTTAATGACCCCGTTCGTTGAATAAAGGGGGGCGGAATCATCCGGCTTATTCATCCCCGGCATCTCCGCCCTCGCGGACATATTATGGTGATGCATCGCGCCGTCTTCCGCACTGGCGGAAAATGAAGTGAGGGAAAAGGTCAGAACGCTGGTAATAAGCAGAAAAATAGAGGTCGAACGCATAATAAAGTCTCCGAAAAAAACATAAAGTCGCCCGCAGACCGGGCAGATCTGATGGATGTTTTTAACGGCGTTTTATTCCCTGAAACGGCAGAAGCGTATTTCAGCCGGCGGACCGGTGACCGGCGGCGTCCGCCAGTCCATACGTTCAGCGCAGGTCTCCTGCTGCGGGGAAACCACTAATAGCGCGGTTTCGGAGGGAAGCGCATTCAGCTGTAAAGAGGTTAATGAGTTTGGCTGCGCGGTATCGGGGTCGCAGTGCTTCTCGCAGATGGCTTTCTGACCGACGCTTTCCATGCCTGGCATGCTCATCACGCCATCGACAATATGGTGAATCTGCGCCTGCGGCGCCACCGGCTGCTGTTGGCCGCCGTGGTGCGCCGCGATGGTCAGCTGAAGGTTGAGCAGTAGCCAACAGGCAATAACAAGCCCCGCGCGGATACGAAGCCGACGCCGGGTTGCTTGTTTTAATAATGCCTGCAGTGACGCAATCATAGAGATATTCGCAATAAGAAGACCGCTGAATTAAATCACACTCACCGGCAGAATTAAATGATATTTCAAAGAGAAAACCCCAGGTTAAATAGAATGAAGTTTCTCTATAAATATTTACACCAAAAAGGGATATCAGTATTTGACCTTCCCCCTGGGGGAAGGTGTATAGCCGACGGTTAATGTATTTAATAAATAGCAAAAATGTTATTTATATGTAATTAGAAAAAGTGAATGCGATTGTTATTCCAGCACCAACGTATCGCCGGTGGCCGGGGCGCTATCCGCGGCAAGCCACCAGCGCCCCCATGAACCGGTGCAGTGGCAGGCCATCACCTCCTCGACCTTCTGCTGGCGCAAGAACTGCTTTAGCCGACGTATCACCCACGGCGTCGCGCTGCGCAGGTGAAGGCCGCCGATGATGGCGCGTATCTGCTGGACGCCGGTGATCTTCTGACAGTGGCGAATCGTATCGATCAATCCGCGATGCCCGCAGCCGCAAATAATGACTAACCCCCGCGTCGAGCGGTAGATCAGCACGCCTTCGTCGGCAAGGTAATCTTCCCCCGGCGATTGACCCGCGAGGACGCCATAGGCTCGCGGACGCGCGACCGCAATCTCGCCGGACCACAACAGTCGTTCGCCGATCGCCAGCGGTTCGCGGCTGTACTCCATGCGGTGGCGGGAGTAGTCAATTTCTCGCGACAGTTTTTTGACTTTCCAGTGACGTCCAGCAAGGGATAACGCCGAGTAGCGCTGTTGCGCGATCAGCGGATGGCAAATGATACGGCTGTTATCCGGCAGCCACGGCACGCCGCCGCAGTGGTCGTAATGACCGTGGGAGAGCACCGTGGCGGTCAAGTCAGATAAAGAGACGCCCATCCGCTGCGCATTATGAAGAAAACTGCCGTCTGGCCCGGTATCAAACAGCACCCGGCTGGTTTCATCTTCCACAAGCAGGCTTAATCCGGGTTTCGCCTGCAGCAGGCTGTCCTGCCCCTCGCCGAGCCGGTTTTCAAGTAACACCTTAATGATTAACGCCATTTAATGACCATACCCCCCTTTTTTGCGACGCCTACTCTAGCCAACCTCCGCCGGGTCTACCGTGACGAACCCGGCATAAGTTAAGTGACACCGTCACATTTCGTTTGCATATAGCTGTTGTTTATTTGCCAGTTAAGCATTGCCGTCTATGCTGATGAACGAGTTTCTCTTAACCGGAGCGTGCTATGGCTGACTGGAATCCTTCATTGTATTTGCAATTCGGCGCGGAGCGCACGCGGCCCGCCGCCGAGCTTCTCGCCCGCATCGCCCACCATCCCGTAGCGCTGGCCGTTGATTTGGGCTGCGGGCCAGGCAACAGTACCGCTCTGCTACGGCATGCCTGGCCAGAAGCAACAATTATTGGCGTAGATAATTCACCGGCCATGCTGGAAGAAGCCGCTCAGCGGCTCCCGGACTGCCGCTTTGTCGAAGGAGATATCGCCGGGTTTCGCCCCGAGCGCCCGGCGGACGTTATTTACGCCAATGCTTCGCTGCAATGGCTAACGGATCATCAGCGGCTTTTTCCCCATCTGGTCAGCAATCTTGCGGAAAACGGCGTACTGGCGGTGCAAATGCCGGTTAACTGGCAGGAACCCTCGCACGTGCTGATGCGTGAGGTCGCGGAAGAGCTGGGATATCCAGCCAGCGGGCGGCCGCCGCTGCCGGATGTGCCGGAGTATTACGATATGCTGACCGCCTGCGGCTGCGAGGTGGATATCTGGCGCACCACCTACTTTCACCCGCTGGCTTCGCACCAGGCCATTATTGAATGGCTGCAGTCAACGGGCCTACGCCCGTTTTTACAGCCTCTTGATGAACCGCAGCGCCAGGCTTTTCTCGAACGCTATCTGGCACGTCTGAAACAGCACTATCCGTTACAGTGTAACGAAAAGGTGCTACTGCTATTTCCGCGCCTGTTTATCGTCGCGCGCCGCTAGCGTGGTTGGCATAACGTATTGATGTTAAAGTAGGAACTAACGTTGCGGCGCCAGGCTTTGGCGCCGTACGTTCAGGTTTACCAGGACAGGTGATGGACCAGGGAGAGATCCCACGCGGTGGCCAGCAGCGAAAGAAACATGATGAGGTTCACAACCGTCTCTATGCGTTTTTCCATTTTGTTACTCCTGAGTCGTTTCCCCTGTTTTACAGGGGAAATCTTAATAACTTCTTAATCTCAGATTTTCAGAGCGTCACGCGGTAACGAACATAGTCATCGGCTGGCGTAAATTCATCATACAGACGCCGGGCCGGATTATCAGTACGAGTGTGCCAGTACAGACGCGACCACCCTTTCTCTTTCCCTTCCGCTTGCAGCGCCTGCATCAATGCCCTGGCGATGCCTTTTCCGCGCATCGGCGGAGCAACGAACAGATCTTCCAGATAGCAAACAGGCATCTTTACCCAGGTGCCTTCGTGAAGGACACAAATCGCAAATCCAGCGACGTTGCCATCCGCCAGGGCCACGCGCCCCAACATGGGAGAAGCGGGATCCAGCATGCGCTGCCAGGTGTATTCCGTGACGTCCGGCGGCTGCGGGCTACCGTAGAAACGGGTATAGCCTTCCCATAGCCGTAGCCACTGCGCTTTATCCTGCTGGCCCACTTCACGAATTTCGATGACCATTGGTCTAACCTCTCGTTTGGATAAGGCATTATTTTCCTGCCGGATAATTTGATCAACCGTCAGGGACACAATTCATCTTTTTCTCTTATTTGCCCTGATGATCGCTGCTGGACGAAATTGGCGCGTTCTTACAGACCTGTGCCAGTCAAAAAAGCAAAAAGGATGTTGTAACTAATGAAGGGAAAAAAATAACCCGGCAGCGGCCGGGTTGCGTTCGATAACCAATCGCGTTCGGCACGGTGCCGGGATTCTTGCTGGCGCCTTACCCGGCCGCAATCCGGTCGTTTCAGGATATCAGCACAGCGGCTTAACGGCGGCGCGCATACCGTCGCGCAAAATAGCATCCAGATCCTGCGCCACCTGCTCGGCCAGGCCGGAAACTTTCGTCAGGTCCTGCTCCCAGTGGGACTCAACGCAAAGCACCGCGTTTACCAGCTCGCGGGTGCTGATTTGACGATCCCGATGCTGGGCCCACAGCGCCTGATAGCTCTCTATCCATTCGGCGTCGTCCTGTACCGGATAGCTCTCGCCGTGACGCTCGCCGCGATAAAATGCGATCAGCGCCGCCAGCGCAAAGGTCAGACGCGCCGGGAGTTTCCCCGCTTTCTTCTGTCCCGCCAGCAGCTGCGGCAGAATACGGGTACGGTATTTAGTCATCCCGTTAAGCGCGATAGACAGCAGCTGATGCTTGATATAGGGGTTACGGAAGCGACCGGTTACCGCGCTGGCAAAAGACTCCAGCTCATCGCGCGGCAGATCGAGAACCGGAATGATCTCCTGGTAAATCGCCTTCTCGACGAAAGCGCAAATTTCCGCATCGTTCATCGCATCGCCCACGGTATCCAGCCCTGCCTGGAAGGCGACCGGCACCAGCGCGGTGTGCGCGCCGTTAAGAATGGCCACTTTACGCTCTTTGTACGGCTTAATATCGTCCACGATCAGGACGTTAAGCGGCAGTTTATCGAGTCGCAGCTCGGCGGCCAGAGATTTCGGCCCCTGAATGACAAACAGGTAGAAGTGTTCGGCGGTATCGAGGAAAGCGTCTTTATATCCCAGCTGCTCTTCAATCTGCGCGGCTTCATCACGCGGATAGCCGGTCACAATGCGGTCTACCAGCGTAGAACAAAAAGCGTTGGCTTCATCCAGCCATGTCACAAAGGCTTCCGGCAGCGCCCACTCCTGAGCATAGCGTAGCACCAGTTCACGCAGCGCTTCGCCGTTATAGTCAATCAGCTCGCAGGGAACGATGACCCAGCCTTTATCCGCCGCGCCGGAGAAATGGCTGTAGCGTTCAAACAGCAGACGGGTCAGTTTAGCCGGATAGCTTACCGCGGGCGCATCGTCAAAACGGTCGCCCGCATGGTAGCTAATTCCCGCTTCGGTCGTATTGGAAAACACAAAGCGCATATCCGGGTTATGCGCCAGCCGCAGCAGTTCATCGTAATCCGCATAGGCGCTAATTTCGCGGTTGACCGAGCGAATCAGGCGCGCATCGCTGACCGCTTCACCCTTCTCATTCAGGCCGCGAATTATCGTGGTGTAGAGACCGTCCTGGACGCTGAGCGACGGCGGGAACGTACTCTCAATCGGACGCACAATCACCACCCCGGCATTCAGGTCGGTATGCTCGTTTAGTAGATCGATCTGCCAGTCGATAAACGCGCGCAGGAAGTTGCCTTCGCCAAACTGAATGATACGTTCAGGGTACTGCGCGCCCGGGAAATCGCGACGGTTTAGTGTTTTCACAAGGGTTCCCTCATAGAGTAGTCATACAACCTGAGTAATTGGTCCAATAAGTTATCAGGTTTTTAGCTAAGTGAAACCCCGTTTTGATCAAAGCTGTATGCAATATCAAATTTAAGACAGAAATTTATAGAACAGCGACGTTGCCGTCAGCTCGCCGTCCGGCATCAGCGCATAGCGGGGGATTTCCCCTGCTTTTTCCCAGCCGCACTGCACGTAAAAGTTTTCTGCCCCACTGCCGGTTGCGGTATCCAGCACCAGAACGCTTTTGCCCTGCTCGCGCGCGATCGCTTCCAGCCGGGTCATCAGCGCATTCGCCAGCCCCTGACGACGCGCATTTTGGTGAACCAGGAGCTTGGCAACATCGGCGCGGTGCGGTTGGTTTTCCGGCTGGTCGGTAATCAGCTGTACCGTACCAACGAGCCGCTGCTCTGCATCCGCCGCGGCGAGGACAACGCGTTCCCCGGCGGCAACGCTTTGCGCCATTCGCAGCCAGAACGCCGTCGCGGTTTCCGGGGCGAAAGGTAGCATAAAGCTCACCGAGGCCCCGCCGTTGACGCAGCTGACGAGGATATCGGTTAATTCAGAAAGGTGTTCGAGAATATCGTCACGCGACAGCGTGCGCAGAGTGAAAGATGTGGTCATAGGTAACTCCTTGAAATTGACCACATCACTATGTTTTTAACTTATATTTAACACAAGCAAAATTATCATCGCGTTTTCTTATGGGGTTATTCAGGCCATTTCGTGCGTAAAAATCCGGTTGCGCCCGGCACGTTTCGCCCGAATCATCGAATCATCGGCTTCCATCAGCAGCTGGTTGAACAGATCCGTAACCCTGGCGGTAGCGAGCGGTTGGCTCTCCAGCCCCATGCTGACGGTCAGCTGGATTTTGTATTGCCCCCAGGTGAAGGTCTGCGATTCGATTCCCTGACGAATTTTTTCCGCCAGCACCTGTCCGTCCCGTTCTGATGAGGTCAGCGCCGCGACGGCAAACTCTTCCCCGCCAATGCGCGCCACCATGCCCTCTTCGCCCACCAGTAGCCTTACCTGCTGCGCAAACTGGGCCAGCACGCAGTCGCCGCACTCATGGCCCCAGCGATCGTTGACCTGCTTGAAGCCGTCGATATCCAGCACCATGACCGTTAACCGCTTATCTTCCGACAGCGGCTGACGTTTCAGCGCTTCGCTTAACCCCGAGCGAGAATAGACCCGGGTCTGAAAGTCAAAGTCAGCGCGCAGGGCCAGCTGTTTGACAAGATTATTTATCGCCTCGACGCTGGAAGCGACGATAATCGGGCTGATCAGCATCGCCGCGATACCCAGACGCGTCGAAAACAGCTGCCAAGGCTGCATTCGGGTGTCGGGCGTGAGGTGAATCAGCGAGTTCGCCACCAGCAGAATTTCGCTAATCCCGGTAATAAAGGTCAGCAGGCAGGTCAGCGGCAGCGGGTAGCGAATCGCGCACCAGATCAGCGCCGGTAGCGGGAAGGTGATGCTCCCGGCCCCGCCCACCGCCACGCCGAGCACAATTGACAGCACCAGCGCAATCGCTGGTAACAGCTGACGCAGGCGAAAACGCCCGAACGCCGAAGGGAGCGTGAGGGTTAAAATGAACGGCAGGATCAGTACGGCAGTGGAAAACTGTTCGCTAAACCAGTCCGCCAGTTGGGGAATAAACGTGGCGCGTTCCACATCTACCGAACCCAGCGCCCCAACGGCCGCGCACAGCAGCGCCGCCAGCAGGCAATAGCAAAACAGGCTTAGCGCGTTGATCGGTCCCGGCATCGAATCCGCCCGCCGCTTATCCCACAAAATGAGCTGCGCCAGGGTAACGATAAATACGATATTGGAGAAATTGATCAGAAAGGAGGCAAGCCCCATCCCCCAACGCGAAGTTAAACCGTCATATACCAGCATGGCGGCAAAACAGATGGCGTAAAAATAGCTGCGATTTAGCCAGATATAACGCGCGAAAATCCCCGCCATCACCGCGTTAAGCGGCCAGAAGAACGACAATTCTTGTACCAGACGCAGCATCGCGCCGAAGAAATGCAGCAGTAGCGTTAAAGTGAACAACACCAGCGCATCACGCACGGGCTGTTCCTCACGAAACAGCGTGAATGACCGAATCGACAGTGGAGACATTCATGATTATCCGTCTAAATGTTTCAGGCAATTATTATGTTAATAATGAGTAAGCGGTTCATCATATCATGAGAATAATTATCAGGCATATACCGCCGCCCGATGAATTACGGTCTGCCGCGATCCGGCGAATTCATCTGGATCACCAGCCAGTGGTGAATAACCTGCACCACGTAGCGCTGCTCTTCGTCGCTGAGCTCGCGCCCGCGCGGGATGGCGTGCCACTTCTCCAGACAGCCGCGACAGCAGGTCGCGGTGGCATGCTGGGCGATAAACACCGGATGTCCGCGCATCGGGGTCTGCTTGCCGTCGTTAGGAATGCGCGCGGGCGCCAGCCGCCGGGCGATAAAGTCCGCCGCGTGCTGGTCGATAACTTCCGCGCCCTTATCATAACAGTACTGCCGTTCTTTCACGCCGAGGCGAAAACGGGAGCGAAAAGTGGAACGCTGCAGGCGGGCAAACAGGCTTTCGATTGGCACCATCAGAACACCGACCTCCCCAGCTTTTGGGTGAGTTTTTCCAGTAAAGCAATCCCGGCCAGCGAGTTCCCCGCCTCATCGAGCTCCGGGCTCCACACCGCGATCGCCATCTCCTGCGGGACAATAGCCACAATCCCGCCGCCGACGCCGGATTTCGCCGGCAAACCGACGCGCCACGCAAATTCACCGGCGTTCTGATACATGCCGCTGGTCATCATCAGGGCGTTGACCTGCCGCGACTGAATCGGCGCAATCACCGGCGTCTCAAGGTGCGGGGCGATACCTCGGTCAGCAAGAAACAGAAAGGTGCGCGCCAGCTCCACGCAGCTCATCTCCAGCGAACAGTAGTGGAAATAGTTTTGCAGTACCGTGGCGACATCGTTATGGAAATTGCCGAAGGATTTCATTAGCCAGGCGATAGCGGCATTGCGCGCCGAATGATCGAACTCCGAGCGGGCAACCACCGGATCATAGGCGATATCGCCCACCCCGCTCAGACGACGAACGATTTCCAGCATTCGCTGGCGGGGCGCGCTAAGACGGCTTTGCAGCATATCGCAGACCACCAGCGCCCCGGCGTTAATAAACGGGTTGCGCGGTTTGCCTTGCTCAATTTCCAGCTGCAACAGCGAGTTAAAAGGCTGGCCGGAGGGATCTTTCCCCACCCGCTGCCAGATCTCCTCTTCCTGATAGTGATTCATCGCCACCACCAGGCTCAGGACTTTCGAGATCGATTGAATGGAGAAACGCTCGTGCGCGTCGCCGGCGCTGTAGTGCTGACCGTCGACCGTACAGATGGCCACGCCGAGCTTATCGCCGCTGACGCTGGCCAGCGCCGGAATATAGTCCGCCACTTTACCGCGTCCAATCAGCGGCCTGACTTCAGCCAAAATGGCATCGAGCATTGCGTTATTTATTACCGTCGCCACGCGCGGCTCCTTGCCAACAACAAAATTCGGGCGGTAATTATAGGCGCACGCGGCGCGAAGAAACAGCCTCTTTCTCGCTTCGGTGCCGCTAAGTGAATAGCTTAATCATATCGGGGCTTTTTTCCCGGGCTACGCGATCGCAGATGGCTGTGACCCGTAGCCCGGGCAGGGGCATCGCGCCGCCTCCGGGGGCAGTTTGTAGGGTTAGTGGCGATCTCTCCAGACGGTCTGCACGTTGCAGAATTCATGCAGGCCAAAATGGGAGAGCTCGCGGCCAAAACCGCTTTTCTTCACGCCGCCGAACGCCACGCGGGCATCGCTGGCGCAGTAGCCGTTGATAAACACCCCGCCGCACTCCAGCTCATCGGCAAAGCGCCGGGCCTGCGTTTCACTGGTGGTATAAACCGTTGCTGAAAGGCCAAATTCGCTCTCGTTAGCCAGCGCCAGCGCATGATCGGCATCGCGGGCTTCGGTAATCGTCGCCACCGGCCCAAACAGTTCCTCGCGAAAGCCGGTCATCTCAGCGGTGACGTTCCCCAGCACCGTTGGCGCATAGTAGTTGCCTGCGCCTTCGATTTTTTCCGCGCCCAGCAGCAGGGTCGCCCCCTCTTTTAGGGTTGCCCGCACCTGCTCGTGCAGCTCATCGCGCAGGTCGAAACGCGCCATCGGTCCAATATAATTCTGCTCATCGCGCGGATCGCCCATTTTCAGCGCGGCGACGGCGGCGACAAATTTCTGCGTAAAGGCTTCAGCAATACCCGTCTCGACGATGAAACGCTTCGCGGCTGCGCAGACCTGCCCGGTATTCTGGTAGCGGCCAATCACCGCCGCCTTCACCGCCTCATCAAGGTCGGCGTCGTTAAGGACGATAAAAGGATCGGAACCGCCCAGCTCCAGCACGCATTTTTTCAACGCCGCGCCGGCCTGGGCGCCAATCGCCTTCCCGGCGCGCACGCTGCCGGTGACGGTCACCGCGGCGATGCGCGGGTCGTTAATCATTTGCGAAACGCCGTCGTTGGTGGCGTTCACCCAGCCAAACACGCCTTCCGGCACGCCCGCTGCGGCAAAAATTTCGCCAATCATCGCCGCGCTGCCCAGCACGTTTGGCGCATGCTTAAGCAGATAGCTGTTGCCCGCCAGCAGAATCGGCACCGCGCCGCGCAGCACCTGCCACACCGGGAAGTTCCACGGCATGATCGCGAGGATAGCGCCCATCGGACGGTACTCAATTACCGCTTTATTGTCTTCAACCAGCGTCGCTTCGGTATTCAGCATCGCCGGGCCGTGTTCGGCATACCAGTCACAAAGATTGGCGGATTTAGCGACTTCGCCGCGCGCCTGGGCAATCGGTTTGCCCATCTCAAGGCTAATCATTTGCGCCAGCGCTTCGCTCCGGGCGCGCATCGCGGCGCCGACGTTACGCAGCGTCGTCGCGCGCTGCGCCACGCTGACCTTGCGCCATTGGCGATAGCCTTGTTCCGCAAGCGCAATGGCTGAATCAACCTGTTGTTCGCTGGCCCATGGCAGAGACGACAGCGTTTCACCTGTCGTTGGGTTCACGGAAACCGCATGAGTGGCAGATAAATTCATCATTTTTCTCTCTGTGTTGATTGCGAAGTGACCTTATTCTGGCTTACCCTTCCCTTCATTAAAAATGAATAATATTGAGCAACCCTTTCACAAAAGAAGAACGCTATGGATCTGACCCAGCTTGAGATGTTTAACGCCGTCGCCAGCACCGGCAGCATTACCCAGGCCGCGCAGAAGGTGCATCGCGTGCCGTCGAACCTGACCACGCGCATTCGCCAGCTGGAGGCGGATCTCGGCGTCGAACTGTTTATTCGCGAAAACCAGCGCCTGCGCCTGTCGCCCGCCGGACACGGCTTTTTACGCTATAGCCAGCAGATCCTGGCGCTGGTTGATGAGGCGCGGATGGTGGTCGCGGGGGACGAGCCTCAGGGGCTGTTTTCGCTCGGCTCGCTGGAGAGTACCGCCGCCGTGCGTATTTCCCCGACCCTGGCGCACTTTAATCAGCGCTATCCGAAGATCCATCTGGCCCTCTCCACCGGCCCGTCCGGCACCATGATCGACGGCGTACTCGAGGGCAACCTGAGCGCGGCGTTCGTCGACGGCCCGCTGGTGCATCCGGGGCTTGAAGGGTTACCGGTGTTCCCTGAAGAGATGATGATCGTCGCGCCATTTGGCCATCCGCCCATCGCCCGGGCCAGCGAAGTGAACGGCGCCAGCGTCTACGCGTTTCGCGCCAACTGCTCCTACCGCCGTCATTTTGAGAGCTGGTTCCACGCCGATCGCGCCACCCCGGGGCGGATCCATGAGATGGAGTCCTACCACGGAATGCTGGCCTGCGTCATTGCCGGCGCCGGGCTGGCGCTGATCCCGCGCAGCATGCTCGAGAGCATGCCGGGCCACCAGCAGGTTTCCGCCTGGCCGCTGGCCGAAGAGTGGCGCTGGTTAACGACCTGGCTGGTCTGGCGGCGCGGGGCGAAAACTCGCCAGCTCGAAGCGTTTATAGCGCTGCTGAACGAAGATCGACAAGCAGCAGTTTCTCCATAAAGATGCTTAACGGATCCGGCTGATACGGCGCGAAGGCGCTGCGGGTCTGATACCCATTGCGCGTATATAGCGCAACGGCGGCGTGCTGATGGATGCCGGTTTCCAGGCGCAGGGTATGGCATTCCCGATTTATCGCCTCTTTCTCCAGCGCCGCCAGCAGTTTTTCTCCCAGCTGCTGGCCGCGATGGGCCGGGTTAATGAACACCCGTTTCATCTCGCCAAACCCCTCTTCGCCGAGCACGATCGCCCCGCAGCCAACGGCCTGCTGCCGGGTATCGCGGATAATTAGCGCGATAACCGACTCCGCCGGAAGCGCGCTCAGGTCGATCAGATGGTTGCTTTCCGCCGGATAGAGCGTCTGCTGGTAGGCGTCCAGTTCGGCAATTAAAGCGGTGAGGTCCGGATGGTTTAGCGGGGTCGCGGCGATGGTGTACATAAATAAGCTCCTTTTTTGAGCGTACTGTAGCGCGCAGCGTCCGCAGCGCCGCCATAGCATTAACTTATAGCTTCCGGCCCCGCTTGCGCTAACCCCTTGGGAGGCAGTAATTTTGCGGCATGATGTCTTTTATCAGGATAAAACGATGAATACCAAAGCGCGCAAGGTGATGATTATCGGGGCCGGAAACGTCGGCGCCTCTGCGGCCTACGCCCTGTTAAACCAGTCGGTTTGCGAGGAGTTGATCCTTGTCGATCTCAATAAACCACGCGCCGAAGCGCACGCTCAGGACCTGAGCGACGCGGCCGCCTATATGCCGGGAATGATGACCATTTCCACCCGCGAAGCCAGCGACTGCGCCGATGTCGATATCGCGGTGATCACCGTTTCCGGCGGCGCGCTCAAGCCGGGCCAGACCCGATTGGATGAATTGACCAACACGGCGAAAATCGTCAAAAGCCTTGTCCCGCAGATGATGAACGGCGGCTTCAACGGCATCTTTTTGGTTGCCACCAATCCCTGCGACATCATCACCTGGCAGGTGTGGCAGCTTTCCGGCCTGCCGCGCGGCCAGGTGCTGGGAACCGGCGTCTGGTTAGATACCACCCGCTTACGCAGGGTGCTGGCCCAGGCGCTGGATATCGGCGCGCAAAGCATCGACGCCTTTATTCTGGGCGAGCATGGCGATGCCCAGTTTCCGGTATGGTCGCACTCGGCGGTTTACGGCTCCGCCATCGCCGATGTTTACCAGAAACATACCGGTAAAGCCCTCGACCGGGATCTGATTGCCGACAAGGTGCGTAAGCTGGGGTTTGAGATTTACGCCGGCAAAGGCTGCACGGAGTACGGCGTCGCTGGGACCATCGCCGAAATCTGTCGCAATATTTTCACCGGCAGCCATCGTGCGCTGGCGGTATCGTGCATTCTTGATGGCGAGTACGGGGTAACCGGCGCGGCGGCCGGCGTTCCGGCGGTGCTCACGCAAAGCGGCGTGCAGCAAATTATTGAGCTGCAGCTGGCCGATGATGAAGCGGAGAAGTTTCGCCACGCTATCGAGGTGATTAAAGCCAGTATCGCCCGTCTGCCGTAAGCCGCTTCCCGGTTAGCCGGCCACGATCAGCCGGGGATGAATATGCGTTAACGCTTCGCGCGTCGCTTCCGGCAGATGACTGTCGGTAATGATATCGGTGAGTGAGTCGAGATGCGTGATATTAAACAGCGACCAGGCGCCGTATTTAGAGCTGTCCGCCAGCAGTATGCGCCGCCGGGCGTTGGCGATTAAGTCGCGCTTCAGCGCCGCTTTTTCTTCCGTTGGCGAGGTGACGCCCTTCTCCAGGTCCCAGCCGTTGCAGCTGACAAATGCCAGATCGGGCCAGATATTCTGCAGCAGGCGGCGCCCGTGATCGCCGATGCAGGACTGGCTGCTGTCGTCGATGCGCCCGCCGATGATCGTCACTTCAATTTGCTTAAACTCCGACAGGAACAGGGCGATATGCAGGTCGCTGGTGATCACCCGCAGCGGCAGATGGGTAATTTGCCGGGCCAGTTCAATCATGGTGGTCCCGGCATCGAGGACAATGGCGTCCCCGGCCTTGACCAACGCCGCCGCCGCGCTGGCGATGGCGTATTTTTCCTGCTGGCTACGCTGGGATTTCTCCTGCGTGGTCGGTTGTGCTGGAATAAACCGGTTGAGGGTCACGCCGCCGTGCGTTCGGCTGATCACCCCTTCCTGATCGAGCTTAATCAGGTCGCGGCGAATGGTCGCGGGCGAGGCGTCGGTCACCGCCACCAGCTGGTCCACTGTCACCAGATTATGGCTCTTGAGATAATCCATAATCTGCTCTAACCGGTTATATCCCTTCATGTTATTCCTGTGCGATTTGCATGGCGAGCTCAATAGAGGTAGTCATGCTGTCAGACTTAGCTTTACCTGTCCAGGCAATATCAAACGCCGTGCCGTGGTCGGCGGAAGTGCGAATAAACGGCAGTCCGGCGGTAATATTCACCCCATCATAAAACCCAAGCAATTTTAGCGGAATATGTCCCTGATCGTGATACATCGCCACGACCATATCAAACAGGCCTTCGTGGCACTGCATAAACACCGTATCCGGCGGGCACGGTCCGGTGACGTTAAGACCTTTGGCTTTCATCGCTTCTACCGCCGGCCCGACGATACGGATCTCTTCATCGCCAAACAGGCCGTTTTCACCGGCGTGAGGATTAACCCCGGCGACGGCAATACGCGGCTGGCTATAACCCACCCGGCGCAGGAAGCTATCGGCAATACCAATCACCGTCTCCACCCGCGGCTGGTTCAGGTTATCGAGGAAGTTACGCAGCGCCACGTGGGTGGAGATATGGATAACCTTGAGCTTATCGGTATACAGCACCATCGCGAAATCTTTGGTCTGCGTCAGATGGGCGAGCATTTCGGTATGCCCCGGGAAGTTGTGCCCGGCCAGATGCAGCGCTTCTTTATTTAACGGCGCGGTGGCGAGCGCGAACACCTCTCCGGCCATCGCCAGGTCGGTCGCCCGCTTGATGCAGCGGTATGCTAAATCCCCCGCCTGTGCCTGTACTTCGCCCGGGCGCAGCCCCTGCGGATCGGCCAGCGGTTCGTCGATCACGTTAATCGTGCCCGCGCTGAACTGCGCCTGCCTCGGGTTCTCAATGATTCGCAGTTCGGCGCGCGGGGTGATCCCCAGCGCCAGGATCCGCCGCAGCGTCTGCGCGCAGCCCACCACGACTACCGGCGCGCCGTTGAGTTTCCCCTCAACCAGCGATTTAATAATAATTTCCGGGCCAATGCCTGCCGGATCTCCCATCGTTACCGCTATGATGTTAGTCACTCATTTTCTCCTCAATAAAGTTCACGACCTCCAGCAGGGTGGTTTCCGTTCCGAATCCGCCTGCCTTGGTCATTACCGGCCGCTGCCAGCTACTACCCAGAAAATTGCCGTACGGCACGCATTGCGCCACCCGGCCTGTAATATGAAATCCGCTGGCGCCCAGCGCCTGCGCCACGGCGATAGCCACGTCGCCGCCGGATAAATAGAGCGCCCCCGGCTGGCTTTGCGCGATGGCCAGCTCGCTCACGCGCGCCAGATACGCGCAGATCCGCTCGCCAAGCGCGGTGCGATCGACCCCGTGCTGCCGGCACAGGGCTTCAATACCCTTTCGCGCCTCGCTATCGGGACGCGTGGTGACGACGCAATGATTATTTTCACTCAATACCGCGGCGATGCATCGGGCGTCAGCGTTGGCATCGCCGCCAAACGCCCTCGCGACATCAATTTCTACGCGAACAACGCGCGAATGCGCCTCAAGCCGGGCGACCTGCTGTTGCGCAATCTCGCTCATTGAACCGACAATCGCCAGCAGCGGTCCGCGCGGTACGGCGGCCAGCCGACGCGCCAGGGCGTCACATAGCCCCGCAGCCCCCACCAGCAGCACCCGCTGCTCGCACACAGCGACCGTGGCGATAATGGCGTCCAGCTGCTGGTTTTCTTCGGCATCCACGATCAGCACCCGCGGCGTCTCAACCGTTTGTTCCAGCTCTGCCGCCAGCCCGGCGACCGTTGTCCCGCGGCACAGCACATCGCTTTGTTGAGCGACCACGACGGCGATATCCGCGCTGCTGACCGGCGTTTTCGGGTCGGTCGCGAACTCGGTTTCATTGACCGGCACGCCGTGCACATAGCACAGGCCCCGGCGCGTCACCCGGCCTGCCGCCGGAAAGGCGGGCGCCAGAACCGCTACGGCGCAGTTCAGCGCGCGCATCGTTGCTTCCAGCTCAGCGCCGAGATTGCCACGCAGCGTGGAGTCGATTTTTTTCACCGTCCAGCGCGGCTGAAAACGCGGCAACACCGCCTGTAAAAGATGCGTGATGCGCCGTGCCGCCTCTGCGGCGGGCTGCGCGCGGCTGTCGCTATTGAGGATCAGCGCCTGCGCCTCCCCCTGGTAACTGGCGGTAAACGCCACTTCCGCCCGCATCCCCGTCTCCGCCAGGCTGACTCCCGCGTCATTTGCGCCGGTAAAGTCATCAGCCAGAACCAGCACCTTGTTATCGCCGCTGCCCATCGTTTTCCCTTTTCAAGCTGTTCGATATTGATAATGATTATATTCAATCACAATTGATTAAATGTGAGCAAGCTCAAGTTATTAAATCTCGCTATAAATTATAACTTCATCCCACAATGTGAGTGGCACGCAGAAAAGATGATTAAATTTAATCATTCATTACCGAGGAGAAAAAAGTGGCAACCATTAACAGCACTCTGATTAGCGGCGCGGGCGCCTTTACCGCCCTGCTGCCGCTGCTAGCGGGCAAAAGGCGCATTTTGCTGGTCACCGACGCCAACGTGGGCAAACTCGATGCCGCGCAGCAGATCCGCGCGCTTCTGGAAGATGAGGGGCGTCAGCTGCAGGTGATGGATTCCGTACCGGCTGAGCCGAGCCAGCATGATATGGCGCAAATTCTGCGCCTCGTCAGCGCTAACCAAGCGGAGCTTATTGTCGGGATCGGCGGCGGTAGCGTTCTGGATGTGACCAAGCTGCTCTCCGTTATGCTGCATCCCCGCTCGCCGGGGCTGGATGCGCTGCTGGCCGGCGAAAAGCCGCAGCAAAAGGTGACCTCGTTATTAATTCCCGCCACCGCCGGCACCGGTTCCGAAGCCACGCCGAACGCGATCCTGGCGATCCCGGAACAGAATACGAAGGTGGGGATTATCTCCCCGGTTCTGCTGCCGGACTACGTTGCCCTGCTGCCGGAATTGACCACCAGCATGCCCGCGCACATCGCCTCCTCTACCGGCATCGACGCGCTGTGCCACCTGATTGAATGCTTTACTTCGACCGTTGCCAATCCGGTTAGCGATAACGCGGCGCTGATTGGCCTGCGCAAGCTGGTGCGCAACATCGAGCTGTCGGTGAGCGAGCCGCACAATCTGGCGGCGAAGCTGGAGATGCTGTGGGCCTCTTATTATGGCGGAGTGGCCATTAACCATGCGGGCACTCATCTGGTTCATGCCCTTTCCTATCCGTTAGGCGGCAAATATCACCTGCCGCACGGCGTGGCTAACGCCATCCTGCTGGCGCCTTGTATGAAGGTGGTGCGCCCGCACGCGGTGGCGAAATTCGCGCAAGTATGGGATTTGATCCCTGACGCCGATCTGACGCTTAGCGAAGAACAAAAATCTCATGCGCTGGTCGCCTGGCTGGCCGCGCTGGTGAAACGCCTGCAGCTGCCCGACAACCTCGCCGCGCTGGGCGTGCCGCAGGAGAGTATCGGCGAACTGAGCGAAGCGGCGCTGAACGTCAAACGTTTACTGAATAATGCGCCATGCAGCGTTAACCAGGAGCAGGTTGAGGCGGTTTACCGCACCCTGTTCCCAGCACAATAACACCAGGGAAGAGATGAAATGAGCAATTCAATTACCGGCGTTCTGACCGCCATCGTCACGCCTTTTACCGCCGAGGGAGCCGTAAATATTCCGGCGCTGAAGCAGCAGGTGCAGCGCCAGCTCGCCGCGGGCAACGGTATTTTCTGCGGCGGGACCAACGGCGAGTTTTTTGTGCTCAATGAAGCGGAAAAAGTCGCTGTCGCTAAAGCCTGCGTGGAAGAAGTCGCCGGTCGCGCGCCGGTGGTGGCGCATATCGGTGAAGTGTCGACTCGCGAAACGATCCGCCTGGGTAAACAGATCGAACAACTGGGCGTTGACGCGGTCTCGGTCATCACCCCCTGGTTTGTGCCGCTAAAACAGGATGAGCTGATCGCCCACTATACCGCCATTGCTGACGCCCTGAGCGTACCGGTATTTCTCTACAACATCCCGGCGCGCACCGGCAACACCATTGAACCGCAAACCGCGCGCGCGCTGGCGCAGCATCCGAACATTATCGGCGTCAAAGACAGCGCCGGCAGCTACGAAAGCCTGAAGGGTTTCCTCGATGCGGTCCGGGATATCGCCGATTTTGACGTGCTGAACGGCCCTGATTCGCTGATACACCAGGGTTTTGTTGATGGCTGCTCCGCCTGTATTTCCGGGCTGGCCAACGTCGCGCCAAAAGAGATCAACGCCATCTGGGCAAATTTTAAAGCGGGCAATGTTGAGGGCTCCCGCCAGGCTCAGGAGAGCGTCACCGGCCTGCGCACCGATCTTTATAAAGTTGCGTTCTCGCCGGCGGCGGTAAAAAAGGCGCTGCAGCTGATGGGCCACGATGTTGGCGACAGCCGCTATGCGGTGAGCTTCACCTCGGCGCAGTGCGAGGAAATTAATCATATTATTGCCAAATATATTTCCTGAAGATAGCGGAAATATTTAATTAAATTCCCGGCACTGGTTTAAACAAAAATCAGTGCCGGCAATATTTAATGTTTTGTATATAACGTCTTGCGTAGCGTAAGGGATGTTTCAATGTTTATATGGATGCTTGATCCTGAAATATGGTTGACGCTGGTAACGCTCACCTTTCTGGAGATTATTCTCGGGGTCGATAATATTATCTTTCTCTCGCTGGTGGTGGCCAAGCTCCCACCGCATCAGCAAAATATTGCGCGTAAGTTGGGATTAAGCGGCGCCATGGTTATGCGCGTGCTATTGCTGGTATCTATTGCCTGGCTGGCGCATATAACGTTGCCGCTGTTTACTATTGCGCATTTTGTCGTATCGGTGCGCACCATCATTTTATTTGTCGGTGGTTGTTTCCTTATTTACAAGTCACTGCAGGAGATACGCGGTGAACTCCAGCTGGCAGAAGAGTCGCACGGCGGCGGCCAGCGTCAGCTTTCGCTGGCCGGGGCCATCATCCAGATTATGTTGCTGGATATCGTGTTCAGCCTTGATTCTGTTATTACCGCAGTCGGTTTGTCGCAACATATTTTCATTATGATTACGGCAGTCATTATCGCTGTTGGCATTATGATGTTCGCGGCAAAAACCATCGGCGATTTTGTCAATAACACGCCAACGATGAAAATGCTCGCTTTAACTTTCCTGCTATTAGTCGGGTTATTACTGGTGGCCGACAGTCTGGAAATACATATTGCGAAAGGTTATCTCTATTTTGCCATTTTCTTTTCGCTGGCGGTAGAAACACTCAATATTATTCGCAGCAGAAAAATCATTAAAGTTTCACAACAGCAAGACGCTTACGCCTCATTACCGATCAATAAATAGAACCCTACTGAAATAACGGAGAGTGAATATGTCTGTAACCGCAGTTCGTGACGGAATTATATCTCAGCACCCGCGGGATGAGCGCGTGGAAACCGCCATGCTCCCCTCATCTTGCCCGCAAAATCACGCGGCGAACCTGCTGCCGCTGCCGGACGGCTCGCTGATGTGCGTGTGGTTCGGCGGCACCCAGGAAGGCGTGGCCGATATCTCCGTTTGGGGATCGCGCCTGCTGCCCGGGAGTCGCCAGTGGAGCGAGGCGGTCAAATTGTCCAACGACGCCAGCCGCTCCGAGCAAAACCCGGTGCTGTTTCTGGCTCCGGATAATGTGCTGTGGCTGCTGTGGACCGCGCAGATCTCCGGCAACCAGGATACCGCCATCGTGCGCTATCGCCAGTCAACGGATCTGGGCCAGACCTGGGGCGACATTGCTACCCTGCTCGATAAACCGGGTACCTTTATTCGCCAACCGGTGACCGTTCTGGACAACGGCAACTGGCTGCTGCCGGTCTTCTACTGCCGCACGCAGCCGGGCGAAAAGTGGGTCGGCAACGACGATATCAGCGCCGTCAAAATCTCCGCCGATAAGGGCAAAACCTGGCGCGACGTTGAAGTACCGCAAAGCCTCGGCTGCGTGCATATGAATATCACCGCCCTGCCAGGCGGCACGCTGGTCGCGCTGTTCCGCAGCCGCTGGGCCGACAACATCTATTACAGCCAGTCCGTAGATAACGGCGAAAGCTGGTCAGTGCCGGAACCGACCGAGCTGCCCAATAACAACTCATCCATTCAGGTCACCACCCTCGCCAGCGGCGAACTGGCGCTGGTATTTAACCACATGAGCGCCGCCGGCGCGCTGGAACGCCGCGCGTCGCTTTATGATGAAATCGACGATGGCGATAACAGCCGTAAAGAGCCGGAAGTCACCAGCGGCCGCTCGGCGTTCTGGGGCGCGCCGCGCGCGCCGATGACCGTAGCCATCTCTGCGGATGGCGGCAAAACCTGGCCGTGGCAGCGCAATCTCGACGAAGGCGATGGCTACTGCATGACCAACAACTCGCTGGATAAGCGCAACCGCGAATTCTCCTATCCGAGCATCAAACAAGGGGCGGACGGCACGCTGCACATTGCCTACACCTGGTTCCGTCAGGCGATTAAATACGTGCATATCACGCCCGAATGGGTGAAGGAGTCCGCGTGATGATCGTCGGCAACCTTAACGCTCTGCCGCTGGCAGGGCTTCCCCCAGCGCTGCGGCAAATTCTCGACCATCCGCAGGCCACGCTAGCGGCGCTAAGCGGCAGGCCGGACGGGCGCTGGCAGCCGGAGGGCTGCCGCTGGTTTTGCAATATTGGCGAAGCGCATACCCAGCCGACCGCCCAGCGCCACGCCGAATATCACCAGCAGTGGGCCGATATTCAGGTGATGCTGGCGGGCTGCGAGGTGATTAACGCCGGTATGCTCTGCGTCGCGCAGGATAGCGATGAAGAACGCAAGCCGGATCTGTTTATCGCCCGCGATTGCCGACTGCCGGTGGCCATCACCCTGCATGCCGGTGATTTTGCGATATTTCTGCCCGGCGAACCCCACCAGGCGCTGTGCGCGGTAGACGCGCCGGCAACGGTACGCAAAGCCGTATTTAAAGTGCCGGGCGACATGCTGGAAGGGTAAATAAGAAGGAGCAATAACAATGACAATGGAAATGATTCTGGCGCTGGGCATTCTGGTGCTAATGATAGTTCTTATTATGTCAGACAAAATGGCCTTTGGCGCACCGCCACTGCTCGCCTGTCTGCTATTGGTTGTGACAGGGCTCGCCAACGTTCAACAGGCTTTCGCCGGGTTTGTCAACTCCAGCGTCATCATGATCGCCGGGTTTATGGTGGTGATGGCGGCGCTGCAGAAAACGCGGCTGATAGGCAACGTCAAGTCCGCGATGGTGAGTCTGGTGAACAGAGGCAGCTACAAAAGCTATGCTTTGCTGCTGTTGATTGTGATGCTCGGCGCCAGCCTGGCGGGTACCGGTTCAACCGGCTACTACGTGCTGATTCTGTCGCTGGTTTCGACCATTCCCTACAGCAAGAAGCTGCCGACCTCAAAGCTGATGATGCCGTTGGGATTCGCCACCAACCATCCGCTGTTGCCGGTTAACGTCGCGCTGCTGTTCGGCGTCACCGCAACGGTGCTGCAAACCGCCGGTTTCAACGAAGAAATTTCGATGGTGAAATTTGCGCTGGTCAATCTGGTGATGTCGCTGGCGTTTTTGGCCTGGTGCCTGATTTCGTATCGCTTTTTACCCGATCACCCGATCGCCGACGCCTCCGAGGAAGCAATGGCGGTACGCGAAGAGGAAACCGTCACTCTGCCCGCGTGGAAAGAGTACTGCACCGTCGGGGCGTTCGCCGTCAGCGTGGTCGGCATGATGCTGATGAATCAGTTAGGCAATATCGCCTATGTGGTACCGGGTCTTGCCGCCGCGTTCGTCATGATGATTAATGTCGTCGACTTCAAAGAGGTGCGCGATCATATGGGCGCGCCGGTTATCCTGATGATGGCCGGGGTTATCGGCGTCGCCGACGCGCTGGCGGGCACCGGGTTTACGGCAATGGTGGGCGATGCGGTTGCGGGCGTGCTCGGCTCCAGCGTCTCGCCGTTCGTGTTTATTTTTATCTTTGCGCTGCTGACCAGTACCTGCGCCACCTTTACCGGCTCGAACATGGGTTCGGTCTATATCTTCGCGCCGATTGCGATCGCCGCCTGCACCAGCCTCGGCCTTAACCCAACCGCGGCCGCTATTGCCGTAGTGATTTCAGGCTGGAACGGCGGCTATATGCCAATTGACGGCATGCCGGCAATGATTCTGGGAATGGGTAAATATAAACTGCCGGAATTCTGGCTATTCTCGGTACCGATGTACTTAATTCGTATTCTGGCATTGTGCGTCGGCGCGATCGTTATATTCCCAATGTAATTAACGGATAAGCCCCATCGTCGTTTTACCCGCTCGTGGCGCTGGCTTTTCGTCGCGTACGCAGGATACTTCCGCCTGGTCACCCACTCAGGCTCGGGATCGGCTGGCCTGTCGCCGATCCCGTCTTATTATTACGGCCTGGTTAGCGCAGCGTGATGACGCCGTTTAAATAGGTCACCGCCTGGCCGCTCATCAAGACTCTTTCTCCCTTCAGCTGGCAGCGAATATCGCCGCCGCGCGCGGAAACCTGACGCGCCAGCAGCTGGGTTTTGCCCAGCTTCGCGCTCCAGTAAGGGATCAGCATGGTATGCGCCGAACCGGTTACCGGATCTTCCCACACCGCTTCGCCGGGGGAGAAAAAGCGACTGACGAAGTCATATTCGCCGCTGCCTGCCGCAGTCACGGTCACTTTATGTTCGCCGGGCGTCATCGCCGCAATGTTGGGCCGCAGGGCTTCGACCTGGTCACGAGAGGCGAGTTCGATAATCCACGCGCGCCCCTTGCGGGCGTGGAGGTAGCTGTCGATCCCCAGCGCGGAGAGCATCACCGCAGGCGGTTCGCGCTCTTCGCTTTCACCCGCAGGAAAATCCAGGGTCAGCCAGTCGCCTTCACGGCTTACGGTCAGCCGACCGGAAGCGGTCGCGAAGTGAATCACCGCATCCGGAAAATCCAGGTGATGAAAAATCACGTGCGCGCTGGCAAGCGTGGCGTGGCCGCAGAGATTGACCTCGTTGCGGGTGGTAAACCAGCGCAGCGCAAAACCATCGCTCTCAGGGACCACAAACGCGGTTTCCGACTGGTTGTGCTGTTGGGCCATTTTGAGCAGCAGCTCATCCGGCAGCCACTCCCTGAGCAGACATACCGCCGCCGGATTACCGGCAAAAGGCTGCTCGCTGAAAGCCGCCACCAGATAGACAGGAACGTCAGTCACCGGGTCTCCTTAGCGTAATGTTATGGTGCCGATGAGGTAGGTCGTTGCCTGACCGCCGATCAGGACCCGATCGCCCCGCCATTGACAGCGCAGGTCGCCGCCGCGGGCCGCCCCCTGCCGCGCCTGCATCTCCGTTTTGCCGAGCTTCTCACCCCAGTAGGGAATCAGCATGCTGTGCGCGGACCCGGTGACCGGGTCTTCCGCCACCGACTCGCCCGGACAGAAGAAACGGCTAACAAAGTCATACTCTTCATCCGCGGCGCTGACACAGATCATTTTGCCGAGGCGCTGGAGCATAGGCATGTCCGGACGCACAGCCTCCACCTGCTGGCGGTCGGCTAAAATCACCAGATAATCGCGCGCCACGCGAACGTCCACCGCGTCGCTCAGCCCGAGCCCCGCCAAAAGTTCAGTTGGCGGCTGTTCAACGACCGTCGTCGCCCAGGCCGGGAAATCCAGCGTCAGCCAGTCGCCGCTGCGCGTTACGCGAAGCTCGCCGACAAAGCGGGTGCTAAACACGATTGTCGACGAGGGGTGGTCGAAATATTCAAAAATGACGTGCGAGGCCGCCAGGGTCGCGTGGCCGCAAAGGTTGATTTCGTCCAGCGTCGTAAACCAACGTAGCTCATACCCCTCATCCGTACGGACGAAAAACGCCGTCTCCGACTGATTATGCTGCTGGGCCATTTTCAGCAGCGTTTCGTCCGGCAGCCATTCGGTGAGCGGGCAAACCGCCGCCGCGTTACCGCCAAAGTTGCGATCGCTGAAGGCATCAACCAGATAAAAGCTAATTTCCTGCATTTTTCTGTCCCTCTGTTTTTTTTACTTATCGATAACATGACATAAACGCGAGAAATCCACACGTTTAATAGAAAAATTAATCTGTTAGTCGCAGAAACCTCCCCTCAACAAAAATGAGATACAGATCACAAAATGATTGTATTTTCAGCAGCAATCGTTTTAAGATCGTCCCACTTCTTTCCTCTTTGTAACCAGCCCTGAACTTATGATGACAAATACGGTTTCACGCAAGGTCGCGTGGCTTCGCGTAGTCACGCTTGCGATTGCGGCATTTATCTTTAATACCACCGAATTTGCGCCCGTGGGCCTGCTGTCGGACATCGCCGACAGCTTTGGCATGGAAACGGCGCAGGTAGGGATCATGCTGACGATCTACGCCTGGGTTGTCGCCCTGATGTCGCTGCCCTTTATGCTGCTGACCAGTAAGATGGAGCGCCGTCGCCTGCTGGTTGGCCTGTTTATCCTGTTTATCGCCAGCCACGTGCTGTCGTTCCTGGCCTGGAACTTTAACGTGCTGGTGATCAGCCGTATCGGTATCGCTTTTGCCCACGCGGTGTTCTGGTCGATTACTTCAGCGCTGGCGATTCGTATGGCGCCTGCCGGTAAACGGGCGCAGGCGCTGAGCCTGATTGCCACCGGTACCGCGCTGGCGATGGTCTTCGGCATCCCAATCGGCCGTATCGTCGGGCAGTATTTTGGCTGGCGCACCACCTTCCTGGTCATCGGCCTGGGTGCGCTGGTCACCATGGTTTGCCTGATCAAGCTGCTGCCTAAGCTACCGAGCGAACACTCAGGATCGCTGAAAAGCCTGCCGGTGCTGTTCCGCCGCCCTGCGCTGCTGAGCATCTATTTGCTGACGGTCATCGTGGTGACCGCGCACTATACCGCCTACAGCTATATTGAACCGTTCGTTCAGACGGTGGCCGGGCTGAGCGGCAACTTCGCCACTCTGCTGCTGCTGACCCTGGGCGGCGCGGGGATCGTCGGCAGCATCCTGTTTGGTAAACTCGGCAACCTGCACGCTTCAGGGTTGATTAACGCCGCGATCGGCCTGCTGCTGGTGTGTTTGCTGCTGCTGCTGCCCGCTTCGCACAACGCTAATCACCTGATGCTGCTGAGCGTCTTCTGGGGCGTGGCGATCATGATTATCGGGCTCGGTATGCAGGTGAAAGTGCTGGCGCTGGCGCCGGACGCCACCGACGTGGCGATGTCGTTGTTCTCGGGGATATTTAATATCGGCATCGGCGCGGGCGCGCTGGTCGGCAGCCAGGTCAGCAGCCATCTGTCGATGGCGTCTATTGGCTACGTCGGCGCGATCCCTGCCGTCGTCGCGTTAATCTGGGCGGTGATGATTTTCCGCCGCTGGCCGGTGTCGCTGGAAGACCACCAGCCGCATCACTCCTGATAGTTCGGCGTAAAAAAAGCCTGCCGGTTGCAAAATCGGCAGGCTTTTTTATTTTTCTGGCGACGCAAAGTCGTCAGGCGTGATAAGTCGAAATAATCTCCAGCACGCCGTTGATAATAAACTGCACGCCCATACAGACCAGCAGGAAGCCCATCAGGCGCGAAATCGCCTCAATGCCGCCCTTCCCGACCAGACGCATAATCGCGCCGGAACTGCGCAGGCAGCCCCAGAGGATAATCCCGACCAGGGCAAAAGTAATCGGCGGCGCCACCAGCACCACCCACTCCGGGAAGCTGGCGCCGTGCTTTACCGTCGACGCCGAGCTGATGATCATCGCGATAGTCCCTGGCCCGGCGGTGCTCGGCATCGCCAGCGGAACGAACGCGATATTGGCGGTCGGTTCATCCTCAAGCTCTTCCGATTTCAGCTTGGCTTCCATCGAATCGTGGGCTTTTTGCTGCGGAAACAGCATGCGGAAGCCGATAAAGGCGACAATCAGGCCGCCGGCAATACGCAGACCGGGAATCGATATGCCGAAGGTGTTCATCACCACCTGGCCGGCATACCAGGCGACCATCAGGATGGCGAACACATAAACCGAGGCCATCAGCGACTGACGGTTACGCTCGGCGTTGTTCATATTCCCGGCCAGGCCCAGGAACAGCGCCACGGTAGTCAGCGGGTTCGCCAGCGGTAGAATCACTACCAGCCCCAGGCCTATCGCTTTAAAAAGATCCATCATAGAGAATTAAGGTCCTGTAAATATTTGGATTAGCAAAAAATGACGCGCGCTGAGTATATCGTTTGCGGCCAGATTGTACCCGTTCTCCGCAGTACGCATTCATCATTCAGTCAAATCATAAGACAACAACGCGAAATAGAGTGACCTGCATCACATCATTTCGTTTTAGCAAATCGTGGCATCGGGCAATTCATCAGGTTGACTTATATTTGCCTAGGCAATAATATCTCCCGCAACTAAGTCATTGCCTGGGCAACCATTGTGAAAAGTACAAGCGACCTGTTTAACGAAATGATCCCCCTTGGTCGCTTGATCCAGATGGTTAACCAGAAAAAAGATCGCCTGCTCAACGACTATCTCTCGCCGATGGATATTACTTCCACCCAGTTCCGGGTGCTCTGTTCCATTCGTTGCGAAGTGTGTATTACCCCCGTTGAGCTGAAAACCGTGCTTTCGGTCGATCCAGGCGCGATGACGCGCATGCTCGACCGCCTGGTCTGTAAAGGCTGGATTGAACGGTTACCCAACCCGACTGACAAGCGCGGGGTGCTGGTGCAGTTGACACCAGACGGCGCAGCCCTTTGTGAGCAATGTCATCAGGTTGTGGGTCAGAAATTGCACCAGGAACTAACAAAAAATCTGTCGACGGATGAAGTGGCCACTCTTGAGTGTTTACTCAAAAAAGTTCTGTCGTAATAAGAAGAGGTAAGATGATGTCCAGACGCAATAACGACGCCATCACTATCCATAGTATTTTGTCGTGGATCGAGGATAACCTGGAATCGCCCCTGTCGCTGGAGAAGGTTTCAGAGCGCTCAGGTTACTCCAAGTGGCACCTGCAAAGAATGTTTAAGAAAGAGACCGGTCACTCGCTGGGACAGTACATCCGCAGCCGTAAGCTGACCGAGATCGCGCAGAAGCTGAAGCAGAGCAACGAGCCTATCTTATACCTGGCCGAGCGCTACGGTTTTGAATCGCAGCAAACGCTGACGCGAACTTTCAAAAACTATTTCGATGTTCCGCCGCACCAGTACCGTATTACCAACGTACCGGGCGAGTCGCGCTACCTGCTCCCACTAAACAACTGTTGTTAACCGCCTGCAAAAAGACGTATTGAGGAAATCATGAAACTATTCGCTTCCGCCGCCATCGTGCTATTGGCGCTGGCCTCAGGCCAAAGTTACGCGGAGCAAACCAGCACTCCTGTTCGTCACAACAACCGGGATGCGATGATTATTCCTTCCGAACATAATGATTCGCCTTTTGATTTTAATCACATGGCTTCGGGCAGTGATAAATCAGATGAACTGGGCGTACCGTATTACAACCAGCAAGGCCTGTAAAATCCCTTTAGCCCCGTTACCGGGGCTTTTTTTTACCCCCGCGCCGCGCCCGGACGCGCGATCCGCAGGCCAAACACGTTGATATACAGCCCGGCCAGAATCAGTACCGCCCCCAGCAGCTGCAGGCTATTCAGCGTCTCGCCGAGCAATAAGGCGGCGCTGGCCATCCCGACCACCGGCACCAGCAGCGACAGCGGCGCCACGCGCCAGGTTTCATAGCGGCCGAGCAGCGCTCCCCAGATCCCGTAGCCGACAATCGTGGCGATAAACGCCAGATACAGCAGCGACAGGATCGTCAGCAGGTCGATATCCAGCAGACTTGCCGCCATGACCTGCGGACCGTCGAGGATCCACGACGCCAGCATAAACGGCAGCACCGGGATCAGCGCGCTCCATACCACCAAAGACATAATTGGCGGCCGGCTCGCATGCGACATAATTTTCTTGTTGAAGATATTGCCGCAGGCCCAGCTCAGCGCCGCGGCCAGCGTTAGCATAAAGCCCACCAGCGGCACGTGCTGGCCGCCGAGGCTGGCTTCGACCAGCACCAGCACGCCGAAAATCGCCAGCGCGATCCCCGCCAGCTGTTTCCCCTGCAAACGTTCGCCGAAAATAAACGCCCCGAGAATGATGGTGAAAAAGGCCTGGGCCTGCAGCACCAGCGATGCCAGCCCGGCTGGCATGCCGAGACTAATTGCGCAGAACAGAAACGCAAACTGACCGAAGCTAATCGTCAGGCCGTAGCCCAGCAGCAGGGTTAGCGGAATTTTTGGCCGCGCGACGAAGAACAGCGCCGGGAAAGCCACCAGTAAAAAGCGCAGCCCGGCAAGCATCAGCGGCGGCATATTATGCAGCCCCATCTTGATCACCACGAAATTCAGCCCCCATACCACCACCACCAGCAATGCCAGCAGCCCGTCTTTACGCGTCATACCCGCCTCGGTTGTTATTGGAATTTTTGTGAACAAAATCAAAGTAACGAATAATTCGCCCGCCGCATAGATCATTATTTTCGGTAGGGCGCTGGCGTGCTTTTCATTACCGATGGGAACTATACAAGCCTCGGTTAGCATGCTATTTGTGATCGTGACAACAAAAATAACATCACATCAGGCAAGGAAAAAATGATACCGACACTCAGGCGCTCAACCGCAGCGCTGCTGGCTTCGTCGTTGCTGTTAACCATTGGCCGTGGCGCAACGTTGCCTTTTATGACGATCTACCTCACCCGTCAATATCAGCTGGAGGTGGATAAAATCGGCTATGCGCTGTCGAGCGCGCTGATCGTTGGGGTGCTGTTCAGCATGGGTTTTGGCATTCTCGCCGATAAGTTCGATAAAAAGCGCTATATGACCCTGGCCGTGCTGGCGTTTATTGGCGGTTTTATCGCGATTCCGCTGGTTAACAGCGTCGCGCTGGTGGTCTTTTTCTTCGCGCTGATTAACTGCGCCTACTCCGTATTCTCAACCGTGCTGAAAGCGTGGTTCGCCGACGTACTCTCGCCGGAGAAGAAAGCGCAAATATTTTCCCTCAACTACACCTTCCTCAATATTGGCTGGACCGTCGGGCCGCCGATCGGCACCCTGCTGGTGATGCACAGCATTAACCTGCCGTTCTGGCTGGCCGCCGGCTGCGCCGCCCTACCGCTGGTATTTATTCAGCTGTTTGTTCAGCGCACCAGCGCCGCGGTTGCTCAGGATAACGCGGTCCAGTGGTCGCCGTCGGTGCTGCTGCGCGATCGCGCTCTGCTATGGTTTACCCTCTCCGGCCTGCTGGCCTCTTTTGTCGGCGGTTCGTTCGCCTCCTGTATTTCCCAGTATGTGCTGGTGGTTGCCGATAGCGACTTTGCCGAAAAAGTGGTTGCCGTGGTGCTGCCGGTCAACGCCGCCGTGGTGGTGGCGCTGCAGTATGCCGTCGGCCGTCGCCTGACCGCTCGCAATATTCGCCCGCTGATGACCTTTGGGACGGTCTGTTTTGTGATCGGATTGGGCGGTTTTGTCATTTCCGATAATAGCCTGCTGCTGTGGGGCGTCTCCGCCGCCATTTTTACCCTCGGGGAGGTTATCTACGCGCCGGGTGAATATATGCTGATTGATAACATTGCGCCGCCGGGCATGAAAGCCAGCTACTTTTCCGCCCAGTCGCTGGGCTGGCTGGGAGCGGCCTTTAACCCGATGTTAACCGGGACGATTTTGACTCATTTACCGCACTGGTCGCTGTTTGCGATATTGATGCTGGCTATTATCGCCGCATGGCTGATGATTTTCCGTGGGATGAACGTTCGTCCGTGGAACGGCAACGCGGTCGCCAGCGCCTGAGGTCAGGCGCCGTGCGGCTGTCAGGTTGCTGTCGCGTCCCTGTCGGGTTCCGATCGTGGTGCCCGACAGCCCGCTCGATAATACTCCATCTCAGGTTTTCACCCGGAGATAGAAACAATGAACAACAGCAATCAGGTTAAACAATTACGTTTGCAGCGCGCCTGGTCACAGGAGCAGCTTGCCGAACTGGCCGGCCTGAGCGTGCGCACCATTCAGCGCATCGAGAACGGCGACCGCCCCGGCCTTGAGACGCTCAGCGCGCTTGCGGCGGTGTTTGAAGTCAACGTCGCCGAGATTAGCGGCGAGTCGCCGGAGGGTCATGAGGAGTCGCTGGATTTGCGCATTGAGGAAGCTAAAGCCCGCGTCGAACGCGAGAGCCGTTTTTTCCGTTCTCTGACGGTAGCCGTAGTCGTGTGCGTTCTGCTGGCGCTGCTGAACTGGCTGACCGACGCAGACAGCTACTGGTCCGCATGGGTGGCCATCATCTGGGGGACGCTGCTGGCGGTTAAAGGGTTGCGCCTGTTTGTTTTTGGCGAATGGATCAACAGCTGGCGTCAGGCGCGTCTGCAGCGGCTGCTGCGCAAATAGCCCTCTGCGCGTTTTTTCCCGGGGGCGGCGCTTAACGCGCCTTGCCCGGGCTACAGGACCGCAGACTGCTGGGGACCCGTAGCCCGGATAAGGCGCCAGCCGCCATCCGGGAAGGGTTAAATGGTGACCATCCCGCGGACCTCTTCGGCTTCCATATCGCCGCCGTTGCCCTGTTGAATAATCGCGCCGCGCGACATCACCAGATAGCGATCCGCTAAACCAGCGGCGAAATCATAGAACTGCTCCACCAGCAGAATCGCCATATCCCCGCGGTTCGCCAGCTGGCGAATAACCTCGCCAATCTCCTTAATCACCGACGGCTGAATACCCTCCGTCGGTTCATCAAGAATCAACAGCTGCGGACGGCTGGCCAGCGCCCGGCCAATCGCCAGCTGCTGCTGCTGGCCGCCGGAGAGGTCGCCCCCGCGCCGCTGCTTCATGGTTTTGAGCACCGGAAACAGCTGATAAATCTCTTCCGGCACCGCGCGCGCGTCGCGGGCGGGAAAGCGGGACAGCCCCATCAGCAGATTCTCCTCGACCGTCAGGCGCGGAAAAATCTCCCGCCCCTGGGGCACGTAGGCGATTCCTGACTGTACCCGCTGGTGCGGTTTACGGTGGGTGATATTCTTCTCCTGCCACAGCACCTCCCCGCTGCGCGCCGGGATCAGCCCCATCAGACACTTCAGCAAAGTGGTTTTCCCCACCCCGTTGCGCCCGAGCAGACAGGTGATCTCGCCCTGGCGGGCGGCAAAATCCACTCCGCGCAGAATGTGGCTGCCGCCATAGTATTGGTGTAGTTGATTAACCTGTAGCATCCGCGCTCCTTAGCGTCCGAGATAAACTTCAATCACCTGTTCGTTGGCCTGCACTTCCCGCAGCGATCCTTCCGCCAGCACCTGCCCCTGATGCAGCACCGTCACCCGGTCGGCGATAGTCTCGACAAAGCCCATATCATGCTCAACCACCATCAGCGAATGCTGCCCGGCCAGGGTGCGGAACAGCTCGGCGGTATATTCTGTCTCCGTATCGGTCATCCCGGCGGCGGGTTCGTCCAGCAGCAGCAGATGCGGCTCCTGCACCAGCAGCATGCCGATTTCAAGGAACTGCTTTTGCCCGTGCGACAACAAGCCCGCCGGTCGATAGCGTTCGCCCTCCAGCCGCAGCAGGCGCAGGGTTTCGCTGATTCGGTCAGCCTGCTCGCTGTTCAGACGCGCCCGCAGGCTGGCCCACACCGACTTATCGCCTTTCATTGCCAGTTCGAGATTCTCTGCCACCGTCAGCGCCTCAAAAACCGTCGGTTTCTGAAACTTGCGCCCGATGCCCTGGCGTGCGATCGCGATGGGATCGAGGGTCGTTAAGTCCACCGACTGATCGTAAAGCGCCCTGCCGCTCTGCGGCCGGGTTTTACCGGTGATTACGTCCATCAGAGTAGTTTTCCCGGCGCCGTTCGGCCCGATCACGCAGCGTAGCTCGCCGACGCCAATCTGCAGCGACAGGTTGGTCAGCGCCTGAAAACCGTCAAAGTTGACGTTAATCTCTTCCAGCTGCAGCACCGGATCGGTCTGCTCGCGAAAACGGTCCGTCGGAAGCTGGCGGGTGAAGAGCTCCTCATCCGGTTGCATCAGCGATCTCCTCTACGCAGCAGGCCAATGACCCCACGCGGTAAAAATAGCGTCACGATAATAAAAATCAGCCCGAGAAAGAGCTGCCAGTACTCCGGCATCGCCACGGTAAAGTAGCTTTTCGCGCCGTTGACCAGACCTGCGCCGAGCACCGGACCGATTAAGGTTCCGCGCCCGCCGAGCGCCACCCAGATCGCCGCTTCAATAGAGTTAGTTGGCGACATTTCGCTGGGGTTGATGATCCCGACCTGCGGCACGTACAGCGCCCCCGCCAGGCCGCACAGTACGGCTGAAAGCGTCCATACCAGCAGCTTAAAGCCGCGCGGATCGTAACCGCAGAACATCAGGCGGTTTTCCGCATCCCGCACCGCCGTCAGCACGCGGCCAAATTTACTCTGCGCCAGCAGATAGCCAATCCACAGGGTGAGCAGCAGCAGCAACACCGTCGCCATAAACAGCGTCGCCCGGGTGCTGATGGCGGTGACGGAGAAACCGAGCAGCGTGGTAAAGCCGGTAAAACCGTTGTTCCCGCCAAAGCCGGTTTCGTTACGGAAAAACAGCAGCATCCCGGCGTAGGTCAGCGCCTGGGTCATGATCGAAAAATAGACGCCTTTGATTTTTGAGCGAAAGGCAAACCAGCCGAACACCAGGGCCAGCAGACCGGGCACCAGCACCACCAGCAGCATGGCCCAGGCGAAATGCTGGGTGCCCCACCAGAACCACGGCAGTTCGCTCCACGATAAAAACGACATAAAGGCCGGTAATCCGTCGCCCGCCGCCTGGCGCATCAGGTACATGCCCATGGCGTAGCCGCCGAGGGCAAAAAAGATCCCGTGGCCGAGCGAGAGCATCCCGGCATAGCCCCAGACCAAATCCAGCGCCACGGCGACAATGGCGTAGCAGAGGATCTTGCCGGTCAGCGTCAGCAGCCAGGTGGAGACCGCCAGCGGATGCGTGGCCGGCAGCAGCGCCAGAAACGGCATACTCAACAGCCCCAGCAGCAGCACGACGCCGAGCCAGCGTAGCGGGCGCGGCGCTTTACGCGCCAGCGTTAAGGTAATAGGTTGGCTCATCAGTCAATAACCCTCCCTTTGAGGGCGAACAGTCCCTGGGGACGTTTCTGGATAAACAGGATAATCAAGACCAGGATCAGGATTTTGCCCAGCACTGCCCCCATCTGCGGTTCAAGGATTTTGTTAAAGATGCCAAGACCGAACGCCGCCGCCACGCTGCCGGCCAGCTGCCCAACGCCGCCGAGCACCACCACGAGGAAGGAGTCGATAATATAGCCCTGGCCCAGCTCCGGCCCGACGTTGCCGAGCTGCGACAGCGCGACGCCGCCCAGCCCGGCAATCCCCGAGCCGAGGCCAAACGCCAGCATATCGACGCGCCCGGTCGGCACGCCGCAGCAGGCCGCCATCGCGCGGTTTTGCGTCACCGCCCGCACGTTCATCCCCAGCCGGGTCTTGTTCAGCGTCAGCCAGGTGAAGAGCAGCACCAGTAGCACAAAGGCCAGCACCGCCAGACGGTTCCACGGCAGGATGAGATTCGGCAGAACCTGCACGCCGCCGGAGAGCCACGCCGGATTGGCGACTTCAACGTTCTGCGCGCCGAACAGCATTCGCACCAGTTGGATGAGCATCAGGCTGATGCCCCACGTGGCGAGTAGCGTCTCCAGCGGGCGCCCGTAGAGATGGCGGATCACGGTGCGTTCCAGCGCCATACCAATACCGCCGGTGATCAGGAATGCCACCGGCAGCGCAATCAGCGGATAGAAGGCCAGCCACTGCGGAGCCAGCTGGGCCAGCGCCTGCTGCACCAGCCAGCAGCTGTAGGCGCCAATCATCAGCATCTCACCGTGGGCCATATTGATCACCCCCAGCAGACCGTAGGTGATGGCCAGGCCGAGCGCGGCGAGCAGCAGGACCGAGCCGAGGGACAGGCCCATAAAAGCCTGGCCGAGAAGATCGCCCAGCAGCAGGCGATGCTGGATTTTGCTCAGGCTCTCTTGGGCCGCCGCGCGAATCGCCGGGTCTGGCTCATGTTGCGCATCGGTATACGGCGTCAACAGCGCCTGGGTTTCCGGGTCGCCGGAGTGGCCGAGCAGCGCGATGGCCGCCAGCCTCTGCGCGGGCTGCGGGCTGGCAAGCTGTAAACGGGCCAGCGCAATTTCCAGCTGCGATTTCACCGCGCCGTCGCTTTCCGCCGTCAGACGCTGCTGAAGCAGACCCGCCATCTCGGGCGTCGCTTCGCGCTGTAGGGTTTTCACCGCCGCCGCCCTTTCTGTGACGTTGTCACTTACCAGTAAATGCGTCGCCAGCGCGCCTGCCGCCAGGTTACGCAGGCGGTTGGTCAGGCGTACCGGTTTTGTCGCCCCCTCGGGCGCCGCAACCGCGCCCAGCGCCAGCAGCGTTTCCCCCTGCTTGCTGAACGCATGACCGCCGCTGTCCGATTGTAATGTTTCGCTCTTCAGCGCCCGCAGCAGCGGTAAACGCGAGGCTTCGGGCGCGGCGGCCCACCGTTCAAGCAGCTGAGCCTGCTGGCTGCGATTGGCCGCCACAAAATCGTCGGCGTCCGCTGCCTGCGCCCGCCACGGTAGCAATACCATGAGCAGCGCGAAGTAACACATGAGGCGCAATGCGTTCATGGTCGTTCTCCTTTTCGGGGAAATCCGGGCTTTGGGCCCGGAGGACTGAGTCAATCACCCCGGCGCAGCGCCGGGGTCTGGCGCTTAGTTGCTGGCGGTTTTCACCGGGTGATCCGGCTTTTTGTCATTACCGGCAATCCACGGGCTCCACGGCTGGGCGCGTACCGGTTCTTCGGTCTGCCAGACCACGTTAAACTGGCCGTTGCTTTCGATTTCGCCGATCATCACCGGTTTATGCAGATGGTGGTTGGTGGCATCCATGGTCAGGGTAAAGCCTGACGGCGCCTTAAAGGTTTGCCCGGCCATCGCTTCGCGCACTTTGTCCACATCGGTGGTGCCCGCTTTGGTCACCGCCTGCGCCCACATGTGCAGGCCAACCCACGTCGCTTCCATCGGATCATTGGTTACGACGGTATCGGCGTTCGGCAGCTTGTGGGCTTTGGCGTACGCGCGATAATCGGCGACAAACTGTTTGTTGGTTGGGTTATCAACGGATTCAAAGTAGTTCCACGCCGCGAGGTTGCCCACCAGCGGTTTGGTATCAATGCCGCGTAGCTCCTCCTCGCCCACGGAAAAAGCCACCACCGGCACGTCTGTCGCTTTCAGGCCCTGGTTGGCCAGCTCTTTATAGAACGGGACGTTGGAATCGCCGTTGATGGTAGAAACCACCGCCGTTTTGCCGCCGGCGGAAAATTTCTTGATGTTGGCGACGATAGTCTGATAGTCGCTGTAGCCGAACGGGGTATAGACTTCTTCGATATCTTTATCCTGAATCCCTTTGGCATGCAGGAAAGCGCGGAGAATTTTGTTGGTGGTGCGCGGATAGACGTAGTCGGTACCCAGCAGGAAGAAGCGTTTCGCCCCGCCGCCGTCTTCGCTCAGCAGGTATTCCACCGCCGGAATTGCCTGCTGGTTTGGCGCCGCGCCGGTGTAGAACACGTTCGGCGACATCTCTTCGCCTTCGTACTGTACCGGGTAGAAGAGCAGACCGTTCAGCTCTTCAAACACCGGCAGAACCGATTTACGCGATACGGAGGTCCAGCAGCCGAACACCGCCGCCACCTTATCCTGGGTCAGCAGCTGCCGTGCTTTTTCGGCGAACAGCGGCCAGTTTGACGCCGGGTCCACCACGACAGGTTCCAGTTTTTTACCCAGCACGCCGCCTTTGGCGTTGATGTCGTCGATAGCCATCAGGGCAACATCTTTCAGCGGGGTTTCAGAAATCGCCATCGTCCCGGAAAGCGAGTGCATAATGCCGACTTTAATGGTGTCGGCGGCATAAACCTGCAGGGAGAAGCCCATGCTGATAACAGAGGCGGAGAGAGCAAAAGCTTTTAATAATGTACGATGCTGCATGTGTGTCACTCCTGAATAGCGCAAAGACAAAAAATGAATTAACGACTAACCGGAAGTGATAAGGCAAAAACAATGCCAGGTTGCGAAATAGCCTGAAAGCGCGGCGGAATATGGGGGAAATAAAAGGGAGTGCGCCGCGTTGCCTTAAAATAGTGCAACGCTGCGCTATGAAGAGATTACCAGACCTGTGCGGCGATGCCGGTAACCAGGCGGACTTTGTCCCACTGCTGGGCTTCCGTCAGGGAATTCCCCTCTTCGGTGGAGGCAAAGCCGCACTGCGGGCTGAGGCAGATCTGCGCCAGCGGGACGTACTGCGCCGCTTCCCGCAGGCGAGCCTTCACGCCTTCCGGGTTTTCCAGCTCGCCGTTTTTAGTGGTGATCAGCCCCAGCACCACCTGCTGATGGCCGGGACGAATATAGCGCAGCGGCGCGAAGTCGCCGGAGCGGTCGTTATCATATTCGAGGAAAAACGCGTCGATGTTAACGCCGCCGAACAGCACTTCGGCTACCGGCTCGTAGCCGCCCTCGGAGATCCAGGTCGAGCGGAAGTTACCGCGACACACGTGCAGGCCAACGGTCAGATCCTCCGGCTTCCCTTCCAGTGCCTTATTCAGGACGCGGGCATAAATGCGCGCCAGTTCATCCGGATCTTCGCCGCGATCGCGAACCTGCTGACGCTGTTCATCAGAGCACAGGTAGGCCCAGACGGTGTCATCGAGCTGTAAATAGCGGCAGCCCGCATCGTAGAAGGCGCGAATGGCGTCGCGCCAGGTGGTCGCCAGGTCATCGAAATAGTCGGCGAGGTCCGGATATACCGTCGCGTCGATATCTTTGCGCCCGCCGCGGAAGTGAAGCACGCTCGGGCTGGGAATGGTCATTTTCGGCTGCGCGCTGCCGCTGACGCTCTTCAGATAGCGAAAATCTTCCAGCATCGGGTGATCGCCGAAGGCCAGTTTACCGGTGACGCGAACCCCGTGCGCTTTGGTCTGTACCCCGTTGAACTGGATACCTTTTTCTGAATCGTAGCGCTCAACGCCCTGTAAACCGTCAAAGAAATCAAAGTGCCACCACGCGCGGCGAAACTCACCGTCGGTCACCACGTGCAGCCCGCACTCGCACTGCTGCTGCACCAGATGGCGAATCGCCTCATTTTCTATCTGCCGCAGCTGCTGCGCGTCAATAGCGCCTGCGGCCAGCTGCTGGCGGGCCTGTTTGATGGCGTCCGGACGTAAAAAGCTGCCGACGATATCTGCGCGGAACGGGGCCTGATGACGTTGCATGGTGTCTCCTTAGCGGCGGGCAAGGTTAGTTGCCCACCGTGATAGTTCATTATTTGAATTTTTAGACTTCTGGATGGCTATATGTCCAGATACTGGCATGCTGAGGATTCATCGGCAAACGACAATATTTCATGGCACATGAAATAAATTCATTTTGCGAAGGGCAAGCCTTCATCTTCCCAGCCGGTCAGGCCACCGAGCATCATTTTGACCGGACGCCCCAGTAGCGCCAGCTTCATGGCGGCGACGTCCGCCCCGTTGCAGTGCGGCCCGGCGCAGTAGACCACAAACAGCGTCTCCTGAGGCCATTGCGCCATTCTGGCTTCATCAATCTGCCGGTGCGGTAAATGCAGAGCACCCGGGAGGTGGCGACGGGCAAAGGTTTCCTCACTGCCGACGACATGTAGCAGAACAAAATCCACATCTCCTTCGCGCATCGCGCTGTAGACATCGGCGCAGTCGGTCTCGAGGCTTAGCTTATGACGAAACCAGGCGGCAGCGTCGGTAGAACTGGCGGGGGCAATCGCGGTTACAACACTCATGGCATCTTCTCCTTGTCTGTGATACCACTACTTTAATTAACCGCCTGCGCGACATCTGCCGAGAACCATGACTGAAAACGCTGAAATCATGACAATTCCATCCGTGACGTTGTCACATCATCGGGTTGTTGCTCTGGCCTACGATGGCCTGTGTACCTTTGAATTTGGCGTCGCCGTCGAGATCTTTGGCCTGCCGCGCCCTGAGATGGGTGAGCGCTGGTATCGTTTTGCCGTGGCCGCCGTCGACGAAGGCGAGCTGCGGGCGACCGGCGGGATTCGGCTGATGACCGACGGCGGCATGGCGCTGTTAGGCGAAGCGGACACCATCGTGGTGCCGGGCTGGCGCGGTATCGACTCCCCCGTGCCGCCGCGGCTGTGCGAAGCGCTGGTCGCCGCCCATGCGCGAGGCTGCCGGATCATTTCTATCTGCTCCGGGGTTTTCGTTCTGGCCGCCGCCGGGTTGCTGAACGGCCGCCAGGCGACCACCCACTGGCGCTATACCGACCAGCTGCGGGCGCGGTTTCCGCAGATTGAAGTGGTCGATGACGTGCTGTACGTCGGCGCAGAAGGCGTAATGACCTCGGCAGGCAGCGCCGCGGGTATCGATTTATGTTTGCACCTGGTGCGCGAGGACTTTGGCCTCGACGCGGCGAATCTTGTCGCCCGACGCCTGGTGGTTTCCCCCCATCGCGACGGCGGGCAGGCGCAGCAGATTGTTCGCCCGGTGGCTAAAGCGCGGGAGAGTCTGCGGCTGGGGCAATTATTTGATTTTCTACATCAGAATCTCGCCGCTAGCCACACCGTGGCATCTCTGGCGGCAAGAGCCGGCATGGGCCCCAGGACGTTTTTGCGCCGTTTCGAAGACGCCACCGGCAAAACCCCTGCCCGCTGGCTGCTTGACGAGCGCCTGCAGCGCGCCACGCAGCATTTAACCCACAGCCGGCTGAGCGTTGAACAGATTGCCGAGCTTTGCGGTTTTTCTAACGCCAGCACCCTGCGCCACCACTTTCGCCAGCAGTTTGATCTTAGCCCGTTGCAGTATCGAAAAAGGGAGCAAACTGACCGGACAGACTAGTGCCAACGCGTTGATGTAGACCAAAAGCTTTAAACCGCTTATTAATTCCACCATTAGGCTGAATGTCGCCGCAGATGTGGTGTTCCTTTACAGCGCTTAAATTAGCCTACGGAAAGGGTCGTTGTAATAGAAATAAACCGCCCGGGTGAACTGACCCCATAATATTGGGCGGTTTTTATGAATTGCCAGATGGTAATTATTTAATCTCATCCGGGTCTTCAGGATCTACCGGATCGTTTACGTCCGGACTTTCAGGTAAATCTTCGTCAGGTAAAGGGTCTGTACCCGGGAGCGGTTCAGTAATATCAGGACGTTCTACCATAATGCCTCCTTAAACAACTTATGTAAGAATTATTTACTTTTGTTCGGTTTCTGGCTGCCTTTATCATCTTTAGGCATTTTTTGAGGCTGTTTAGGCTGATCTTTCTCTGAATTTACAGTTGAAGATTTCATGGGCAACTCCATTAGGATATGCAGCGTTGTGCTACTCGTTAACTATAGAGCATAATTATTTTTAATTGCGGCCTTACTCAATAAATCATTGTTCAACACCGTAATTTTTAATATCAGCATTGATATCGTTAAAGATTATTTATAAAGTATTTTTTTACCGCTTATGCTTGTTAATTATTAATTTACAGCTGTTCGGTGTGGTTTCGCCAACGCCACAACCTGCGCCAGCAGTATGCGCTTAGCCCATCGCAGTAGCTAAAAAGTGTGCAGCCTGACGGAAATTCGGCTTTTTCGCCTGTAAAATAGTCACTTCCGGCAATTTGTTAAGCATTTGTTTAGATTGCGCAGGTTAAGATATATTCAACAACCGTAAACCTGTTGAATGAGGACAACTTAGCGCATAGCAAAACTAATGGAGGTTAATCATGCTGGGAAATATGCATGTATTTATGGCGGTTCTGGGAACCATCGTGTTCTTTGGATTTCTTGCCGCGTATTTAAGCCACAAATGGGATGACTGATGAACGACGATAATCCTCACCCGTAAACGCCCCCTGCTGCCGATGCTCCAGGGGGCGTTCCTTTTTTGGCTAGCGTCGTTATTTCTCTACGAAACTCATATCCGTCGTTTTCCTGTAGACCCTGACTCAAGACGATCTTTCCATCAGCGCTGGGTACTAACTTAATTGTTATCATTACGGTATATATGAATCCTATTTTATTTCTGACCCATCCCACTCAAGTTTATGCCGCATTTCTTCCGGAACAAGAGAGAAGAGCATTGAAAGTCGTTGCAACTGCTCGTTATATAGTACGCTCTTTTTCACATCACGCATTTCATAGTAGTTCTTCGCTCCCCAATTTAAAAAATCAATGTCCATATCATTAAAATACTCATTCTTAAGTAAAAAAGAAAACTTATGAATAAGCCGAGTCTCATAATACATTGATTTATATAAACATTTTAATAACCCACTCTTGGTTGCAACACGATTTATTTGTTGTATAGAACTCTGGTAAATCTCAAGGTATACGTCTTTTTTTTCCATACTTCCTATGCCTTCATACTTGAATTACACGCTAATTGCTTCACCCCTGAGAGCCTAAACAATCTTTTGCATTAAACACTTCAAACGTCTAACAGCAAGGGCCATCCCATTCAAGCAACCCTTTCATTTCTTCGGGAACCATAGAAAATAACAAAGAAATTCTTTTCACCTGAGAAGGATAAAGAATACTCTTATTTTTGTCACAGTTTTCATAATACCATCTAGCCCGGGAATTTAAAAAACTTGGTAGTAGGTTAAAATATCTTTACTAAGTCCAATCCTGATAGCCGTTTTCATGAATCCAGAAAATTCCAGCCGGACAGTTTTCACTTAAAAACTAAAACCCCTCAAATGCATCACAATTCATATCATCCTCAGTTTTAGGAAATGCCCTTTCAAAAACCTCGATCTGCTTGTCGATGCTTCCAGGGAGAAACTTCCCGTGGCGAGCAAGTTTGATCTCACCATCTTCCAATAAACGCCAAATGAACCAGATATAAAGCGATTTTTCTTCTTGATAGGTTAGCTTACAGGCGCCATCAACACTATCTGGGTCAATATTTTTCCATAACATAGTCGTAGAAGCCCCTCGCAGTAACTCTTTCCGATCCTGGTATTGTTCTTCGGTTAAATATGTCACTGTACCTCTCCCCTATCTAAATTCCACTTCAAATCTATTCAATGATGTCTTAGAGACAGATTCAGTATTCTCAATGATTTCAATTGTCCATCTTGCTCCAGTTATCTCTGAGGAAGTTGAAAAATTCCGAATGTTGATTGTCTGATTATCGTTTATCTTTGCATACATCAGCCTCCCTTCAGAAAGAACGCTCTCTTTAAATGGTATTCCACCAGTTAAAGATGTAGCAAAACTAATAATTTCATCCTCAGTCAATTTTTCTGAAGCAAAAACTTTAGTCCTACCCCTTGTGTCACTCCCTCCGGGGCCAAAACTTGCTGTAAAGATTTCCCAAAAACATTTAATTCAGCGTTTGGGTTTTGTTTATTAAAAACACCTACTAATTTGGCGGTGTTATCTCTTTGCAGGCTTTTGACATAATCTGCCGTTTTCGTAGAAAGATTAGCCCCGGAGGCTGTTTCTCCTTTGATAAAGCTGGCAACAGGCTGGGTATTGAACCTTTTTGGTTGATTAAACTCATCGAAAACGTTCACCAGCTGTCGACCCAGCGTCTTCATACTGTCTTCGGTTTTACCCAGAATAAATGTGCTGCCAGCCGTTATAGCGCCTGTACCAATGATGGCCTCTGGTGCCACAATGTCTGCCGCATAAATACCCGCCTGATTCAGACAAAGCGCGGGGTTGGTTTTACACCCGGCAATCGCCAGTCGTGCGGCCAGAACCAATTCTGGCGCAGCTCCCACCAGAGTCACACCTCCCACAGCGAGTAACAGACCACCACCACCTATGGTTGCCACTATCGAGGCTGCTTCCCGCCTGGCCTGAACACGCTTCGCCGCCGCCGTATCTCCTTTGCTTGCTGCCAGAATATCCCGCTGATTATCCAGGGCATACTGATCTTACCCACGTAATGTGGACACAGCCCTAAGCGAGATTCTGGTTTTCAAACTGTTCCGGGCTGAGACCGCCGCATCTCACGCGTTAGCTGCTTCTCCTCCTCCCCGTAAGGGAAAAACCTAGTTCTAATCAAAAAACATGGTCAGAAAAACTTTGAAATATTTCCAGTTCCCTGACCAGTTTTAAACTCACCTATTATTCAAGATGTTAATTAACTTTGCTATTGCATCGTGTTTTTCTTCATCTGGATCTAGCAACAAGTTAAAAACTTGGTCATCCAACTCCAAGTCATAGATATCCATCCCCACCCATCCCTGCGACCAAAAATCAATCGCTCCAACTTTATTTTTTCCTTTAAATTCAACCCGTTCCAGTTTTCCAAAATCTCCTTCGGGGAAGGTAGAATATGTAAACTCATATCCTTCCAAATGTGGCTCTATATTTTCTTTAAAATATTCCACTCTCATCATAAAATGATTACCTATTTTTTGTCCAAAATCACAATATTCTTAACATCGGGTGACTGAGTGCCCCCTTGCTTGTTCAGCAATAATTGCTGTGAAGCATTTGCATCTGGCCCAATTAGTTTGAACCAACCATCTTTTCCACCTTTTAATAAGCTGCTCGTAGGAACGTCAAACTCAACATAAATCGATCCAGGAGATGCAGCCCTCTTATAATCTAAAACGCCATTGGTAGACACAAAAGTTTGCCCTCCCCCCCTTGAACAACTTTTCCTGTAAGTTGCATTTTATTAAACTCAGCAGGCGACATCCATCTCCCCACACGAGAGAATGTTGCTTCTTTAACATTTTTTGTAGCATCATTTAATGAAGATATGGTTTTAGCCGATAAGCTAAAACCAGCAATTTCTTTATTAACAATTTCAGTAACAGGCTGAACATTGAATGCCATGTTTTTTATAGCATCCTCAGCTGTATTTGTAGCTTGTTGAGCTAGTTTTTTCGTACTGTCAATGGTTTTTCCCACAACCAGTGTGGTACCGGCAACGATTGGTCCTGTTCCTATTATTGCTTCGGGCGCGATAATGTCGACAGCATAGATACCCGCCTGATTTACGCATAGTGCTGGGTTAGTTTTACATCCTGCAATAATCAGACGAGCGGCTAAAACTATTTCGGGCGCAGCCCCCAGGATTGTTAATCCTCCGGCGGTGACAGCCAAGCCACCGCCAGCAGTAACAGCAACCATAGTGGCAGCCTCCAGCCGGGCCTGAACACGCTTCACCGCCGCCGTATCTCCTTTACTGGCTGCCAGAATATCCCGCTGATTATCCAGGGCATACTGCTGCAACATATGTTCCGTCATGTTGTAGCGAAATACGTTCTGAGCACTATCCGCACCGCTGTATACACCTTCTGGTGTGTGCGTAATCAGCGCACCAGTCAACGCGCCAATCACGCGTGCCGTCTGCTCTTTTGCCTCGTTACCATTTAAGGCTTCCTGCAACCGCAGTAACTGACGTTCCCGTTCATTCAGATTAGCCGGCTCAAACAAAGAACTTTGCATGATAACCCCGGCCAGCTCCGCCGCTAACGCTCCGGCAGCGGCCCCTTTCCCGTCACCACGACCAATTTCAGCGCTGATACCCGCGACCACCGCATGACTCAGCGACTTGCCCGGTATACCCAGAACCTCGCCGTTATCGCCAATCAGCCCGGCCCCTTCGGCATTAATCTGGTTGCCAATATTCGCCAGCAGGGCATTAGTCAGGTTATCCTTAAAACTGCCGCCATTGATGGCGGTGTTCAGGCTTGAGCTGATAACCGACTGGCCGGCCACGCGCTGGACGATTTTTCCCCATCCCTCGTTTTTGACCAGCGCCGGTAACCGGGCCTTGTCGGGCGGAACATCAATATTCATGACCTTATCAAAGCCCGCCAGCGCGCCCCCGATAACCATAGAGGTGGCCAGCGATTTGACCGAACTGCTGCTTCCCAGCGCCGACAGCGTTTTTGACAGATTTCCCTGATTTTCCACCAGTGCCACGGCGGCCTGTGCAGCCAGCGAAGACATCCCGGCTGTAACCGCGCCAGTCGTTACTGCGCCACCACCCACGGTGGAAGTTACTGAAGATGCAACTGTCGCCGCCAGTGAACTGCCTGCGGTGGCCGCAGCTGCTGCGATAGCGATTACTGCCGCCACTGCCGGATTCAGGCTCTGACTTTTATAATTCCAGCTGTCGTAAGCATCCTTAACCGTATTCCACTGAACATCGCTGCGTGAATTCAGTCCCTTCAGCCACTCTGTACCGGGTAACGCCGCCAGAGCAGTAATCGCGCCCTGCAAAGCCTGACCATTTTTCGCTTTGATATCGGCACTGATACCGCTGGCCGCGTTGACCGTCAATTTTCCGCCAGCATGAACAGACGGAAGCACCCATTTTCCTTCGCTGTAGCCTTTATTTGCCTGTTTGATATAGAAGCCTTTCGAGGTGCTGACAGTCTGCTCGAAAGTGGTGTTTTTCACGGCCAGGAAACTGACTTTTCCACTGGTACTGGTCAGCGTGGCGTTCTTTTTTGCCTCGATTTTACTGGCTTCATAGGTACTGTCATCGCGGCTCAGCAGGCTGAGATTGCCTCCCGCAATAAACTCCGTCACCCGGTTAGTGGTGGTGTGTTTCGTTTGTTTGACGGTGGTTTTCTTACCCCACCACTTTCTCTTCGTGGTTTGACGTTCGTAATGACTGGACTCTTCCATCGCCTGGGCATAGAGCCAGCCACCTTTTGCTGCAACATCCATCGCCCCTTTTGCCAGTAAACGCGATGCCTGAAAAAGAATGCTGCCACCCGAGATAACCGTCAGTGCTCCACCTGAATTCAGCGTGACGCCTGTCTGGCTAACGCTTTCCGTCCAGCTGTTCCCTGACTCGCGATACATCGTCCCCCGGGCGGACTGAAACTGCATATTCCCGCCGGATGTCAGCGTTATGTTACCGTCAGAGGTCAGCGTACTGCCGTCAGCCTGGATACCCCCGTTTGCCGCCAGAGTCAGGCTTTTCGCACCGTGCAGGCGGGTCAGTACGTTGAGTTCATCCCTGTTATTGTCATTACTACTGTCCGTTACGCCATATCCGTATGCGCCCAGCCAGAGAAGTTTCCCTGCCTGCAGCGTCGCGGTTTTCCCGGCGACAATATGAGCGCCCTGCACGCCGATATCTGCCGCTGAGCTGATGAGCAGATTACTTCCTGCTTTCAGGTTGCTGCGTAATTCAGGTATCCGGCTGTCCGGAAAAAACTCACTGTAGAGGTCACTCAGGCTCCGCATGTTCAGGTCAGTATTGGCAGCCGATGAGAGGCTGATATTCCCGCCGGCTTCGAGCCCTGCGCCATACAAAGACAGACGCCGGCCGCTCAGGGTGATATCACCCGAAGCACGCAGCGGCTCTCCGGGCAACATCCGGTTAAACAGTTCCTGCTTGCGGGCGTAGGTCAGGACTGTGCCAGGTCGCCCGTGCCACAGCATGGCGTCATTTTTATCAAACGTGATATCCCCGTTCGCAACCAGAGAAATATTCTGGCTCAGAACAGGAAAACGTGTGTTCCTGAGCAGAATATTGCCACCTGCGGTGAGTGATAAATCACGTGAAGCCTCCAGGTTTCCCAGCCAGCGTAGCCCGTCAGAATGAAAAAAGTTGGGCCACTCGCTGGTATGAGAGGTGACGTCACCGCCGCGACTGACCAGGGTAATGTTCTGTCCTTTGAGCTCACTCTGCCAGGATTCAACACTTACGCCCGCCAGAACCGAGATATCTTTTCCGGCCGTCATCAGCGCCAGCGCCATTTTTGTGCCACGGTCTGACTGTAAGGTAATATCCCCTGAGGCCTTCATCACATCGGTGGTAACAATGCTTCCGGCGCGCAGCAGGATATTTTTTGCCGTCATCGTGTCCGGCCGGGCCATCACATCCGAATATTGAACATTCGTGACGTAGGGCTCTTTACTCTCAATACGTACAGAAAAATCCGCCACCAGGTTCCCACCAGCAGAGAGTATTGCGGGCGAGATCGTCGGATTTTTCCAGCTATTGATCTCGCCTGTTTTCTGGAACGTATAAGTTTTATTTTGTTTCCCGGCAATAGTTAACTGACTTTCAGGAACCGCAGGTGACGCAGTATTAGATGGACGATACGCCGTATTATAGGAGGACCAGGTATCCCTGGTACCGGTGATTCCACTGATATGATTAAACGTTTTTCCAGTGAGAATCAGATCTTGATTTGCTTTTATAAGACTTTCGTTATTAGTCAGATGAGTGGTATTGAGATAAGCATTTCTGCCAGCCTGAATGGAGGCTGCGGACGATGTAGCGGTTCGCCGATATTCTTTTCTGGCGGTATTGACCAGGTTCGACTGGTTAAAATTAGCAGTACCAAACCATTTGCCGCCTAATGTCGCATCCCAGTAAATCACATCAGCCAGGGTAATGTTTCCTGAAGCATGCCTGATAGCACTGATAGTACGGTATTGTGGAAGATTAACAAATGCTGTTGAATTGGGACTGATATCTTTCCATTCGTAAGTCAGTACATCACGAATGTTATTTAGCGTTTCTGAACGTATTATCAGGTCGCCCGTATTGGTCTGAATGCGAGCCGACCGATTCTCCACAAGTGTGGCTTTGTTACCCTGGGCATCCTTCTGTACCCACAGATTTTTATGGCTGTGTAATGACGCACCGTTACCCGTGTTGCGCACCGTTGACGCAAATACCCGCATATCCCCGTGGGCAGTGGTGCTGCTCCGGTTATCCACTGTGGTCGCCGCCAGCGTCATATCACGTTCAGCGCGCACGCTGAACCCGGCTGGCGTGACGATATCCCGCCCGCTGACGTTCAGGTCAGTCTGCGCCTTAACGTTACTGAGGGTGATTTTTCCGGCCGTCGTCAGGGAAATATCCCGCTGAGTTGAGGTCACATTGCTCAGGTTGACGCCGACCCCGGCTTCAGTGGCGACCAGGCGGATTTTACCGGCATACATGCCGCCAAGCGCCTTTGTATCGACAGCAAGCTGAGGCTTTGCACCCTCACCAGCAATGGGTTTTACCGTGCCGTCCTTAAAGCTGACCCGGTTCGCTCCCTGAGTCAAGGTGAGGGTTTTCGCGTTAATTTTGCCGTTCAGTTCAGTGGCCCGGCTGATGACATCAACATATTCAGCGCCGGCCCCATCCAGGCCGTTACCGCCGATAATCACCGCACCTTTTTTGACTTCAAGGGCATCGAGCGCCCCTTGTTTATCAAACTGCGGTTTGCCCGTCGTCAGAGTGACTGACGGGGTATTGATGAAACCACATCCGTCACAGGTGATGCCATTCGGGTTGGCAATCATCACGCCGGCTTTATTGCCGAAGACTTCCAGCCTGCCTTTCAGTTCAGAACGGTTGCCGCTGGTCACCTCGTTAATAATCAGTTCGGCCGGTTTACCTTTGAGTCTGGCATTGCCGTTGTCGATGGTGACGCCAAGCTGTGTTTTCCCGCCCTGCGTGGCGTTATTCAGCACCGCGCCCGGCGTTCCCACGTTAAAATCCTGGTAGGTGTTGTGCGATATACCGGCCGCGTTGGGCGTGGCGATATTCACCACCGGGACATTACCGGGTTTCATCGCGACCTGAGTGTTGCCATTCGCGGCAGTGATACCCGTGGCAATGGCGGGATGCAGAGGCTGAACGGCGGTGAGGTATATCAGCAGCCAGCTGGCCCCACGGGCCAGCGGATGTGCGAGTTTATCCATGTCAGAACATCCTGTATTAAGGAGCCGTCATAGCCCCTGCTGTGTGCCGGCAGTTAAAGTGAAACGGTGGCCTGCCAGTAAACCACGTGTTTATCCGGAGTGAGTCTGTCGGGGTACGACAGCGGCACCCCCAGCGTCAGGGACTGGCTGAACCAGCGGCCAGCCAGCTCCAGTCCGACGGAAGCCCCTGTCAGCGTTCCGCCGTCGGTTATCCCTTCCTGGCGCATGACATGCCCGGTATCCAGTGCACCCGTTGCTGAGAATGCCCCCACGCCCGGCACCGTCATCCATTGCCATGTCAGTTCATTGCGCCAGTAGCTGCCGCGGTTACCGCTGAGATACTGCTCTTTAAACCCCCTGACCGAATACTGCCCTCCGACGGACAGTTGCTCACTGGCATAAAGTCTGTCAGGCGTGGTCTGCCCCCAGGCTGAGGTCAGCCAGTACACAGAGGATGTCATGGGGTAAAACCAGCTTGCGCTAACGCTGAAGCGCCGGAATTCGCTGCGGGGCAGGCCGGGATGCGCCGGGTCATCCCGTGTCGCGCCGGCGAACGGGACGCCGTGAGAAAGGGACGGACCCAGCGTGAGATAGCCTCCACCGATACTCCGGCTGTAGCTCAGTCCGGCAGTCACGCTGCTGAGCGTCGGGCTGCTGACGTCAAGACGTACGCCGCCCAGCCGGTTTTCGGTTTTCCGGCGGGATAAGGCGACATCCAGCGCCAGACGTTGCTTACCGTCACGCAGTAGCGTCCGGCTGGCGGCCAGCCGCTGTGACTGCACGGTGCCTTCATAGCGCCAGCGCTGCGGGGCTCCACTAACAGAAAGCGTCTGATAAAAATCGGACCACGCATATTGCGCGCTGAACAACCAGTACCCGTAAGGAACCGAAACGCCGGCCTGAATATTACGGCTGCGTCTGTCATGGTGAAACTCACTGTCCCTGCCTGCGGCCAGCGTCCACTGGTCCGCCAGGCTCAGCGGATTGTCTGCTGTCAGACGGGCATTCAGCTGTCCGCTGCCGGTACTTTTCTGCCCGCTGTTATCTGCGCCCACATCAAGACTGACGGGAAAACGCTGGCTGACCGGTACCAGCACTATCCGGGAAAACCCTTCCCGGCTCCCCGGCAGAATATCCACGGTCAGTGGACGTGAGTTCAGACGGTTAAGCTGCTCCAGACCTTGTTCAGTATCCCGGAGATTGAGTACCCGGCCCTCCGTCCGGGGAAAAGCCATCCTGATGGCATTTTCCTCATGCCCCTCAAGTGTGACGGTTTCCACCTTCCCTTCTGTGACGGCAATGACCAGCGTTCCTCCGGAAATATCCTGTTCCGGTAGCCAGGCGCGTGAAGTGATGAATCCCCGGGAAAGGTAGTCCTGGGTGACATCCCGCACCCGCTCCCGGATATCCGGGAGCGTCATACAGCCCTGTTCCGGGATGGTCGTCAGTTTTCGCACGGCAGAGCGCGGGAGCACTGTGACGTTCTCCAGCCGGATATACCGGAGCTGAAAACACTGACCGTCTGGTTCTGAAGGGGGGGCTTCCGGGAGAGAGGGCGCGGATGTGGAATGGCGGAGCATATCGCGCTGCTGTTGCGTCTGTTCCAGCAATGCCTTTTGTTGTTGCTCAATGGCATTCTGGTCCGCAGGACTCAGGGGCGCTGCCGGGAGGGCTGTTGCAGTGAGGCTGCCCAGCAGAATCCCATACCTGGGAAATGACACACACGACATCAAAAACTCCGTTTTCTGAAATGTTGTGAAATCAAATGTAATGATTTGTAATCTGATGTCCATTTGATTTTCACATTTATTCGATATTTGCGCCGAAAATTCAGCCTCCATGATGTGAAATTAACCTTCACCTTAAATACAAAATATTGCTCGATAGATCTTATGCATGCGACAAGCAGCGGATTTTTCACGCCGCCAGGGCACATGGTTGGGTTATCTTTATTTGTTGATAGCGAGTTTGAATGAAAAAACGAGGTGACAAAAAGCAGCCGTATTGCATTCGCAGGAAAAACGACAGGCTGATTCAAAGGAATGACATAATTTCTACTGCAGGGCGCTGCCTGTCAGGATGAGAAGATTTCCCTCTGCATATGTTGCTGATATGATGGTTTAATGTAAAACGGAGGCGATATATGGGTGCGGATCAGGTAGTTACGTTTTTTAAGTATAAGCAATGGATAGACGCAGAAACGTTACAAGCAATAAAACGTGTTGATACCTCGGTTTATGCCCATAAACACCATCTTATGCTCAGGCTCATGAATCATATTTATGTGGTGGATATGATTTTCAGGGCTAATATTAGCGGGCAAAAACACGGTTACACAGCGCTTAATACGCCAGAGACACCGTCTGCTGATGAACTTTTGTCAAAGATGACCGAATGTACAGACTGGAATATTCAATATGTGAGCACCATGAGCGCCGTTGATTTTTCGCATAGTATAGAATTCCGCTTTGTCGATGGCGGGAAGGGTGAAATGAAAGCACTGGATATGCTCAATCATGTACTTTTTCATGGTACGTATCATCGCGGCGCTGTCGGTTGGTTGCTTTCTGAATGTGGCGTGACCCCGCCTAAGGATGTATTAACCGTGTTTCTCAGAGATCATAATCACTAGCAGCAGGCAGTAAGGACCATCTGGATTTCATATCCAAATGGTCCTTTCGGAGCCAACGATCGTGTCCGCATCGGCTAATGCCGATCGCAGGCTGGTTCTTGATAAGCTATGTTATGCTTTAAAAACACGGACAAGGAACGGCACATGCACATCAATACCAAAATGAGGATTGCGGCCCTTTTATACCTTATGGCCGCGTACGCCGTTGCCCTGCCGGCGCTTGCGCTGTTTACAGATCTGGTGATAAACGGTGGCATTATTGATATGTGGAAAAGCGCGTATTCATTTGTCGACCTGCTTGTCCGGCGTAAAACGCTTTATCTGCAGTTTGCCGGGCTGGGCGCTATTCTGGGCTTTATCTACTGGCTGTTTTTCTTTAGAAAATACCGCCATTACGATCCACTGGATAAATATTTTAAGTAACTAGCGACGCTGCGTATGAGTATTTCCCTGCCGATAACCGCTCCGTGAGATATTAAAGCAGAGCCAGCAGCAGCGCCGCTGCCGCTGTTGCATTCGCTGGACATCTGCCAGCAACGGCGATGCTTTCCTGCCCTTTGCCAGCGGGCTATTTTCCCTGGAGCTCCCTGCGGATAATCTCCGCCCCGGCGCTTAACGCCTGCAGTTTACCTGCAGCAACCCGGCGAGATAACGGCGCCATGCCGCAGTTGGTTGACGGATAGAGTTTATCAGCTTCCACAAACTGGAGCGCTTTGCGTAAAGTCGCGGCCACCTCTTCCGGTGTTTCAATGGTATTGGTTGCCACATCTATGGCTCCAACCATGACTTTTTTACCGCGAATCAGCTCGAGCAGATCCATAGGCACCCGCGAGTTATGGCACTCCAGTGAGATAATATCGATGTTGGATGTTTGCAGCTTAGGGAACGCTTCTTCATATTGGCGCCACTCGGTTCCCAACGTTTTTTTCCAGTCGGTATTGGCCTTGATGCCGTATCCATAGCAGATATGGACCGCGGTTTCGCATTTAAGCCCTTCGATCGCTCTTTCTAACGCCGCGATGCCCCAATCATTGACCTCATCAAAAAACACATTAAAGGCTGGCTCATCAAACTGAATAATGTCGACGCCGGCGGCCTCCAGCTCTTTGGCTTCCTGGTTAAGTATCTTCGCAAATTCCCAGGCCAGTTTTTCGCGGCTTTTATAATGAGCGTCATAAAGCGTATCAATCATGGTCATGGGACCCGGCAGCGCCCATTTAATCGGTTGTTTGGTCAGCTGACGCAAAAAACGCGCATCTTCAACGAATACCGGTTTTTGTCGCTCAACGGCCCCTACCACGGTTGGTACGCTCGCGTCGTAGCGATTGCGGATTTTAACGACTTCGCGTTTTTCAAAATCAACGCCGCTGAGATGCTCGATAAACGTGGTGACAAAATGCTGACGCGTTTGCTCGCCATCGCTGACGATATCGATACCGGCGCGCAGTTGGTCGAATAAGGACAAACTCAGCGCATCTTTTTTGCCGTCGATTAATTCCTGATCGTGTAATTTCCAGGCAGACCACAGTTTCTCCGGCTCAGCAAGCCAGGAGGGTTTCGGTAAGCTGCCAGCCGTTGAAGTTGGTAATAATTTTTTCATTATCGATAACCTTATCTATGCGATGTCTTAAAGAGCGTAATGAGCAGACCATTGCTGCAGAATATTTTTATACGGTTTAATAAAATGCTCTTCGGTATACTTCCCCTGCTCTACCGCCAGCTGGCTGCGCTCTTCACGGTCGTAAACAATTTTTGTTAACGAATGGTCCTGATGATGCAGATCGGGCTGGTAGCAGAGTCCTGCAGCAGAGTTCGCATTGTAAATCTCCGGGCGGTATATCTTCTGGAAAGTCTCCATCGTGCTGATGGTGCTAATCAGCTCAAGACTCGTATAATCGCTCAGCAAATCCCCCGAAAAATAAAATGCCAGAGGCGCGACGCTGTTTTTCGGCATAAAATAACGAACCTGCAGGCCCATTTTGCCAAAATATTGCTCAGTCAACGATGAGGCGGTAGGCCGGTATTCGAGGCCCAACACCGGGTGTTGATTTCCGGTCTGGTGATAGGTGTCTTTGCTGGAGACGCTAAGGCAGATGACCGGTGTTTTTTTGAAATTGGCCTTGTACTGCGCTGAATTGACGAAATCTTTAAATATATTGCCGTGTAAATCGCCAAACCCCTCGGGAATGCTAAAACCTGCTCGCCCTTTATTATGTTCTAACAACACTACGCTAAAGTCGTAATCGCGAACGTACGAGGAGAAATTATTGCCGACAATACCGTCAATGCGTTTATCCGTCTTTTTGTCAATAATGCCGGTTTGCAATATTTCAATCACCGGAAAAGTATCGCCGGTGGCGTTGATCTTCATTTCGGCTGAAATAATTTCCAGCTCAACCGCGTAGCGATCGCCTTTGGGATTATCCCAATGCGCCAGGTTGTTGAAACGGTTGTTTATCATGGCTAACGTGTTGCGCAGATTCTCCCGGCGATTTTCCCCTCTGGCTAAATTAGCAAAGTTGGTTGTAATACGCGTATTTTCAGAGGGGTTATAGTTTTCATCAAACAAAGTGCGTTTAATAGTATAGGTAAATTGTTGATTCATCGCAGATGTGCATCCTAAGTTCTGAGAGAAAAACCGCAGTCCTTTCTGATGGTTGCAGGCTGGCGCACGCTTCCATAAGCGGTCTTCATCTTCATATTATCTATATCGAATACAGCATGTTATGCCAGAGTCATTAGATGAGTAAAAGCGAGTTAATTTCATTACAACATGAGCCATATTCATGGTCGGGCGTCAGACCATGCCGCAGCTTGATGGACAGAGATAGCCGCTCTTGCAAACGCGTTTATCCTCCCGGCCAAACATCCTAAAATTTTCCGCTTCGCCCGCTACGCGTTGATGCTGAACCAAGAAACATCAGAGGTCGGCCGGGCTTAACACAACTTCAAGTCTGCCGTCTTTCTTGTCAACAACCGCTCTCTTCATGCTCTCTTGCGCGCTGTCGGGCGCGATCGCTGGAGGAAAAATGGAAGAGGGAGCGGCGCGTTTTCATGCTTTATTTTGGTGATGTCTAAAACCTGACTATCGCTACTGATATTTTTTCTGGCATATTTATGTTCTATGGTTATTTCGGACTGTCAACGTCGAATATAGCCATCAACAACCCGCTCTAATTGATTGATTTGAGGGATACAATGAATAATGTCATTCTCAGCATAATTGCTAAAATTTCTGCCATGGATGCCGAAAGTAAGCAGCTTGCTGCCCAGGTCGAGGCGCAGTCTTTGCTCATTAGCGCTCTGATGCTTGCTATTGGCAAGGAAGGCGGCGTCGCGGAATTAGTTAGCAGCGTAACGAAAGCGATAAATTCAGTACTGGAATCATCTGAAGACGTTCTGAAGACGGACGCAGAACTGCTTCTGACCAAGTTTCAGGAACAAATAGCGCTCACGCAGTTGATAAACACCCACGAAGATGAAATCAGTCATGACGGGCTCGATGATTAACAAAGGTCAGTTTGTTATAGATTGAGAATAGGCATAGCTTGCAGTTAGGCATGAGCTTACCGGCCATCATCAACGCTTGGCCGGTTCAGCAAATACCGTTCAGCTTCAGAAAACAGGGATGATCCAGGTTGAATACTCCATTTCTACTCGCCTGCGCTGCTGCTGGAGGCAAACCGCTCAGTATATTAAGGCATATCAGACTTCACTTTTTTTCACAGGCCAGCGTATGTCACCGACGCCGTTGACTTTCGGCATGGCAAATAAAAAGCCCTGGAAACGTTTGATACCCGCAGATTCGAGCCAGCACCACTCCTCTATCCGCTCTATGCCTTCAGCAACCACGGCAATCTCAAGTTCACGGCAGCAGTTGATGATCGATCTTACCACCGCCTGTTTAGGGCCGCTCTGATGGATGTCGGTAATAATCTCGCGATCGATTTTAACTTTATCAGGCTGAATTTTTGTCAACAACGAGAGTCCAGCATAACCGGCGCCAAAATCATCAATTGCCAGCCCCATACCAGAGACGCGCAGTTTTTTTATCGCGCTGCTGAACTGGCTAAAACCGGAGATCATTTCATCTTCCGTCACCTCCACGATCACCTGTTCGGGTACCAGCCCCTGTTTTTTTATTTCCTGCAACAGGTATTCAATGGCGTCAGGAATAACAACCAGCGACATCGGAAGGATATTAATGGATATTTTATGGTCGCCAATATTGATTTCTTTCGCCAGGGCAAAGGCAACTGATTTCGCTTTGAGATCAACTTCATAACGTTGCTCTTGCGGAATCGAGGCAAAGAAATTAGCAGGACTGCCGCCCTCTTTATCACGAATAAGCGCTTCAAGCGAAGTGATATTCCCGGCCAACGGTTCGATAATGGGCTGGAAAGCAAACTGACAGCATTGACCGGCAAAAAACGATTCTTGCGGCACATGAAATGTATGTTTACGCAAATGAAGCGACCATTGGTCAGGCCGTAAAAAGGGTGACGGCGCGGCAACGCTTTTTTGACTGATAAAAGTATGGATAAATTTATAAACGCGCTCTTCGGTGGAAAGATAACCTTTCAGCTGGCTAAGCTGACGCACCTTTCTCAGGACGTCAGCGGTTTGCAGTTTATTCAGGTCAAAAAACATCATCCCTACGTTTTCAAAGCGCCGGCGCGGCGCGTAATCACGCATCAGCTCGACAACCTGAGAGTGGCGTTCGTCTTGCTTGATCTTGCTGAATAGCTGCTCAAGCACGCACTCATCGCCCTCAAGTATCTGAAGGTAAACATTATCTTTTAAAAGAAGTATGCCCGTAATCCCGCGTGCTGCGTTCTCAGCATTCGCTTTTTCAACCAGCAGTATGAGATCGGTTTCTTGTGTTAAATGCATCTGACTTCTGTAAATCAGAGTGGTCAGCATAATCCCATCCAGATGTTTGCCAGGAGAATGAGACTGTGTAACACAGTTTACCCTTTTAACCCAGGCTATCTGTCATCATTAACTGGGCCGGCTATAGCCGACTCAGGTTTGGTATATGCATTTTTTTAAGCGGTATTTGCTAGCCAACAAATCCCTGTTCCCGCATACGCGCTATCGTCTCTTCGCTGGCGCAAACCATGCCCGTCGCCAGCAATTCAAAACCGAAGCGGCGATAGAAATCTATTTTATCCACCACCGAGTAGATAAAGGTTTTGCCGTACGGCCGCAGCTCATCGCTGACCGCCCGCATCAGTTGCTGGCCGTATCCCTTACCCTGGCAGCGCGGGTGCACCGCGACATCCGCCAGATAGCTGCACCAGGTCAGGTCGCTAATTGCCCGGGCAACGGCAATGAGCTGACCGTTTTCATAGCCGAACCAGCAAAAGGTACTATGACGAAACGCGCGTTCAACCAGCGCAACGTCCCGCTGATTAAGCCCTGCGGCGGCGATGGTCTCCGCCACCGTCTGCCAGTCAACCGAGTCAACGTGCTCTTTTCCTTTTAATATCATCATGACCTTGCCTTTACTCGCCGCTATTGGCTTTCAGCATAGCCGAATGGTGCTAAAAGAAGAGCATTCTGTCGCTTCATGCGCTACAGCATTTTATGCCGGGACAGAAACTATAGCCCCGGGAAACTTTTTGACACGCGGGCGACAAAACAGCGTATTTATGCTTTACCCAGCCGATTTAACGCGCAACCAGCAGAATTAAATAAAATAACGTCATTTCCCGTTGGCAAAAAAAGGCCAAAAAAAACCGCCATGTGACTGGCGGTGAATAAATGCTTGCATGGATAGATTGTGTTTTGCATTTTTACGTTCAGGGGATAAATCCCCTGAGTACGTTTGTTGAATAAGCTATCACACGCAACATCAATGAAAGCTAAACGGCCCGTTGCTTACAGCTTTTCCACCAGCGCTTTGAGCTGCGCAATGAGCTCGCCTTTCTCCCTCTCCTCATCTCCCGCATAGGGCCAGGTGGAATGACGGATAATCAGGCGCGTCGGCAGCAGCTCGCGAATTTTTATCTGCGGAGCGGCCATGAGCTGGATGAGCAGCTCTACCGCCCGCTTCCCGAGAACATTAAAATCCTGGGCGACGGTGGTCAGCGGCGGCTGGAAATAGAGGCTATCCGCCGTGTCGTCATAGCCGGTGACCGAGATAGCCTGGCTGCCGGTGCGGTTAAGCTGCGCCAGCGCGCTCAGTACACCAAGCGCCATCTGATCGTTAGCCACCACGATGGCGCTGATGCGCGGATGGTGATGCAGCAGCTCAAAAGTTTTGTGCCAGCCACTGGCGGCACTCCAGTCGCCAAATACCGTCACCGCATTACTGACCCCCAGCCGGTGCAGCGCCTCGCGCCAGCTGCTCAGGCGCATGCGCGCGGAGATCGAGCTTTCCGGCCCGGCGAGCAGGCCGAACTCGCGGTGCCCGGCGTCCCAGAGATGACGCACGCAGGCGCCGCAGCCGTCGCGGTGATCGAAACGCACGCTGCAAACGTCGGCCTCCGGCGAGACGTCAAGAAACAGACAGGCAATATCGGGATTCTCCGCCACCAGCCGCTCCGCGAGACTGCTTTCCAGCGGCAGGCTGATAATCGCGCCGCGAATATGCTGGGCGCGAAACTCATTGAGCCTGGCCTGCAGCGACGGATAATCGATCTGCACCGGCATCGCAATGGAAACTTCAAGCTGATGCAAACCCGCATAGCTTTTCACCGCCGCGGCGATTTGCGAAGGCGCATGCAGCGTTAGCGAGGCAGTAATCAGCCCAATCGACGGCGCGGATTTACCCGCCAGCAGCTGCGCAGAACGGTTCGGCACATAGCGCAGCGCCTGCATCGCGCGGATCACTTTATCGCGGGTTTTTTCAGACACCACGTCCGGATTATTCAGCACCCGGGAGACCGTCTGCTGGGATACCCCGGCCTCGCGGGCCACATCTTCTAGCGTTGCCGATCGACGCTGCATAGCGCGCTCCTTCCCTATTTTGAACCCTCAATGTCGCTCGCTAACATTTTATGTTTAAAGGACGACAAAAATCAGCCCTTTTCCCAGCTTTTCGTGATCGCCGGTGGGTTTCATTTTCGCCATTATTGCGGCCCTGACGAAAATAACTGATAACAAATTTACATTGTCTAGCGAATGACATTTTTCTCACTTATCCGTCAGGTATGCGTATGCAACAACACGACTCAATCTCCGCCACAGGAGCGACATTTCATCAGGTTCTCGTCCGCGAAGACTGGCAAAACCAGACCATTACTCATCTCAACCGTTTACCGGCCCACCCGACGTTCGCCAGCTGGCGCGATCCCGACGCGGCGCGGGAAAACCGGCCTTCGGCGTCTCGTCGCCGGCTTGACGGCCAGTGGCAGTTTTCCCTGGCCCGCAGCCCGTTTGCGGTGGATGCCCGCTGGCTGGAAGACGATCTGCCGGACAGCCGCAGTACGCCGGTGCCATCAAACTGGCAGATGGAAGGCTACGACGCCCCAATCTACACCAACGTTCGCTATCCAATCGATACTACGCCGCCGCGCGTGCCTGAGGAGAACCCGACCGGCTGCTACTCGCTGACGTTCAGCGTTGATGAGGACTGGCAGGCCAACGGCCAGACGCAGATAATCTTCGACGGCGTTAATTCAGCTTTTCATCTGTGGTGCAACGGTGAATGGGTCGGCTACTCGCAGGACAGTCGCCTGCCCGCGGCCTTCGATCTCTCGCCATTCCTTCAGCCCGGCGATAACCGCATCTGCGTCATGGTGATGCGCTGGAGCGCGGGAACCTGGCTTGAAGATCAGGACATGTGGCGCATGAGCGGGATCTTTCGCTCGGTCTGGCTGCTGAACAAACCGACCCTGCACCTCAGCGACGTTCAGCTCACGCCGCAGCTCGATGCGCTTTACCGCGATGCCGAACTGCTGGTGAACGTAAGCGTTGCCGCGCCGGTCGCGCAGTTGGAAGAGCTGACGGTGAAGGTTGAGCTGTGGGATGAGGATCGTCTGGTCGCCAGCCACCGCCAGCCGCCGGGTTCGCCGATTATCGATGAGCGCGGCAACTATGCCGAACGCGCGGCGATTCGTCTGCCGGTAGAAAAACCGGCGCTGTGGAGCGCGGAAACGCCAAACTGCTATCGGGCAGTCGTCTCCCTGTGGCGCGGCGATGAAACGATCGAGGCGGAAGCCTGGGATATCGGCTTTCGCCGCGTTGAAATCAAAAACGGCCTGCTGCTGCTGAACGGCAAACCGCTGCTGATCCGCGGCGTCAACCGCCACGAGCATCACCACCAGCGCGGCCAGGTGGTGACCGAAGAGGACATGGTGCAGGATATTCTGCTGATGAAGCAGAACAACTTCAACGCCGTGCGCTGCTCGCACTATCCAAACGCTCCGCGCTGGTATGAGCTGTGCAACCGCTATGGCCTGTACGTCGTTGACGAAGCCAATATTGAAACCCACGGCATGGTGCCGATGAATCGTCTTTCCGACGATCCGGCCTGGCTCCCGGCCTTCAGCGCCCGCGTCAGCCGCATGCTGCAAAGCAACCGCAACCACCCGTCGATTATTATCTGGTCGCTGGGAAATGAATCCGGCGGCGGCGGCAACCATGAAGCGATGTATCACTGGCTGAAGCGCAACGACCCCTCCCGCCCGGTGCAGTACGAAGGCGGCGGCGCCGACAGCACCACCACCGATATTATCTGCCCGATGTACGCCCGCGTTGAACGCGACCAGCTGATTCCGACGGTGCCAAAATGGGGGATCAAAAAGTGGATCAGTCTGCCGGGCGAGCAGCGACCGCTGATCCTCTGCGAATACGCCCACGCGATGGGCAACAGCCTCGGCAACTTTGCCGATTACTGGCAGGCCTTTCGCGACTATCCGCGCCTGCAGGGCGGGTTTATCTGGGACTGGGCGGATCAGGCCATCAGCAAAACCTTCGACGACGGCAGCGTTGGCTATGCCTACGGCGGTGATTTTGGCGATAAACCGAACGATCGCCAGTTCTGTATGAACGGACTGGTTTTCCCCGACCGTCGCCCGCACCCTTCATTAATTGAGGCCAAACACGCGCAGCAGTACTTCCAGTTTGCCCTGCTCGCGCAATCCCCGCTGCGGATCGGCGTCAGCAGCGAATATCTGTTCCGCGCCACCGATAACGAAGAGCTGCGCTGGCAGGTTCAGGCCGCCGGAGAAACCTTTGCCGAGGGGCAAGTGAAGCTTGAGCTTAGTCCTGAAGGCCAGAGCGAGCTGACGCTGTGCGAGGCGCTGGCGCTGCCCGCCGGCGCCGAAGAGATATGGCTAACGCTGGAGGTCGTCCAGCCGCAGGCCACCGCCTGGTCCGACGCCGGGCATCGCGTCGCCTGGCAGCAGTTCCCGATCGCCGCCCCGCTGGCGCTGCGTCGCCCTGCCCCTACCGGCACGGCGCCAGCGCTGGACGGCAGCGACGCCGCCTGGACGGTGCGCAGCGGCGCGCAGCAGTGGACGGTCGACCGGGAAAGCGGCCTGTTAACCCGCTGGCAGGTGGACGGCGTGGAACAGCTGCTGACGCCGCTGCGCGATCAGTTTGTGCGCGCGCCGCTGGATAACGATATTGGCGTCAGTGAAGTGGAGCGTATCGACCCCAACGCCTGGGTCGAACGCTGGAAAAGCGCCGGGCTGTACGGCCTCAGGGCCCACTGCGTAGCGTGCGACGCGCAGCGTCTGGCCCATGAAGTGGTTATCGATAGCCGCTGGCACTATCTGCGCGGCGACGAAGTGGTGATTGTCAGCCACTGGCGGATGACGTTTGATAGCGAAGGCAAGTTGCATCTGGCGGTCGATGGCGAACGCGCCGGCACCCTGCCGCCGCTGCCGCGCATCGGGCTGACGTTCCAGGTTCCCGACCAGCAGCAGCCGGTCAGCTGGCTGGGCTACGGCCCGCACGAGAACTATCCGGACCGCCGCACCAGCGCCTGTTTCTCCCGCTGGCAGCTGCCGCTGGAAGAGATGACCACCCCTTACATTTTCCCGACGGAAAACGGCCTGCGCTGCGATAGCAAGGCGCTGGACTGGGGGCGCTGGCACGTAGGGGGCGATTTCCACTTCTCCGTCCAGCCCTATAGCACCGCGCAGTTAATGGAGACCGACCACTGGCACCGGATGAAGCCAGAAAAAGGCGTCTGGATTGCGCTCGATGCTCAACACATGGGCATCGGCGGCGACGACTCCTGGACACCCAGCGTGCTGCAACAGTGGCTGCTGCTTGAAAGACAATGGCAGTATCAGTTAACGATTCACTTCCAATAATAATCGGGGGCGAAAGCCCCCAACCTGACAGGCATAATAATATGGAATATTCACAATGAAACTCTCTGAACTCGCGCCACGAGAACGGCATAACTTTATTTATTTCATGCTGTTCTTTTTCTTTTACTATTTCATTATGTCAGCCTACTTTCCTTTTTTTCCGGTGTGGCTGGCGGAAGTTAACCATTTAACCAAAACCGAGACGGGGATCGTCTTCTCCTCCATTTCGCTATTCGCCATCATTTTCCAGCCGGTATTTGGCCTGATTTCCGATAAGCTCGGCCTGCGCAAGCATCTGCTGTGGACGATTACGATTTTATTAATCCTGTTTGCCCCCTTCTTTATTTTTGTTTTCTCGCCATTGCTGCAGATGAATATCATCGCGGGCGCGCTGGTGGGCGGAGTATATCTGGGGATCGTTTTCTCCAGCGGCTCCGGGGCGGTAGAAGCCTATATTGAACGCGTCAGCCGCGCCAACCGTTTTGAATACGGTAAAGTGCGCGTCTCAGGCTGCGTCGGCTGGGCGCTGTGCGCCTCCATCACCGGTATTTTGTTTAGTATCGACCCCAATATTACCTTCTGGATCGCCTCCGGTTTCGCGCTGATCCTCGGCGTGCTGTTGTGGGTCTCAAAACCGGAGAGCAGCAATAGCGCTGAGGTTATTGACGCCCTGGGCGCCAACCGTCAGGCCTTCTCAATGCGTACCGCCGCCGAGCTTTTGCGGATGCCGCGCTTCTGGGGCTTTATTATTTACGTGGTTGGCGTCGCCAGCGTCTATGACGTTTTCGACCAGCAGTTCGCCAACTTTTTTAAAGGCTTCTTCTCCAGCCCACAGCGCGGCACCGAAGTCTTTGGCTTCGTGACCACCGGTGGGGAATTACTCAATGCGCTGATCATGTTCTGCGCGCCGGCGATTATTAACCGAATTGGCGCCAAGAATGCCCTGTTAATTGCCGGGTTGATTATGTCAGTGCGAATTTTAGGCTCGTCTTTCGCCACCTCGGCGGTGGAAGTCATTATATTAAAAATGCTGCATATGTTTGAGATCCCGTTCCTGCTGGTCGGCACCTTTAAATATATCTCCTCGGCATTTAACCCAAAACTCTCGGCGACGCTGTTCCTGATCGGCTTTAATTTATCGAAACAGCTTTCAGGCGTGGTGCTCTCGGCGTGGGTAGGACGGATGTATGATACCGTCGGCTTCCATCAGGCTTATCTGATCCTGGGCTGTATCACCCTGAGCTTTACCGTTATTTCGCTGTTTACCCTGAAAGGCAGCAAAACGCTGCTGCCGGCCACGGCATAACACCAGGCCGCCGGAAAGCCTCCGGCGGCGATTCGTTTCCGGGCCGGATTAGGCCCGTGCCGCTAGTCGGCGATCCGCGTTTCCCCGTCGCGATTTTCCAGCCCGTAAAGTCGTGCTTGCGCCATGGACGAAATTAGCTCCGCCAGCTCGGCGGAGTGGCTGGTCAACCAGATTTGGCTATAGCGCGAAGCTTCGACAATGAGCCGGGCCAGCGCGGGAAACATCTGGCGATGCAGGCTGTTTTCCGGCTCGTTAATGGCCAGAAATGCCGGAGGACGCGGGCTCAACAACGCCACCGCCAGGCACAGGAAGCGCAGGGTGCCGTCGGACATCTCCGCCGCCAGTAAAGGCCGCCAGACGCCGTTGCGGCGCATCTTTACCGAGAAACGCGAGTTTTCGTTTTCACAGTAGAAGGTACACTCCGGAAAGGCTTCGCCGAGGATCTCATGCAGCAGCTCTTCGGCGCCGATTTCCACGATGGTCTGAAAGGCGGCGGCGAGGTTGTGTCCATCGCTGTCGAGCACCGGCGAGCGATAGCCGACCGTCGGATGGCGCAGCGGCGAGAGCCTGCCGATATTGAATTCGTGATAAAAGCGCCAGCGGCGCATGGTTTCCCTGACCCGCGAGACTTCCGGAAAGCGATGCGGCTCGCCCAACTGGCCAAAAATCGATTCGTTCTCGTAAATCGCGTCGGTAAAGGTGCTGCGCTCCCCGTTGACGTCGACCAGGAACGCGGCCTGATTTTTACGCTCCAGCACGCGCGATGACGGGCGTCGGGAAAATCCCGCCAGCCAGATCGACTCCTCTTTAACGATCGGATCCAGCTGAAACTGGGTGGGATAAGGCAGTTTTTCCGGAAAACCCACCTGCAGCTGGTAGTCAAACTCATCGGTCAGACAGCCAATCTGCAACCGTCGCGGAAAGCGGTCGGTCGGCGCGCTCGGCCCGGACCACATGATATTTTCCAGACCGCCCTCATCGCTGATATAGCCGGAGAACTTCCCGTCTGCGCAGGCGGTTAACAGGTGGATGGCTTTGTAGATATTGGATTTACCGCAGCCGTTGGGGCCAAAGACGATATTCAGCGCCCCGAGTTCCAGCTCAATATCCCTGACCGATCTGAAATTTTTTATCCGGATATGGTTAATCATAGATTCCCGAAACTGAGAAAAGCGTTTTGCGCTACGGTGTCGGAGGCACAAGAAAAACGAAATATGATCCGACCGGACGACAGATCGCCGCCCGGCACCGGCTCAACTGAAGAATTTTTTCATACCGCGGGTTAGCGCCACGCGTTTGAGTTTGTCCGTATCCTCATGGCTCTCGTTGAAAACGCCAAAAAAATAGCATTCATCATCAATGGTTTGCGACACGATCCTGTAGCTCAGCGGCTGGCCGGATTTCGCACCGTACTGCGCAGGGGTCACGGAAACCTCCGTCGCGTTATCGGCAACGCTAACCATCAGGCCGTCGCCCTTCCCTCCAACCAGCATCACCTTAATTAACGGGTGCACCATGTCCCTCCCGGGTTGAGGTCAATGATTAATTGTCGATGGCCTTGGGCTGGCAGTTGGCCGTTGAGCCGCTGTGGCCGGACTTGTCTTTAGCAGAGACCGGCTGAGCGCCCTCTTTGCCCACAACGGGCGGTAACGGCACACCGTCTTTGTCCACCGCTGGCGGCGCCGTCCGACAGGTCGCCGTTTTGCTGGCATCTGCGGCCCACGCAGGCGTTTGCAGACTCAGGATCGCCAGGGGAGCAAGCCATATCGCGTTCTTCAGTACATTCTTATAGTTCATACCGGCCTTGAGTTAAAAAATTTCTTTCTTATGCTGCGCTAAGCGCTGATTATTAGTAGCAAAAGCTGACAAATGATGAAGGAAAAAAGAGGAATTGTGAATATCAATAGTTCTTATTTATGAATCGCCACCTTTCCCGCAACGGCGTTTGCGGATCTTATCGCCAGGAATTAACTTAATCAATTGAAATAATGGGGCTGCTACTCATTCTGGCCAGGTTTTTGCGCAATCAACTTAGCGCTTCTGAGGTCGAAACAGCAGCCTGGTTTATATCCCAAACGTTGTAGAAAATTCCTGGAGTGGGCTATACCGCAGGCTGAGCATTGGTACTTCGCCTGTCAGCCACTAGACTTAAATAAGTCAAACGAAAGGAGACTCCCATGTCATCACAAGATTATGAAAACGACGCGCAGAATCTGGCCGACAAAGTCGGTAATAAAGTGAATGAATTTGCCGGGGAAGCCCAGCAGCAATTTGGTGATGCGGTTGATTCGCCGAAACATCAGCTAAAAGGCGCGGCCCGGAAATACGCCGCTCAGGCTTCGGATGCCGTTTCAGAGGTCTCTGAGCGCGTCAGGGAAAATCCCCTAACCGGGCTGCTGGCGGCCGGCGCCATCGGGCTGGTGATTGGCTTGCTGGCGGGAAGGAAATAACCTATAAGGCCCTTTGGGCCTTAATTTTTGAACCTCAAGCACACCCTTATGCATAAGCCAACTCAAATAGCCACAACGTCAGCAACCTCAAACTGAAAAACGTACGGGTCGGAGAGCAGCTGATACCGCTCATCATCCGCATAGGTTACCGCCACGTGATAGTCTTCACCGGCAAAGGCGATGACGGCATCCAGATTATTCCAGTACGTGGCCAGAAAAAAATGTTCCCACTCCCCCTGCGTTTCCCGCCTGACAAACGCCCCCGCGTTGCCGGTGATGTCCCGAGAATGTTGCACGCCTGTCGCCTGCAGATGAAGCGCAAACGCATCGCCAAACGCCACGGGAACACAGCCGTGCCAGGTTCTGACAATCATCACCAATCTCCATAATCAATTACGCAAAGTGCATTTATAGCAAATAAATAGCAAAAAAAGAGAATTTTTATGCACTTCATAACAAGCAAACCATACCGCATGGTACATACCCGACATTTGCAGGTATAATCTCACTCATTATTCAGCGGATTCAGATACCAAGATGACAAAACTCACCTTACAAGAGCAGATGCTAAAAGCCGGACTCGTGACCAGCAAAAAAATGGCCAAAGTTCAGAGGACGGCGAAAAAATCCCGCGTTCAGGCCCGTGAAGCCAGAGAGGCGGTGGAAGAGAATAAAAAAGCGCAGCTTGAGCGAGATAAGCAGCTTAGCGAGCAACAAAAGCAGGCCGCGCTATCGAAAGAGTATAAAGCGCAGGTTAAGCAGCTTATTGAAATGAATAAAATCGATATATCCAAAGGCAATATTGATTTTAACTTCACGGATAACAACTTTATTAAAAAAATCGCCGTGGATAAACTGACCCAGGCGCAGCTGATTAGCGGTCGTCTCGCCATTGCCCGTCTGGCTGGTGATAATGACGGTGAGAGCCAATACGCGATTATCCCGGCGAGCGTAGCGGATAAAATCGCCCAGCGCGACGCCAGCAGCATTGTTTTAAACAGCGCGCTGAGTGCGGAAGAGCAGGACGAAGACGATCCGTATGCTGATTTTAAAGTTCCCGATGATTTGATGTGGTAAGCAACGCGGGCCTCCGCAGACCGGAGATTCAGGCGTAGTCTATGCGGGCATTGTGCTTTACGCTGCCCGCGGCAAAATTGAGTAGATAAACGATTAACCAGGCGGTAACGGCGATGAACGGAACGATCACAACATGGTTTAAAGATAATGGTTTTGGATTTATCAAAGATGAAAACGGCGATAATCGCTATTTTCATGTGATTAAAGTTGCCAACCCTGAACTGATTAAAAAAGATGCGGCTGTCACGTTCGAACCCACCACGAATAACAAGGGTTTGTCAGCTTACGCGGTGAAAGTCCTGCCGGAAAGCAAATATATCTATATTGCAGGCGAGCGGATTAAGCTTACGTCGATCAAATCTTTCCTGGTATACAGCGAGGAAGAGCCCGCCGATGCCCGCATTGATAAAGAGAATGCGGTACTCTCCGTGGGCCTGTTGATGGGAAATATCAGGCCAAAATCCGCCGCGAAGCCCGGCGAAATGCGCTCGGTGAAAAAGCTGGCTATCACCACCTTCCAGGGGAGCACCCTCATTTTCTCGGAAGATGAGATTGATATTGAGGCCACGGTAAAACTGCTTAAAGTGTAACAACATACAGTGAACCAAACCGGGCTCCGCGCCCGGTTTGAGACTTATGACCCACCCGTTTTCAACATCTGCCCCATATCTCCGCCGGGCGGTGGCTAACCGGTAGCGCCAAAACCCAGGAGGCGAAATTAATTGCAGCGCTGAGCTAAACGCAATATTTATATACGCTCCTGCGCGCGATCGCTCTATCTCCGTAAATTAAATTCCTCAGAATAAGCTAATTCGCATCATGTGTTAAAACCAGGGTTATAATACAGCACAAAGTGAACAGCATTTAGATTCGCATCATTTATCCTCGTAGCCAAAAACAAATTTGGTGATGTTGATGACTATATTTAAAAGCTTACTCTCCTTTCTTGGTGCGGCTTGCGCCAGCGCATTTGTGGTACTTAGCCTGTGGGTCGATATATACTTTTGGGATTATAATATTTCGGAACTATCACTGACCGAAATTGTGCAGGAGTCCGTTTTAACAGCCATCGTATTTATTCATTTCCTGCTTGCCAGGCGGTATAAAGCTATGCGCTACTGTAATATTCTGGTTGGCGGTTTTTTCCTTGCCATGCTAATTCGCGAACTGGACGCCCTTTTTGATCTCATTGCTCACGGTAGCTGGGTATGGTTTGCGCTGATTGCAGCTCTTTTAGCCTTAATTCATCCAGTTATTCATTATCGTCAGACCCTGCACCAGCTAGCACAATATACTCGTACCCCCTGGTACGGCCTATTAATCAGCGGCCTGTTGGCTATTCTGGTCTTCTCCCGACTCTTCGGCATGCAAGCCTTATGGCTGGCCATTCTCGATGGCGGTTACGTTCGGGTGGTAAAAAACGTCGTAGAGGAAGGCTGCGAATCATTCGGTTATATGCTTTGTCTCACCGCCTCGATTGGCTATTTTTGCACTTTTCGCGAAACGTTAGCGCAGAAATCATATTGAACCATCCGCTCTTAACGGCTGTCCCGCAAAACAGAGGTTTTGCCGAGTTGAGGGGGCGAACGCTTCCCTACTCCAGGTTCCTTCTGCCAATCTTGATGGCAGGCGTAACGCCTTGATGTCATAAGTAAGGTAAGTCCTAAATATTCTCAGCGCTTAACTGTTTAATGGTTTTGCCCGCAGCGCGAGGATAAAATTTCGCTGCTATGGTACTGCCTCCATAGCAAATTGCTCACCTGCAGCTCTTGCATACGGTTCGCAGGTGAGCAACCTCACCCGCAGTGAAAAATGCAAATGCGTGCCGGGCATGCCCGGGCACTGCTGCAGAGTAACCTCGCAAATCCTGACGAGTCTGAGCATTCCTTTTCGGGAAAAAAGACAAAAAAACCGGGCGCTGCGCCCGGTCTTCTTCTACTCGTCAAAACGCGCGACTAACTCAGCCCGCGGTTTTCCAGCATCGGTTCAATCTGCGGATCGTGTCCGCGCCACTGGCGATAAAGTTCTGCTAAATCAGTACTATTGCCGCGAGACAAAATCGCTTCGCGGAAACGCTGGCCGTTTTCACGGCTTAAACCACCCTGCTCAACGAACCACTGGTAGCCGTCGTCCGCCAGCATCTGCGTCCACAGGTAAGCGTAATAACCCGCGGCGTAGCCGCCGCCGAAAATATGCGAGAAGTAGCTGCTGCGATAGCGTGGCGGCACCGCGGCAAGATCCATACTCTCCGCGTGCAGGGCCGCGGCTTCAAACGCATCCACGTCCTCGGGTAGCTTATCCGCCGTCACGCTGTGCCAGCGCATATCCAGCAGCGCCGCCGCGAGCAGTTCGCTCATATCGTAGCCTTTATTAAACTTCGCCGCGCGGAACATGCTGTCGCGCAGCGCTTCCGGCATAGCTTCCCCGGTTTGATGATGCCGCGCATAGTGGGCAAACACCTGCGGCTCGCTGGCCCAATGTTCATAAATTTGCGAAGGAAACTCCACAAAATCGCGCGGGGTATTGGTTCCTGACAGGCTGGCATACTTCTGGCTGGCAAACAGGCCGTGCAGGGTATGACCAAATTCGTGGAATAAAGTGATGACCTCATCCCAGGAAAGCAGCGCGCTGTGTCCGGCTTTGGGTTTCTGATAGTTACAGACGTTGTAGATAACCGGATGCTGCGCTCGCAGGGTCGATTGTTCGACAAACACGCCCATCCATGCCCCGCCGCTTTTACTATCCCGCGAGAAGTAGTCGCCGTAGAACAGCGCGATCCCCTCGCCGTTAGCGTCGATAATTTCCCATACCTGTACGTCAGGGTGATAAACCGGAATATCGAATCGTTCGATAAAGCGAATACCGAACAACTGTGTCGCCGTCCAGAACACGCCATCGCGCAGGACGCGGTCGAGGGCAAAATAGGGTTTTAACTGCGCTTCATCGATGGCAAATTTCGCCCTGCGCACCTGCTCGGCGTAATAGAGCCAGTCCCAGGCCGCCGCGCGGAAATTGCCCCCTTCATTATCAATAACCTGCTGGATATCCGCCAGCTCCTGCTCGGCCCGCGCCCTTGCCGCCGGGGCGATTCGTCGCATAAAGGCAAACGCCTCCCCCGGCGCTCCCGCCATCTGATCGGCCATTGACCAACTGGCAAAGTCGTCCGCGCCCAGCAGCTGCGCTTTACGCGCGCGAATTTCCGCCAGCCGCAGCACCAGCTCGCGGGTGTCATTCGCATCGCCCTTCTGATTGCGCGTCCAACCGGCCGCAAACAAGTTCTCTCGCGTCTGCCTCTCCTGCAGCGAGAGCAGCGCGGGCTGCTGGGTGGTATTGAGTAAAGGCAGCAGCCAGCGACCGCTTAATCCCTTATCCTGCGCGGCCTCTGCCGCTGCGCTTATCTCCTCGTCGCTAAGTCCCGCGAGCTGATGGACATCCTCCACCACCAGACCGCCAGATTTTACCGCCGCGAGCAGGCGCTGCTGAAACTGGCTTTGCAGCGCTGCCGCTTCGGTATTCAGCGCGCGAAGCGCCGCTTTTTGCTCATCCTCAAGCATCGCGCCCGCAAGGGTAAAACGTTGCCAGGTCACCTCCAGCAAACGCCGGGATTCGCTATCCAGAGTGAGCGAATCCCGCTGCTCCCACACTCGCTTCACCCGCTGAAAAAGCGCATCGTTAAGCCAGATATCATTCGCCAGTTCCGCCAGCTCGGCGGAAAACTGCTCATCAAGCGCCTGAATAGTCGGGTTGGTCTCCGCTCCCGCCATCGCGAAAAAGACGTTCGTCACCCGCGCCAGCAGCTGGCCGCTCTGCTCCAGGGCCTCCAGCGTGTTGGCAAAATCAGCCGGCTGGGGGTGATTAACGATGGCGGCAATCTCCGCGCGCTGGCGGCGAACGCCCTCGTCGAAGGCCGGACGGTAATGACTCACGTCAATCACATCGAAACGCGGCGCCTGATAAGGCAGCAGGCTGACGCTGAAAAAAGGATTGTTCTCCGACATCTTCATCTCCTGAATACGATTATTCTGTAAGATTAGGCAACTCATTGATTGACCGCAATGATTACTCTGTTAACCGCCGCGATCGGCCTCCTTTGCCCGATGATTTCCATTACCCGCCACCGGGATCGCGTGCTATGGTATGAAGACACAAAAAGCGTTGAGGAACAGTAAGATGATTATTCTGGTTACCGGAGCAACAGCGGGTTTTGGGGAAAGTATTACTCGCCGTTTTATCGCTAACGGTCACAAAGTGGTTGCCACCGGGCGCCGCGAAGAGCGCCTGAAAACGTTGAAAGATGAGCTGGGCGACAACCTTTATACCGCCCAACTGGACGTACGCAATCGCGCAGCCATTGAAGAGACGATCGCCGGGCTGCCCGCCGAGTGGCAGGCGATTGATATTCTGGTCAATAACGCCGGACTGGCGCTGGGTCTTGAGCCCGCGCATAAAGCCAGCCTTGAAGACTGGGAAGACATGATTGATACCAATAATAAAGGGCTGGTTTATATGACCCGCGCCGTCCTGCCGGGGATGGTTGAACGTAACCGCGGCCATATTATCAATATTGGTTCGGTCGCCGGCGCCTGGCCTTATGCCGGCGGTAACGTCTACGGTGCGACCAAAGCTTTTGTGCGCCAGTTCAGCCTCAATCTTCGTACCGATCTTCACGGCACCGCCCTTCGCGTGACCGATATTGAACCCGGCCTGGTTGGCGGCACCGAATTCTCCAACGTGCGCTTTAAAGGCGATGACGCTAAAGCCGAGAAAGCTTACGAAAATACCCAGGCCCTGACGCCGGAGGACGTGACCGAAGCGGTCTGGTGGGTCGCGACCCTGCCAAAACACGTCAACATCAACACCCTGGAACTCATGCCGGTCAGCCAAACTTTTGCCGGGCTGAACGTTCACCGCCAGGGCTAAGCTCTGTGACCCGGCCAGCAGGCCGGGTCTGGGCTGAAAGAGAAAAAACACGTAAAATAGCGCAAATACCTCATAAAAAAGTAATTATCCATGGCCGCAGAAGCACAACTGAATCCGACACAGCCCGTCAATCAGCAAATTTATCGTATCCTTCGTCGGGATATCGTCCATTGTCTGATCCCGCCAGGCACCCCGCTTTCGGAGAAGGAAGTCTCCGTGCGCTTTGATGTTTCTCGTCAACCGGTTCGCGAAGCCTTTATTAAACTGGCCGAGAACGGTTTGATCCAGATCCGCCCGCAGCGCGGGAGCTACGTGAATAAAATCTCTCTCTCGCAGGTGCGCAACGGCTGTTTTGTCCGCCAGGCCATCGAATGCGCCGTGGTGCGGCGCGCCGCCGGGATGGTGAACGATGAACAGCTCTACCAGCTTGAGCAAAATCTAAATCAGCAGCGTACGGCGGTCGAACGCCAGCAGTTAACCGATTTTTTCCAGCTGGATGACGAATTTCACCAGAAGCTCTCGCAAATCGCCGACTGCCAGTTAGCCTGGGATACCGTCGAAAATATTAAAGCTACCATCGACCGGGTGCGCTATATGAGCCTCGATCATGTGACTCCTCCCGATATGATGCTGCGTCAGCATTACGATATTTTCCAGCCGCTGGTCGCCCGTGACCCGGACGCGGTGGAAAAAGCGATGAGCTTACATCTGCAAGAAATTAGCGAATCCGTGCTGCTGGTACGTCAGGAAAATAGCGACTGGTTTAGCGAGGAATAAAATGCGTCGCGGCAGAATATACGGTCTGCCGCTCTGGGTTTATTATGCGGACTATCTGACCACCAGAACCGGTATTTTGGCGTGACGTAAAATCGACTCCGCGTTTGAACCAAGAAGATGAGTTGATATACCCGGTTTACGGGAACCAATAACAATAACGTCAAATTCCTCATTGCTGCTCATGGCCAGGATTTCATCGCGCACGTTGCCAAATACCACTCTGGAATGAATCCGCCCGGCGGGTATCGAGAACAGACGGGATAGGGTCTTCATCTTTTTCTCTGACTCTTCGCGCATATAGGCTTCAAACTTACGGATATCGGCGGCAAAACCGCGTAAAATCGAGCTGCTGCTGTTCGGCAGAACGTTGAGCAGCGTAATTTCCCCTTCATCCGCTGATGCTAAAAACTCGGCATGGCGAACCGCCTTATCGCTTAAATCCATTTCAAAAACGTCTACGGGTAGCAAAATTTTTTTGTACATAGTCCGTTCTCCTTTTTTCTGAGGAAACTTAGTAAGTTAACTCATCATGCCATATTTACTGCAGCAGGAGAACGAATAATCACTCAGATAAATATTTAATTGATTAAAATAAATTCCACTTATTTATACTTAACTGTTGTTAGATAAAGTTATGTATATTCAACGATCTGGATCAAAGTTTATTCCAGACGGGAAATATTTTCAGGCGGGAAAAGCGCCCACTGATAAAGCGCGATGGCAGAGCCGCCGGGATCGGCGGCACGCGGGCGAAATAGATTAATTTGCCTGAGCCCAGGCCGCTACGGTAGCTTTTGCGCCGTGCGCTTGCAGCGATAAATAAGCGCGAACCACCGCGTTGACGAAACGGCTCTCCTTGGGCAGGCTCAAACCAAAAATAGCCTCAATACCCAGCAGCGCCCGTACGCGTTCTTCGCCGTCTTCGCTGTTCTGAACGGTTTGCGTAATCACCGGCAGCATAGGATCGGAGATTTCAATCGCCTGCCCCTGGTCATCCACCCCGCTCACATAGCGCATCCAGCCCGCGACGCCCATCGCCAGCAGAGGAAAGTCGCCGCCATCCGCCAGGTGCCAGCGAATCGAATCCAGCATCCGCTGCGGCAGTTTCTGACTGCCGTCCATGGCGATCTGCCAGGTACGATGTTTGAGCGCCGGATTGCTATAGCGCTCAATCAGAAGTCCGGCATAGCGTGCCAAATCCACACCCTTCACGCTCAGCGTCGGCGCCTGTTCAGCCAGCATCAGCGTATGCGCGGCGCGGCGATAGTTTTCGTCCTGCATGCAGTCATTAATATGCTGATAGCCAGCCAGATACCCCAGATAAGCCAGAAAAGAGTGGCTGCCGTTAAGCATGCGCAGCTTCATCTCTTCAAACGGCAGCACGTCCGACACCAGCTCGGCGCCGGCTTTTTCCCACTGCGGACGCCCGGCGACAAAGTTGTCTTCGATGACCCACTGGCGAAACGGCTCGCAGGCGACTGCTGCCGGGTCACGCACGCCGGTGAGCTGTGCAATTTTATCCAGCGTATCGGCAGTCACTGCCGGAACGATACGGTCAACCATAGTCGAGGGGAACGTGACGTTGCGCGTAATCCATTCGGCCAAATCAGCATCAACGGCGCGAGCATAGGCGCAGATGACATTACGCATGACGTGGCCATTTTCCGGCATATTGTCGCAGGACATCACGCTGAAGGCCGGCAGCCCTGCCGCTTTGCGTCGAGCCAGGGCTTCGACTACGACGCCGGGCGCGGATTTCGGTTGCCGGGGATTTTGTAAATCGGCCGCAATCAGCGGGTGATCCAACTGCAGCTCACCGCTGGCCGGAGAGTGGCAGTAGCCTTTTTCGGTAATGGTCAATGACACAATCGCGACCTGCGGCTCGCACATTTTTGCCAGCACGCTCTCCAGACCATCGACCTGGGCGTGCATCGCCTGCTTGACCACGCCAACCACGCGGGCGGTCCAGGCATCCGCTGACATTTCAGCGACGGTAAAAAGTAAATCCTGCTTCTGGAGATCGGCGATCTGCTGCTCGCCGCCGATCAGGTTCACTTCGGTATAGCCCCAGTCGCTGCCGTGTTCTGTCGCCAGAATATCGGCGTATACGGCCTGGTGAGCGCGGTGAAATGCGCCAAAGCCCAAATGAACGATACGCGGAATAAGGCGGTTGCGATCGTATGCCGGCAGCGTGGCGTTAGCTGTTAAAAGCATATTTTCCATGATGGCTCTCATAGTTATGATTTCTGATTTCCCACGGAGGGGGTGGATATAAACCATCTCACGCAATTGGTATGACATCTTTGACATTCATCAACTACCATACAAGAAGCTGGATGGCTAGATTTTCGCAATAACCGCTGGCAAAAGAGGTAAAACTGCCGGGCTAAAAGCCCGGCAGTTTCCTGTTTACGGCTATCATCTTAGGGTGCGGACTTGATGCGTTTTAAATATATTGCCCGCTGCGGACACTTTTAGGCTTTGGCGCGCAGTCTGCGGCATCATTCAGCAGGCTCAGATCGCGGTCGCGGACTTCAGGCATCAGGATCGCGGAAATTAAGCCAATAATGGAATAGCACACCAGCATAATCACAATCGGCATCCATGAACCGGTCATATTGCAGAAAATACCGGCCAGCACCGGGCCAAATCCTACGGCGACGAGGCCACCCGCCTCTTTTGAAATTGCCATGCGGGTAAAGCGGTTACGCGAACCGAACATTTCCGCCATGGTGATATTTTCCAGCGCAAACAGCCCTAACACCGCAATATTATGAATGACGATCAATGACGCCATAATAGTGCTCGCGCTGTAGCTCTTATCCACAATAATCGACAGCATTGGCCAGGCCAGAATAATGGCTGAAATATTGACGATAATATACGGTATGCGACGCCCCACCTTATCTGACAGCCATCCGAGGAATGGAATGGTAATAAAGCCAATAACAGAGCTGATCATTAACGCATCGGTAGGAATGGCCTTATCAAACAGTAAGGTTTGCACCAGATAGCCCGCGAGGAACGTTTGCAATAACCCTGAATTTCCGGCCTGTCCGAAGCGCAGACCCGTCGCCAGCCAGAAGGATTTACTTTTTAGCATGGCGCTAAAGGTCCCTTCCTGCGTTGCCATCTCATTCTGTAGGCCGCTGTCTTCGCTAACCTGCTCAAAGACCGGGCTCTCTTTCAGATTAAGACGCAGCCAGATGGCAAAAATCATCACCACTGCGCTGGCCAGGAACGGGATTCGCCATCCCCACGCGACGAGCTGCTCGCGATCGAGCACGAAGAACATGACCGCCCAGATAGCCGTGGCGCTTAAGGTGCCGCAGTTGGTGCCCATCGCCACCAGCGAAGAGATAATCCCGCGCTTACCTTTCGGCGCATATTCCGCCAGCATGGTACCGGCACCTGATATTTCTGCGCCTGCGCCAAGCCCCTGAATAATACGTAAGGTTACAAGCAACACCGGCGCTAAAATACCGACCTGAGCATAGGTTGGCAGTACGCCAATGAGGGTCGTACAGATCCCCATCATGGTGATGGTAATAAACAGGACCTTTTTGCGCCCAATACTGTCGCCCATTTTACCAAAAATAAAGGCGCCGACGATTCGCGCGATATATCCCGCGCCGTAGGTTCCCATTGCCAGAATCAAGGCCATCGCGGCGGATTGTTCCGGGAAAAATATTTCATGGAAAACCAGCGCCGCCCCGAGGGAATAGAGTTGGAAATCCATAAACTCCAGTGCAGTGCCTAACCAACCAGATACGGCTGCACGAATGAGATCGGAAGTGGTTCTCTCATTTTTTACGGTAGTCATAATGATTATCTCTAATTGTAGAATACAGAGTCCGCACCTGTTGTTATTAGCTGAAGGTTAATAAAACCTTACAGCACCGTTTCCTGTCATTTTCAAAAAGCTCCAGCGCATCGATAACCTGTTGATACGCAAATTGGTGAGTAATCAACTCCTCCGGATTAATTAAACCTTGTTCCAGCCACTTGATGACGACCGGGAATTTATTGGCGTTAAGACGCGAGGAGAAAATAGAAAGCTCTTTCCCGGTAATCCCCTGCTGCGCAACCTGGGAAGGTTCCGTGGAGAATCCCATCAATACAATTCTCGCTGCCGGGGAGGCCAGGTTGACCGCCTCCTGGAGAATTGCGGGATGACAGGCGGCATCGATAATCAGCGTCGGCAGTATCCCCTTCGCCTTCAGCGTTTCCGCCAGAGGCTCATCGCTGTTGTTAATCACCCAGTCCGCGCCGTTACGCTGCGCCATCTGCAGGCGTTCATCAATGCGATCGACAACGATAACCTGCTTAACGCGATACACCCGCTTCAGCACCTGAATCGTCGTCAGGCCCATCGGCCCGGCGCCGTAGACCAGCGCGATATCCTGGTCGGTAGGCGAAACGTGCCCGGTCACGTTAGCCGCGATGGTAAAGGGCTCAATCATCACCGCGTGGCTGTCCGAAACGTTGTCCGGAACCTGCCAGGCATTTTTCGCCGGCACCACCGCGTACTCGCTGAAGCCGCCGTCGCGATGCACACCGAGCACCACCAGCGAGGTACAGACGTTCGGCTTGCCCACCGAGCAAGGGTAGCAATGACCGCAGCTAATGACCGGATCAACGCTAACCCGCTGGCCGACGGCTTTGTCGGTCACCCCTTCACCGATGGCGTCAATGACGCCAAAAAATTCATGGCCAATGACGCGCGGGTATTTGGCAAACGGATTGTGCCCGCGATAAATATGGCTATCGGAACCGCATATTCCCGCCAGCTTAATTTTTACCCGCACTTCGCCCGCGGCAGGCTGCGGGATCGGCCGCTCTTCAATCACCAGTTCATTGGGCTGACGAATCACAATACTTTTCATTTTGGCTTCCTTTTTTACCAGTTCCACAGCGTACCGTCTTCCAGACGCGCGACCGGCAGATAGGCCGGTTCATAGGGATATTTCGCGGCCAGTTTTTCATCAAACTCGATGCCCAGCCCCGGCTTTTCCCCCGGATGCATATAGCCGTTATCAAACGTCCAGCTGTGCGGGAAGACTTCCAGCATCTGTTCGGAATAGCCCATATATTCCTGGACGCCAAAATTCGGCACCCACAGGTCGAAATGCAGCGCGGCCGCCATGCAGACTGGAGACAGATCGGACGGCCCGTGCGAGCCGGTGCGTACCTGATAAAGCGAGGCAAAATCGGCGATCCGACGCATCCCCGTAATCCCGCCCGCGTGGGTAATGGTGGTGCGGATATAGTCGATCAGCTGCTCTTCAATCAGCTGTTTACAGTCCCAAATGCTGTTGAAGACTTCGCCGACGGCAATCGGCGTGACGGTATGCTGGCGAATTAACCGGAAGCACTCCTGATTCTCCGCCGGGGTCGGATCCTCCATCCAGAACAGGCGGTAATCTTCGATACTCTTGCCAAAACGCGCCGCTTCAATCGGCGTCAGGCGGTGATGCATGTCATGCAGCAGATGCTCGTTAAAGCCAAATTTTTCGCGTACGGCGGCAAACAGCTGTGGCGTAAAATCGAGATACTTCTCGGTAGACCACAGCTGCTCTTCCGGCCATTGACCTTTGGTTGCCGGTTCGTAGGCCTGGCCCTTACCTTTCGCCATCCCGTAGGTGGTCTTCATCCCCGGCACGCCGCACTGCACGCGAATCGCTTTAAACCCCATCTCTTTATGACGAGCGTAGTCGTCCAGGACTTCATCGATGGAGTGACCCGTGGTGTGGCAGTAAACCATCACCCCTTCCCGCGAAGCCCCGCCCAGCAGTTGGTATAGCGGCATGCCTGCGGCTTTCGCCTTAATATCCCAGAGCGCCATATCGATGGCGGAAATCGCCGACATCGTAACCGGACCACGACGCCAGTAGGCGCCCTTGTAGAAAAACTGCCAGATATCCTCAATGCGATGCGCATCGCGACCAATCAGTTGCGGACAGAGGTGATCCCGCAGATAGGATGCGACGGACAGCTCGCGACCATTTAGCGTCGCGTCACCCAGACCGACAATACCGTCATCGGTGGTGACTTTAAGGGTGACGAAGTTGCGCCCCGGACAGGTGACGAAAACTTCAGCGGCAACGATCTTCATTTCTCATTCCTTACTTCTATGCGGTTAGTGGGTAAAATTAAACCATCAGACCTACTACCATACAAGTATAACAATCGAAAAAGACGCGACAGATCACACTATCGCGCCGGACAGAAAGGAGGAATAAACAGAGAACGTGAACGCGAATGCCTTACCGCACAGGGGTGTGCTGGCGCCGCCTATCCCGACGCCATGCAGTAAAAAAGGTCTATGCGCGTCCCCAGCCGGCTACGATAATCAGCATGCCGCACAGCGCAACCAGCGCGCCGGCCCAATCATAGTGGCTGAGTTTGACGCCATCGATAAAGCGCAGCCACAGCAGCGCGGTGCAGACATATACCCCACCGTAAGCGGCATACACCCGTCCGCTTGCCTCCGGGTGCAGGCTCAGTAGCCAGACAAAAAGCGCCAGCGCAGCGGCGGCCGGAATCAATAGTAACGGCGTGGCCCCGCGTTTTAACCATAGCCAGGGAAGATAGCAGCCAATGATTTCGCACAGCGCGGTGGCAAAGAAAAGCAGCGTCGTTTTTAACATATAAAGCGTCGTGAGTTGAGCAAGCGTTAACGCATTCTACGCAATAATGGCCGTCGTTTACTCCGTTTTGTCGGGTATGCCGTCGAAAGGAGATGTAGTAAACTTAGTCCGAGGGAATCACTTAAAGGAAATCGTGATGAACACAACACTGAATAAACGCTGGTGCCTGACCGCTCTGCTGGCGCTGAGCGCGATGGTCTTTACCGCCTCGTCATTTGCCAAAACCGACAAGCTGGTGATTGAGTCCGGCGACAGCGCCCAGAGCCGCCAGCAGGCCGCAATGGAAAAAGAGCAGTGGAACGACACCCGCTCTTTACGCCAGAAGGTCAACACCCGTGCTGAAAAAGAGTGGGATAAAGCCGACGTGGCTTTTGATGCCCAGGATAACTGCCAGAAGAGCGCGAACGTCAACGCCTACTGGGAACCTAACACCCTGCGCTGCCTTGACCGCCGCACCGGACGCACCATTACCCCGTAATGTATGGCGCCCGCGGGCGCCACAACCTATAAAGCTCCGCAATCACTCACAGGTATTTCCATGACTGACGCATCTCACGTCAAACTCCGTCCGCTCGAGCGCGAAGACCTGCGCTTTGTCCACCAGCTCGACAACAATGCCAGCGTTATGCGTTACTGGTTTGAAGAACCCTATGAAGCCTTTGTCGAACTGTCCGACCTGTACGACAAACACATTCACGATCAGAGCGAACGCCGCTTTGTCATTGAATGCGCTGGTGAAAAGGCCGGACTGGTGGAACTGGTTGAAATCAACCATGTGCACCGCCGCGCCGAGTTTCAGATTATTATCTCGCCTGATTATCAGGGAAAAGGCCTGGCCACCCGCGCCGCAAAGCTGGCGATGGACTACGGTTTTATGGTGCTCAACCTGTATAAGCTGTACCTCATCGTCGATAAAGAAAATGAAAAAGCGATCCACATCTACCGCAAGCTCGGCTTTATGGTAGAAGGCGAGCTGATTCATGAATTCTTTATTAACGGCGAATACCGCAATACCATCCGTATGTGCTTGTTTCAGCACCAATACCTGGCCGAGCATAAAACGCCGGGCCAGACGCTGCTGAAACCTACGGCTCAATAATACTCAATGGTGCTTTTGATGGTGTAGTGCCGGGTTAGCGAAGGCTGCACGCTGTCGTCAACCACCTGAAGCTCACAGCTTACCGGGTTGTCGTGGCGGTCGTAATCGCAGGTCTGGCTGACGTTGCCCAGCGTGCGGTCATTTAAGGTGCTCACTGCGGTGTAGTCCATTTTTTTGCGCGGATCGGATGATGGCGTTGAGGCCACCGTAAAGCGTTCCCCTTTGGCGGTCGTCGTTTTGCCCAGCGGGTAGCCTTCTCTGTCGTAGCGGTATGTCGCGGTGCTTTCTTTACCGCGAGCGGTGACGACGAACCCGTGCTCATCGGTTTCCCACGACACGCCCGCCGAGGGCATTTCCGCCAGCTGGCATTTGCCCTGCACACGCAGGCGCTTTTCGTGGCTTTGCGCATCCAGGTAGTAGTTCGCGTCCAGCACCAGCGCCGCGCCGGTTTTGTTCTCCAGATCCTCAAACGCCAGCAGGTCGAAGCACCCTTCACTGGACAAACGCCCTTTGACCCACTTCACCACCTGGTCATGTTCGTCATACAGCGTCTGGCTAAACGCTTTTACCGGCCCGCGCAGCGGATCGAACTCAAATTCGTTAGAAAAGCTGGCCATTTCCGGGGTGAAGGCCTGCGGCGCGCCCTTTTCATCACAGGCGCTAAGCGCCCCAACTGCCAACAGCAGCAAAAACCGTTTTTTCACGCGCGATTCCTTTTGTGCATAGTGCAATCATATTAGCAAATACAATTGTTTACACCACTTCTGCTATGCTTAACTTTGGATAACGTTAATAAGGAGTTTATGATGAAACTATCACCCTGGCTATGTGCGGCTCTGCTACTGGGTTCGACAGCTGCTTTCGCGGCGCCGGATTCCTGCGAGCGGGTAAAAAGCGATATTCAGCAGAAAATCATCAACAACGGCGTCCCGGAATCGGGCTTCAGCCTGACCATTGTCCCGAACGACCAGCCCGATCAGCCCGGCGCGCAGGTTGTCGGCCACTGCGCCAACGACACCTTTAAAATCATCTACACCCGCGACAGCGGCGCGCAGTAATCTCGCCGCATGACTGGAGAAGTCTTATCCCTCGGTTGACCAGGGATAAGATCTCTCTACTCCATTTTAAGTATGATCCCTCACTCTCCACGCCGACCTTACGCAGGCGTTGGCATTACGCCATTATAACAAAATCATGGAGTGAGCTATGTCTAACCAGGAACATACCGGCGGCCTTAGCCGTCGAACGCTAATTAAATCATCCGCCCTCGGCTCGCTGGCTCTCGCGGCTGGCGGTTTATCCCTGCCTTTCAGCCTGCGCCGCGCCGCCGCCGCTGTACAAGAAGCGACCCACGGCGAGGAACGGATCGTCTGGGGCGCCTGTTCGGTCAACTGCGGCAGCCGCTGCGCGCTGCGTTCACACGTTCGCGATGACGAAGTGGTCTGGGTCGAAACCGACAATACCGGCACGGACAGCTATGGCGATCACCAGGTGCGCGCCTGCCTGCGCGGGCGTTCTATTCGTCGTCGTATTAACCACCCCGACCGCCTCAACTACCCGATGAAACGCGTCGGCAAACGCGGGGAAGGCAAGTTCGAACGTATCAGCTGGGACGAGGCGCTGGACGCCATCGCCGCCAGCCTGAAAAACGTGGTGGCAAAATACGGCAACGAAGCGGTCTACATTAACTACTCTTCCGGGATTGTCGGCGGCAATATCACCCGCTCCTCCCCTTACGCCTCGCTGGTGGCGCGTCTGATGAACTGCTACGGCGGTTTTTTAAGCCACTACGGTACCTATAGTACGGCGCAGATTTCCTGCGCGATGCCCTATACCTACGGCAGCAATGACGGCAACAGCACCTCCGATATTGAAAACAGCAAACTGGTGGTGATGTTCGGCAATAACCCGGCGGAAACGCGCATGAGCGGCGGCGGGATCACCTACTATCTCGAACAGGCGCGCGAGCGCTCTAATGCGCGGATGATCGTTATCGATCCGCGCTATACCGACACCGCCGCCGGGCGCGAGGACGAATGGATCCCGATTCGTCCGGGTACGGATGCGGCGCTGGTGGCCGGTATCGCCTGGGTTTTGATCGACGAAAACCTGGTCGACCAGGCGTTCCTTGATACCTACTGCGTCGGCTACGACGAGAAAACGCTGCCGGAAGGGGCCCCGGCCAACGGACACTACAAAGCGTATATTCTCGGCCAGGGCGACGATGCTACCGCCAAAACGCCCCAGTGGGCGTCACGCATCACCGGCATTCCGGCGGTCGCATCATTAAGCTTGCGCGCGAAATTGGCGCCGCAAAACCGGCCTACATCTGCCAGGGGTGGGGACCGCAGCGTCAGGCTAATGGCGAACTGACCTCCCGGGCGATCGCCATGCTGCCTATTTTGACCGGTAACGTGGGGATTAACGGCGGCAACAGCGGCGCGCGCGAGTCAACTTACACCATTACCATCGAACGCATGCCGCTGCCGGAAAACCCGGTGAAAACGCAGATCTCCTGCTTCAGTTGGACCGACGCCATCGATCGCGGCGCAGAAATGACCGCAACCCGCGACGGCGTGCGCGGCAAAGAGAAGCTGGACGTGCCGATTAAATTCATCTGGAACTACGCCGGCAACACCATCATCAACCAGCACTCTGATATCAATAAAACCCACGATATCCTGCAGGATGAAAGCAAGTGCGAAACGATCGTGGTTATCGACAACTTTATGACCTCATCGGCCAAATACGCCGATATTCTGCTGCCGGACCTGATGACCGTCGAGCAGGAAGATATTATTCCCAACGACTACGCCGGCAATATGGGCTATCTCATCTTTATTCAGCCGGTCACCTCCGCCAAATTCGAGCGCAAGCCGATCTACTGGATCCTCAGCGAAGTCGCAAAGCGCCTTGGCGATGATATCCACCAGAAGTTTACCGAAGGCCGTACCCAGGAGCAGTGGCTGCAGCATCTGTACGCGAAAATGCTGGCGAAAGACCCGGCGCTACCGAGCTACGACGAACTGAAAAAGATGGGGATTTATAAGCGTAAAGACCCCAACGGCCACTTTGTCGCCTATCGCGACTTCCGCAAAGACCCTGTCGCCAACCCGCTAAAAACCCCATCGGGTAAAATCGAGATCTACTCCAGCCGTCTGGCGGATATCGCTGGCAAATGGCAGTTGGAAAAGGACGAAACCATCAGTCCATTACCGGTATACGCGTCGACTTTCGAAGGCTGGGACGACCCGCTGCGCGAGAAATTCCCGCTGCAAATGTTCGGCTTCCACTATAAGGCGCGCACCCACTCCAGCTACGGCAACATCGATGTGTTACAGGCCGCCTGCCGCCAGGAGGTATGGCTTAACCCGCTGGATGCCGAGAAGCGCGGGATTAAAAATGGCGATATGGTACGCGTATTCAACGCCCGCGGCGAACTGCGCATTCCGGCTAAGGTGACCCCGCGCATCATGCCCGGCGTATCGGCGATGGGCCAGGGCGCCTGGCATGACGCCAATATGAACGGCGATCGCATCGATCGCGGCTCCTGTATCAATACTCTCACGACGCATCGTCCTTCGCCGCTGGCGAAAGGCAATCCCCAGCACACCAATCTGGTCGAAATCGAGAAGGTTTAAGGAGTAAACCATGAGCGCTCAGTATGGATTTTTTATCGATTCCGCCCGCTGCACCGGCTGTAAGACCTGCGAGCTGGCCTGTAAGGATTATAAAAACTTAACGCCTGACGTCAGCTTTCGCCGCATTTACGAATACGCGGGCGGCGACTGGCAGGAAGATAACGGCGTGTGGAATCAAAACGTTTTCGCCTATTACCTTTCCATTGCCTGCAACCACTGCGAAGACCCGGCCTGTACTAAAGTGTGCCCCAGCGGCGCCATGCATAAGCGCGATGATGGCTTTGTGGTGGTGAACGAAGAGGTATGCATCGGCTGTCGCTACTGCCATATGGCCTGCCCGTACGGCGCGCCGCAGTACAACGCGGCGAAAGGCCACATGACCAAATGCGACGGCTGCTACGACCGGGTTGCTGACGATAAAAAGCCGATTTGCGTCGAATCCTGCCCGCTGCGGGCGCTCGACTTTGGCCCCATCGAAGAGCTGCGCGAAAAGCACGGCCAGCTTGCCGCCGTCGCGCCGCTGCCGTCCGCGCACTTCACTAAACCGAGCATTGTGATTAAACCTAACGCCAACAGCCGTCCGACGGGTGATACCACCGGCTATCTGGCCAACCCGAAGGAGGTGTAACGTGGGAAATGGATGGCATGAATGGCCGCTGGTGCTGTTTACGGTGCTGGGGCAAAGCGTTGCAGGGGCGATTATCGTCAGCGGGCTGGGCTGGCTTTCGCTGAATAACAACTCCGAAGCCCGCCAGCGCCTGGTACGCGGTATGTTTTTTATCTGGCTGGTGATGGGGATTGGCTTTCTGGCGTCAATCATCCACCTCGGCTCGCCGCTGCGGGCGTTTAACTCGCTTAACCGGGTAGGCGCATCGGCGTTAAGTAACGAAATTGCCAGCGGCGCGCTGTTTTTCGCCGTGGGGGGTTTCTGGTGGCTGCTGACGATACTCGGCAAAATGCCGAATATGCTGGCCAAAGCCTGGCTCCTGCTCACCATGCTGCTCGGCTGCCTGTTCGTCCTTGAGATGACCCTGGTCTATCAAATTGATACCGTGCCGACCTGGTATAATGCCTACACCACCGCCGCCTTCTTTCTGACGATGGTGCTGTGCGGGCCGCTTTTCGCCGCCCTGCTGCTGCGGGTAGCCAACGTGCCTTTTAACGGCACCGTCTTCGCGTCGATGAGCGTCCTTGCGCTGCTGGCAAGCCTGGCGGTAGTCATTTTGCAGAACAGCGAACTGGCGGAGATCCGCAGCTCCGTGCAGCAGGCCAGCGCCCTGCTGCCAAACTACGGCTGGCTACAAATCCTGCGTTTAGTATTTTTGACGCTGGGCCTTGGCTGCTGGATCTGCCCGCTGGCAAGAAAGAAAAACCCGCGCATCGCCAGCCTGCTGCTCGGACTGATCCTGGTATTACTCGGCGAGTTTATCGGTCGCGGCCTGTTTTATGGCCTACATATGACCGTCGGTACGGCGATTGCTGGTTAATCAACGGGTGCCGCGGCACCCTCTGCTGTTAAGGAATAGGTATGATGCAAGCGCAAGACCGCGACGCCGTCGCACTCAGCGCCCGTACGCTGGGCGCGCTGTTTTCTTTTGCTCCGGATAGCGAGCAGGTGGCTCCGCTAATCGCGGCCCTGCGCGACGGCAGCTGGCAGAGTCAGTGGCCCTGGCCGGTCGCGGACGGCCTGGCGGCACAGTTCGCTATCGCAAGCGATGAACCGCTGGCGGAAGCCTGGCAGCGGCTGTTTATCGGCCCGTGGGCGCTGCCCGCGCCGCCGTGGGGCTCCGTCTGGCTGGACAAAGAAAGCGTGCTGTTCGGCGACTCGACGCTGGCGCTGCGCGAGTGGATGCGGGCAACCGGCATCAGCCTGTCTGAGCGCCGAGCCGAGCCGGAAGACCACTTCGGGACGCTGCTTCTGCTGGCGGCCTGGCTTTGTGAATCCGCTCAGGATGAGGCATTTAACCAGCTGCTGGCCTGGCATCTTCTCCCGTGGTCGGGGCGCTTTCTGAGCGTGTTTATCGCCGGGGCGGAAAATCCTTTTTATCAGGCTCTGGGCCAGCTGGCGCAAGAGACGCTGGCGCGCTGGCAGGCGCAGCTCCCCTGCGCGGTCGCCGATAAACCGCTCTACCGTTAACCCCTGACGCTATGCCCGCCCGGCGGGCATAGCCTATCGGTGACAACGTCACTTTCTGCCGTTTTCGCACTTATCGCTTTTGCGTCTATGCTTATACCCGGTAAAAATAAGCCATGTCCCCCGCTAATCGTATTCGCTGATGCATCGTCTTCACGCTTATCCTGATATTCAGGTTATGTTTCGCCGCCTGCTGATTGCCATGCTGGTCGGCGTCTTCGCCGCGCTCGCGGTTGCCCTGTTTCGCCACGCGATGGCCGGTCTGGAAAGCCTGTTTCTGAGCAATGACAGCGGAAGCCTGGTCAACGCCGCCGAGTCGATGGCCGGATGGCGTCGGTTATTGACGCCCGCGCTCGGCGGTTTTGCGGCTGGCGCCCTGCTCTGGCTCTGGCAGCGGCGCACCAGTGCACGACCCCATGCGCCAACCGACTATATGGAAGCCCTCGAGACCGGCGACGGCGTGTTTGATACGCCCGCCAGCCTGGTAAAATCGCTGGCTTCCCTGCTGGTGGTGACCACCGGCAGCGCCATAGGCCGCGAGGGAGCGATGATCCTGCTGGCCGCGCTGGCCGCGTCGCTGTTCGCCCGCTGCTTTACGCCCAAAGACGAGTGGAAGCTGTGGGTAGCCTGCGGCGCCGCCGCCGGGATGGCCAGCGCCTACCACGCTCCGCTGGCCGGAAGCCTGTTTATCGCCGAGATCTTATTCGGCACCCTGATGCTGGCGTCGCTAGGCCCGGTCGTGATTGCCGCGGTGGTCGCCCTGCTGCTGACCAATCTGCTGAACGGCGGTTCGGCCCCGCTGTATCACGTTGAATTGCACGAAACCCTGCGCGCGACGCACTATGCGCTGATGCTGGCGACGGCTCTGCTGGCCGGGCTTTGCGGGCCGCTGTTTATCTGGCTGATGGGCTATAGCCATGGCTGCTTTGTCCGGCTGCGCCTGTCGCCCCCCTGGCAGCTGGCGCTGGGCGGTCTCATTGTCGGGCTGCTGTCGCTGATCGCGCCAGCCGTCTGGGGGAATGGCTATAGCGTTGTCCAGAGCTATCTCCTGTCGCCGCCGCTGTTCAGCGCAATACTTACGGTGTTTGTCTGCAAGCTGCTTGCGGTACTCGCCAGCAGCGGCTCCGGGGCGCCGGGCGGCGTATTTACGCCAACGCTATTTATTGGGCTGGGGATCGGTATGCTGTTCGCCAGCCTGACCGGGCTGTGGCTGCCTGATGGCCAGGCGATCGCAATAGTGATTGGCTTAACCGGTATGGCGGCGTTTCTGGCGGCCACCACCCATGCGCCGATTATGTCAACGCTGATGATTTGTGAAATGACCGGACAGTACGTTTTACTGCCCGGTTTACTGATTGCCAGCGTGCTGGCATCGGTGCTATCGCGGACGCTACGCCGAGATTCTATCTACCGCCATCATCTCGCCGAGCATCGATAAGTCGATATACTGGCTTAGTTCGCGCTGTTCCGCGCGCGGCAAGTAAGGCAGTTCACCGATAAGCGGGGCCGGCAACTTTTTGCTCAGCACGTCGATGATTTCAGCATAATGCGCCAGGCCCGGATTAATGCGGTTGGCCACCCAGCCGATAAGCGGCAGGCCGTCGTTAGCAATCGCCTGCGCGGTCAGCAGGGCGTGGTTGATACAGCCTTCCTGAATCCCCACCACCATGAGCACCGGCAGCTGTTCCTGCACTACCCATTCCGAAAGCGGACGCAGGTCGTTCATCAGGCTGCGCCAGCCGCCGGTACCTTCAACCACTACATGCTCAACCTGGCCGCTGAGGCGCAGGAGGCCATCCGACAGCAGGCCGTAGTTGATCGGGCAACTGTGCGCCACGCTGCTTTCATCTTCGCTTAACGCGATGGGATTGACAGCTTCATACGGTAACACCAGCGATGACACGCTCTGTAAGACCAGCGCATCTTTGTTCCGCAGTCCGTCCGGCGTCTCTTTACTGCCCTTCGCCACAGGCTTGTATCCGGCGACGCTTTTGCCGCAGGCAGCCAGTGCCTGCAACAGCGCACGGGAAACCACCGTCTTGCCGACGGCAGTGTCAGTACCTGTTATGAAGAAACGCTTAAACATCACTAACCCCACAGTTATGTTGATGAAATATACGGGAGAGAAATAATCAACTGTGGAAAAAGTCTACGCGATGCCGCCGGAAGCCAGCTTGAGATAGCGCAATTTTTGGTGTGAATATGAAAAAATGTTAACCCTGTAACAGTCGTATCAGCAACGATCCGTTATAGAGGGCATCCTTAACCAGGGCCGCGCCAGCCATCGTTCCCCGGTTAGAAAACTGGGTGCTTTCCACGGCAATATGTCGGCTATAGGCTGGTAACGATTGTTGTCGAATACAATCAGATATTGCCGGAAACAGAATATCCGCGGCCAGGTTGAAGGGGGAGCCGATAAGAATTTTTTGCGGGTTAAAAAGGTTAACCATAATCGCCAGAATCCGCCCGACGTGGTTCCCGACGCCGCTGATAATGTCCCGCGCCAGCAAATCCCCCTGCAGCGCGGCCTGACATAGCCATTCAACGCTCAGCGGCTGCTGGTGCAGCATCGAGCTCATCGACTTCGCCATGCGGATCTGCGCCAGCTCCAGCACGCTCTCCACGCTGGCGATCGTTTCCAGACAGCCATGGTTGCCGCAATAGCAGCGTTTCCCATACGGGTCGACCTGGGTGTGGCCGATCTCGACCAGGCTACTGCTGCCCGCGTGCAATAGACGGCCGTCGGTGATCACCCCCGCGCCGACGTTATGGTCTATCACCACCTGAATGACATCCCGCGCGCCTCTCGAGGCGCCAAACAGCGATTCGGCCATGGTCCAGGCGCTGATATCGTGCTGAATATAGACCGATACGCCGGTATGGTTGGCTAAGATCTCGCCCAGCGGCATATCCTTAACGTCTTCATAAAAAGGCATCCGGTGGATGATACCGTGCTCGGTGTCGATGATCCCCGGCATGGTGACGGCGATGGCGGTTAATCGCTCCAGCTTCTTTTGGTGACGAATAAAGAACTGGTCAACATGATCGAGTAGCCGGGTCGCAAAAGGCTGAACGTGCTGTAACGCCAGTTCAAGCTGCTCTTCCACCACCAGCGCGCTGCTTAAATCCCGCAGCGCGAGGTGGAGCTCGCCGCGGCTGATGCGGATAGAGAGATAGTGCCAGGCTTCTGTTTCCACCATTAGGCCAACGGCAGGCCTTCCCCGGCTACCCGGCTCCTGGATTTCCGTCTCCTGGACCAGATGCGCTTCCAGCATTTCACGGACGATCTTGGTGATGCTGGCAGGCGCCAGCTGCGCGAAGCGCGAGAGGTCGATGCGCGACACCGGGCCAAGCTGATCAATGAGGCGATAAACCGCGCCCGCGTTGGTCTGCTTAATTTGATCGATATGGCCTGGCTGACTGTCCGCTACCACCGTTGACTCCCTTTATTTTCGCGCTTCGAAATAAACTGACGGCTATGGTGAAGCACTTCAACGGTAATCGTCAAATTTTTGCTTAGCCTTGTGATTTACCGCACATTTTTAGCCGTTATTTGTCCTAAATAACTCACGTGGCGCTGGCAAGCAGCGATTCGCGAAAACGCCGGGCCGCCTGCCCCTGTTCACGATGTTTCGACCACACCAGCCACATTTCCGATACCGCATCCTGCTCTTCGATGGGCAGCCAGCACATTTCCGATAGCTGAACCCGTCTGAACGACGCCGGCAAAATCGACACCCCAAGCCCGGCGGCAACCAGGCCGATAATCGTCATCGCTTCCCCCACTTCCTGGGCGATCGTTGGCGTCAGATCGTAGCGGCGCAGCAGGCCGAGAATATCGTCATACAGCCCGGTACCGACATGGGGATCGAAAAACACAAACGGCTCCCGCGCCAGTTCCCGCAGGCTGACGCGCGGCTGGCTCGCCAGCGGATGATCGCGCGGCACCATCGCCAGCAGCGGTTCGCGCAGCACTCTTTCCCAGACCAGGGTTTCCGGCAGTTGGGTATTACGCATCAGCCCCAGATCCAGCGCCCCCTCGTTCAGCGGCACAATCTGCTCGCGCGTGTTGGTTTCCCGCGTCTGAATATGCACATCGGGATAGCGGCGTCGGAAGGTCGATAGCGTGTCCGATACCGCCTTAATAAAGGGGGCCGAGGAGGTAAAACCAATGCGCAGTTCGCCGGTTTCGCCGTGATGAAGACGGGCTGCCCGCGCGGCGGCATCGTCCACCTGGGAGAGGATCTGCCGGCTATCGGCGAGAAACTGCCTCCCGGCTTCCGTCAGGCTGACGCTGCGGTTCGTCCGGGCAAACAGACGTGCGCCAATTTGCTGCTCAAGGATTTGAATCTGCTGGCTAAGCGGCGGCTGAGAGATATTTAACCGCGCCGCCGCGTGGCCAAAATGGAGCTCTTCCGCCACGGCAATAAAATAGCGCAGATGACGTAGTTCAATATTCATATCTAAAACGTCTTATTTGAGATTATTAATATATTAGACAGAATATTTACATTTTCCTACTCTGAATAAGTGGCCATTGCGGTCGCTCAACTCTCTGTTTATCACCAAGGATTTTTCCGTGAGTCGTACAACTACCGCTGACACCGTCCCGGCAAACGACGTCAGCGACATTATCGCTCCTCAGCCAAACCAGTTTATCAAACGCGGTACCCCGCAATTTATTCGCGTCACCCTCGCCCTCTTTTCCGCCGGACTGGCGACCTTTGCGCTGCTCTATTGTGTTCAGCCGATTCTGCCGGTGCTCTCCAGCGAATTCGGCGTCTCGCCGGCCAGCAGCAGTATCTCGCTGTCGATTTCCACGGCGATGCTGGCGGTCGGCCTGCTGTTTACCGGTCCGCTATCCGACGCCATCGGCCGCAAACAGGTGATGGTGACCGCGCTGGTGCTGGCTTCCTGCTGCTCCCTGCTGTCGACGATGATGTCCAGCTGGCATGGGATCCTGATTATGCGCGCCCTGATCGGCCTGTCGTTGAGCGGCGTGGCGGCGGTCGGCATGACCTATCTGAGCGAAGAGATCCACCCCAGCGTCGTGGCGTTCTCAATGGGGCTGTATATCAGCGGAAACTCGATTGGCGGCATGAGCGGCCGTCTGCTGACCGGGGTATTCACCGATTTCTTCGGCTGGCGTATCGCGCTGGCGGTCATTAGCGGCTTCGCCCTCGCAGCCGCGCTGATGTTCTGGCGCATCCTGCCGGCGTCGCGCCACTTCCGTCCAACGTCGCTGCGGCCAAAATCGCTGCTGATCAACTTCCGCCTGCACTGGCGCGATCGCGGACTGCCGCTGCTGTTTCTTGAAGGTTTCTTATTAATGGGGGCATTCGTAACGCTGTTTAACTATATCGGCTATCGTCTGATGCTCTCGCCGTGGTCGCTCAGCCAAGCGGTGGTTGGCCTGCTGTCGGTGGCCTATTTGACCGGAACCTGGAGTTCGCCGAAAGCCGGGGCGATGACCGTTCGCTACGGTCGCGGCCCGGTACTGCTGTTCTCCACGGCGGTAATGCTCGGCGGCCTGCTGCTGACCCTGTTCTCGTCGCTATGGCTAATTTTTATCGGCATGCTGCTGTTCTCCGCGGGCTTCTTCGCGGCACACTCGGTAGCCAGCAGTTGGATCGGCCCGCGCGCCCGTCGCGCCCGCGGTCAGGCGTCATCGCTCTATTTGTTTAGCTACTATCTGGGTTCCAGCATGGCGGGGACGTTAGGCGGCGTGTTCTGGCATCACTACGGTTGGAACGGCGTCGGCGGGTTTATCGCGCTGATGCTGCTGGCGGCGCTGCTCACCGGCGCGTGTTTGCATAAACGGCTGAAATAACGCGGGTTAACGTGGCCTGTCGCGGGCCACGCTATTCACCACATCCCCAGTACCGACGACATTCCTAACACCTCTCTAACGGCATCGATAGAAAGCAGAGCAATAAACAGCCAGGTAAACGGATTCATAATCCACCTCGCATAGGCGGGCTGTGCCTGCATTAAGTTTAGCCGCGGTTCAGAGAAAGCGTCTGTTACTTTACGCACATCCGGATTATTTCGAGCCAAACATAAAATACGCAATCGATTAATCCCTACATTATGCTAATGGCCGGCGAGCCGATGCGGGCGGCGATGTCCGATTGCCTCAGGAGATTTGTGGCGGAAGGCCCCGCATCCCTCGACCCCATCGGCGTATCACGATAGTGTAGAGGCCAACGAAAACCTCTTTTGTTCACTTGCCACCTTCAGAGTGTAAACATGACCGAAAACAAAAATTATCATCAGCTTACCCGCACCTTTCAGCGACTCTCCCGCTTCTCGCATCTCTCGGCCATCGCCGGCTGGGATATGTTCGCCATGATGCCGCCCGGCGGCAGCGCGGCCCGCGGCGCGGCGCTCGCCGAGCTCGGCGTTTTGCAGCATCAGATCCTCACCGACAAGAAAGTGGGTGAATGGCTACAGAACGCGCTTCAGGAAGAGCTAAATGATGTGGAACAGGCCAACCTGCGCGAAATGACTCGCCAGTACCAACAGGCGGCGCTGCTGCCGGAAAGCCTGGTGGAAGCGAAATCGCTGGCGGGTAGCCGCTGCGAGCACGCCTGGCGCAGCCAGCGTCCGGCGAACGACTGGCAGGGTTTTGCCGAGAACCTGCGTGAAGTCGTCAAACTGAGCCGCGAGGAGGCGCAGATTCGCGCGGCGGCGAAAGGCGGCTCCCGCTATGACGCTCTGCTGGATATTTTTGAACCGGATATGACCAGCGCCCGTCTGGACGTGCTGTTCGCGGACCTGAAATCCTGGCTTCCTTCGCTGCTGGAAAAAGCGGTTGAGAAGCAGGCACAGACGCCGCTCATCGAACCTCAGGGGCCGTTTCCGATTACCGACCAGCGCGAGCTGGGACTGGAAGCGATGCGCGTGCTAGGATTTGATTTTGACGGCGGACGCCTGGATATCAGCGCCCACCCATTCTGCGGCGGCGTCCCCGAGGATGTGCGTATCACCACGCGCTACAACGAAAACGACCTGCTCAGCGCGCTGTTTGGCGTGATTCACGAAACCGGCCACGCGCGCTATGAACAAAATCTGCCGCGTAACTGGCTCGATCAACCCATCGCCCTCGCCCGTTCTACGGCGATCCATGAGTCGCAAAGCCTGTTTTTCGAGATGCAGCTTGGCCGCAGCGACGCCTTTCTGCAGCGCCTGCTGCCAACGGTACGCCAGTACTTTGGCGAACAGCCGGCCTTTAGCCGCGAAAACTTCATCGCCTGGAATCAGCGCGTCAAGCCGGGCTTTATCCGCGTCGACGCGGATGAGGTGAGCTATCCGGCACACGTCATTCTGCGCTATGAAATTGAACGCGCGCTGATTGATGGCGACATCGAGGTCGATGATATTCCGGCGCTGTGGGACGAAAAAATGCAGCACTGGCTGGGACTTTCCACCACCGGCAACTACCGCGACGGCTGTATGCAGGATATCCACTGGACCGACGGCGGTTTTGGCTATTTCCCTTCCTATACGCTTGGCGCGATGTACGCCGCTCAGCTGATGGCTTCCGCCAGACGGGCGCTACCGCAGCTGGAAAGCGATATCGCCAACGGTAACTTCAGCGCCCTGTTTGACTGGCTGCGGCAAAATATCTGGCAGCACGGTAGCCGTTTTACCACCTCGCAGCTGATTCAGCATGCTACCGGAGAAGACCTTAACAGCGCCTATTTCCGCCAGCACCTTACCTCGCGTTATCTGTAAATCACCGGCGTCGGGCCCCGCTCCCGACGCCGTGTTCCACCTTGGCCGCAGCACGTTGTACATACGGTTACACGCCGATACCAAACACTCACGGAAACCTCGATAAGACAAGCATATAGTTCTTTCAACGGCCCCGCAGTGGGGTTGAAACAAGAAACCTTTTCGAGGATATCAGAATGAAAAAAGTATTAGCTCTGGTCGTTGCCGCTGCTATGGGTCTGTCTTCTGTTGCTTTCGCTGCCGATGCTGCCACCACCACAACTCCGGCGCCGGCTGCTGCAACTCACAGCACCACCGCTAAAGCGACCCACCATAAGAAACACCATACCGCCGCTGCCAAACCGGCTGCTGAGCAGAAAGCGCAGGCGGCTAAAAAGCACAAAAAAGCCGCAGCTAAACCTGCTGTAACCCAGAAAGCCCAGGCAGCTAAAAAGCACAAAAAAGCGGAAGCTAAACCGGCTGCCGCCCAGAAAGCCCAGGCCGCTAAGAAACACAAAAAAGCCGCTGCTAAACCTGTAGCTCAGAAAGCGCAGGCAGCTAAAAAACACCACAAAACCACTAAACATCATACCGCTAAACCAGCTGCACAACCGGCTGCTTAATCTCCCGGGTTAAGTTGTGTGATACGATATCGGCGCTGTCTTCAGCGCCGTTTTTTTCTGGAGAGCACCATGCTGCGGCGCTATCGTTTTGAGCTCATCCTGATCCTGCTGATTATCTGCGCGCTGGTCGCCAGCCGTTTTTTCCTTTACTAAAGATGTAGCTGCCACACGTTATATCCCAACCCATAGATCGCCAGAAGCAGCAGAAAAAGAGCCGAGACCCTCGTCAAGCGTTTGGCGCAACGCGCCGTTAACCAACGACGAACCGCCAGAATGAAAAGCGAAAGCACGCTCAGATCGATCGGCACCCACACCGCCGTCAATATCCCCAGACTGCAGCCGAAACTGTTGGTGAGATGAATAAGCTGCGGAAAAAAAGCGGCAAAAAAGAGAATATCTTTGGGATTGCCTAATCTGCCCGCGATCCGCGCGGGACTGCTGGCCTTGCCCTTCTCTACCGCGATAGCCACCGGCGAAGGCTACTATTTTGTCTGGCCGAAAAATACGCTCAGCCCGCAGCCGATCGCCCTATTGCAGCGTTTTTTAAACCAGCATATTCCCGGTCCGCTCCCCGCTGACGTTATCCGCCAGGGCGCGGCCCCGGATTACAGTACGTGAACCGCCGTCACCAGCAGATAGCCCGTGGCGCCCCAAATCATTGCTGACACCAGCGAAACGTAAACTAATGCGCGAATACCTTGCTTAGACATAAATCCTCCCGTATATCGGGTGTTTGATATTGCAGATATCATCGCCGGGATAACATCTCTGTTTGCTCAACAAGGTGGTAGCAATAACAACGTTTACGGTGAGAAAATGTTTCGCTTTGAAAGTAATTGATAAACAGGTAAAGAAGTGCGCTTATCCTGCAAAGAAATCTCTTTTTTCCCGCAATATTGGCGCTGTTTAGTCATTAGGGACTTGAGAAAAAGCTGAAGCGGGAATCATTTTATCGCTACCCGCTGGTTGTACGTTCGGATACACGATTTCTGTTGCTTCCGTTGCCCTTTTCTGCGGAAATAACGCCGCAGGAAAATGGTGTTAACATATTGAATTCACACCATTCATCCGTAAGCGACTGGCGATTTTAGCTGATTCCGCCCGCCGTCTGGCTTAATTAAAATTATTCTTAACTTTCATAAACTTAAATCTGCTGCTACTTTCAATAGACATAATTATCTCCCCAGAGAGTGATATGCGTAGAGACGTCCTGTTATTACTGTGTTCCATTTCCCTGTTTCCAGCGCTGGTCCAGGCCGATGATGATGGCATGAGTGCAAAAGATATTAAGACGCTGTTTTTTGGTCATGACGACCGAAAACCGGTCAGCAACCCCACGGACGATCCCTGGGATGCGATTGGGCAACTGGAAACCGCCAGCGGTAATCTCTGTACCGCGACGCTGATCGCCCCCAACCTGGCGCTCACCGCCGGTCACTGCCTGCTGACGCCGCCCAAAGGCAAGCCGGATAAACCCGTCGCGCTGCGCTTTATCTCGCGCAAAGGTGGCTGGGTGTACGAAATTCACGGTATTGAAGGCCGCGTGGACCCTTCGCTGGGCAAACGGCTTAAGGCCGACGGCGATGGCTGGATAGTTCCCAGCGCCGCGGCGCCGTGGGATTTTGGCCTGATCGTGCTGCGCTACGCCCCTTCCGGTATTACGCCGGTGCCGATTTTTAGCGGCAGCAAAGCCGATCTGACCGCGGCGCTCAAGACCGCAGAACGAAAAGTGACTCAGTCAGGCTATCCGGAAGATCATCTGGATAATCTCTACACCCACGAAGATTGCGTGGTCACCGGCTGGGCGCAAACATCGGTGCTCTCCCATCAATGCGATACGCTACCCGGCGATAGCGGCTCGCCGCTGCTGCTGAAAACCGACGACGGCTGGCAGGTGATCGCGGTACAGAGTTCGGCGCCGGGGGCAAAAGATCGCTGGCGGGCGGACAACCGCGCCATCTCGGTGACCGGCTTTCGCGATAAGCTTGAGGCGCTGGCCGCCCAGTAAGCGGTCAGCCTTGCTGCTGGCGCAGCTGCAATAACGATGCGACGGGCATCGGCTCGCTGAAGAAGAAGCCCTGCAATTTGTCGCATCCCGCCCGTCGCAGCAGCGCCAGCTGTTGCTGATTTTCAACGCCTTCCGCCACAACCGTAATCCCCAACGCCCCGGCAATGCGCACGGTACCGCGCACCAGCTCCGCCGCCTGGGTATCCACATCCACCAGCCCGGCCAGTGATTTATCGATTTTGAGACTGTCGAAGCTAAAGCTGCGTAAATAGCCGATGCTGGAGTAGCCGGTGCCAAAATCATCGAGCGCCACCGCGATCCCCAGCGACCTTAAATTTTCAATCGCCGCCCGCGCACGCTCGGGATTCTCCAGAACGTAGCTCTCCGTAACCTCAAGCTGTAACCGACGGGCCGGGAAATGGCAGCGGCCCAGCACCTGCACCACCCGCGACTCAAACTCCGGGTCGCGGAACTGCGCCGGAGAGATATTCACCGACAGCAGCAAATCGTCTAAAGGCTGCAGCTCGCTACAGGCGCGTTGCAGAACAAACTGACCAAGCGCGTAGATCAAACCGCTACTTTCGGCAATACCGATAAACGTGTCCGGCGGCAGCGCCCCCTGCGGACGTCGCGGCCAGCGCAGCAGCGCTTCCACGCCCTCCATAACCAGCGTATCGGCGTTGACTATCGGCTGGTACCAGACATCAAACTCTTCGTTCTCCAGCCCCTGGCGGATGCCGTTTTCGATATTCAGCTGATACTGCCGCGCGTCGCTGAGCGCTTCGTCATACCAGGTGGTGCGCCCTTTACCGGTTTTTTTCGAGTGGTACATGGCAATATCGGCGCGGCGAAAAAGCTCGGTGCTGGAACAGCTCGCCGGGACGCCGCTGGCGATGCCGATGCTGGCGCTGATATAAATTTTTCGTTCGTTGAGGATAACGGGGGCTTTTAACAGTTCCAGCACCGCCCAGGCAAAGGCCAACGCCTGATTTACCGCCTGTTCGCCGCTTACGGTCATCGCAAACTCGTCGCCGCCCATTCGCGCCAGCATCCCTTCGGGAGGCACGCGCTGCCGAAGCTCTTTAGCAATATGAATAATCAACGCATCGCCTACATCGTGGCCGTAGTTATCGTTAACATCCTTAAAGCCGTCGAGATCGATAAACACCACGCTTTGCGTCTGGTACTGCGCGTTTTCGCATACCTGATTAAGACGTTCGATCAGCGCCCGCCGGTTTGGCAAGCGGCTCAGCCAGTCGGTCATGGCAATATTGCGCGCCAGCTTTTCGCCGCGCGCCAGCTTGTAAAGCCCGAGGCAGCTGAAGAGAATAAACAGCAGGATCAGCCCCGCTGCCACGACGGCGATCAGCCGAATATTGTTTGATGCCGCCCGCGCGGCTTCAGCGCCGGGAAGTCCCGGCTGCCAGCTCAGATAGCCAACGATTTCCCCGGACTGGGTGCGGAGCGGGATACTGTATTCGCCGCCGCCTGGCGTGACGTGGAGGTTGCGGATCTGAAACGTATCGCCCAGCCGCTCAAGCATTTGCGGGTTAATATGACGGCTGATCACCAGATAGCGACGCGTATCATCATAAACCTGCAGCCGTCCTGTCGTCGGGCGAATCAGGCCAATGGCAATAAAGGCGATACCGGCGCGGGTTCGGGTGATGCCGGCATAAGCGCTTTTGCCGCTGCGTAGGGCGGCGGCATGCTGCGAGATGAGCGAATGAAAACCGTTGCCGAGAAATTGGGTATCCTGTTCGGTAAAGCTCTCACTGCGAAACGATCCCCACAGCACGCGATAGTGCTGGTCGAGCACGAAAGTGCCGTCATAAAGGTTATTGATCTTAAAGCCGGAGCCCCAGGAGTTATAGAGCCATTGCGGATCGAGCCGGTCGGTATAGGTCTGATGCACCGCATCGTCCCAGATAGCGTTATCCATCACCAGCGACAGCACGCGATTCACCGAGGTTTGCACCGCGCCATCCACCGATAGCACGGAACGATGCTTATCAATTTCGTTTGCTTTCAGGCCGATCAGGTGCTGGCTGAGGTAGAGGAGCGAAATAATGGACACGATTAAGCCAATCCCGGCGAGGACAATCATGATGGAAAGCGTTCTGGCGGAGGGAATATTGCGCCAGCCTGGCAAATGGATCATGTTCTGCCCTCATGTCGGCCGGTAGCGAAATACGCCGAACTGGCTCTTTTTTAAGAGTAATACAGAGAGCAGAATTTGCCGCCCGCATCCACAGGCGGCATCATATCAGGCGAGTTTAATTAACACCATGCCGACCACCAGCAGGAGCAGGCCGGCCCAGCCTTTATGATTCAGACGCTGGCCAAACAGCACCCAGCCGGCGGCAATGGTCGCCGCGATGCCGAAACCGCCCCACAGCGCATAGGCCACCGACAGGTCAATCCCTTTGACCGCCTGCGAAAGCGCGCTGAAGGCGCCAAGAACCGCCGCCAGCGACATAAGGCCAAAGAACTTACGTCGAAAACCGTCGGAAAACTTAAGAAAAACGTTGGCCATAATTTCCAGCGCGATAGCCAGCGCCAGCCAGGCGGCATGGACCCACTCAAACTGTTGCATGAGTTTTCTCCTTGCCCGGTTTCACCGTTTTCTGCGTTCCCGATTTAATCAATACAATCCCGGCGACCAGGGTGACCAGACCGGCAATTTTTATCGTCGACAGCGTTTCATCAAACAGCAGAACGCTGAAAATCGTGATCAGTAAAATGCCGATCCCTTCCCATAGGGCATAGGCCACGCCGAGGGCGATTTTTTTCACGGCGAAAGCCAGGAAAATATAGGAAAGCGCAATCATCACCAGCATTAAAATAAAACCAGTGTGGCCGCCGCTTACGCTTGCCCATTTCATCGACAAAGTGCCGGTAATTTCAGCAACGATTGCTAAAGCTAATAAAATCCAATAAAACATGATCCCTTCTCCTGCTTGAGAATATAATCCATTACGGCTTACAGCGAAGTAAACCGGAAAAATTCTGACGTTATTTTAGCCGTGCGCAGCGCGCCAGCTCAGGCAGAGAGAAGAAGACTAAAGCGCCGAGCGCCAGTGCTGCTCGCCGAGGAAGCGGGAGTTGGAGTGGGAGACTGCAGGGTGAAGCGAAATATACATCCTGAACTGATTGTCCATAAAATTACAATTATCCGCGGTATTGCTTCTCATCATTTGCGGATGAAAATTGTCCTCTGTAGTTATACACACGCAGATTTGTACCATAACACTACATTTAACTCAAAGACTTTGCAGTTCTTTACCTCTGCTATTTGATTTGGATTAGTTTTTTCCGATAGCAAACGCCATTATGATATCGTTCCAGTCATTATTTATTAATGGGTCGGTTTTTTTCATTTTAACTGAGGCGACGCGTTGAGACGCCGACTTTGCCAACGTCTACAATGACTCCTATTAGACCCCATTTTTTCTCGCGCAGGGAGCGGTATGGCCAAACCCATCATCACGCTTAACGGCTTAAAAATAGTCATCATGCTCGGCATGCTGGTTATCATCCTTACAGGCATCCGCTTCGCGGCGGATATTATCGTGCCTTTTGTGCTGGCGATCTTTCTGGCGGTGGTGATTAACCCGCTGGTTCAGCTGATGGTGCGCTGCCGGGTGCCGCGGGTACTGGCGATTTCGCTCCTGGTCGGGGTGATTGTCCTGCTGGCCGTGGTGCTGCTGGCCTCGCTCGGCACCTCGCTTAACGAGCTTGCGCGCACCCTGCCGCAGTATCGCAACTATCTCTATGAACCGATGCAGACCGTCGCGCCGTGGCTGCAGCGCTTCGGCTTTACCGTGTCGGTGGTGGAACTGAATAAATATATAGACCCCAACGCGGTGATGACCCTGGTAACCGGGCTGCTTACCCAGCTTTCCAACGCGATGTCCTCTATCTTCCTGCTGCTGCTGACGGTGGTGTTTATGCTGCTGGAAGTACCGCAGCTTCCCGCGAAGCTGCAGCAGCTGATGTCGCGGCCGGTGGAGGGAATGGGCGCGATTCAGCGCGCGCTGGATAGCGTCTCTCACTATCTGGTGCTCAAAACCGCCATCAGCCTGGTGACCGGGCTGGTGGTCTGGGGAATGCTGGTGCTGCTGGACGTCCGATTTGCCTTTATGTGGGGACTGCTGGCTTTTGCGCTCAACTACATTCCCAATATCGGTTCGGTTCTCGCGGCCATCCCGCCGATTTTGCAGGTGCTGGTATTTGGCGGTCTGTACGAAGCGCTGGTGGTGCTGGCGGGCTATCTGGCGATAAACCTGGTGTTCGGCAATATCCTTGAACCGCGCATTATGGGCCGCGGGCTGGGGCTATCGACGCTGGTGGTCTTCCTGTCATTGATTTTCTGGGGCTGGCTGCTGGGGCCGGTGGGGATGCTGCTCTCGGTACCGCTGACGATTATTGTCAAAATCGCCCTCGAACAGACGGTGGCCGGGCAAAGCATCGCCTTCCTGCTGAGTGATTTAAGTAAAAACTAACGAGATTGCTCGCAGTTCCCCCGGAGGCGATGCTGGCGCATCTGTCCCGGCTACCGGCCCGCAGACGACCTTTAACCTGTAGCCCGGCTAAACGCAGTGCGAGCCGGGAAGCCGCGTCAATGCCTCAACCCGGTACGTCCCCCACTCGTAGACCAATCATTCGCAATCATTATTGATCGTCATCACATCTCTGCCCCGCCAATCATTACTCTTACGCTAACGATTCGCCATCGGCCTTAATTGATGCCCGCCACCTCGGGACGCACACTTACTCCCACACCAGGGCAATCAAAACGATTTGTCGAATCAGGAGGTTAATAATGAATGCCGAACAAACGACGGGGCGAGTCTGGAACCGTCGCCGTACGGAAAAACAGCGGCGACTGGCCGAGGCGAAAATCTCGGGCAAAGTGATCCCCACTGACCAGCTGGTTGCCGTACTGGAACATCTGCTGGCCCCCGGCGACCGGGTGGTACTGGAAGGCAACAACCAGAAACAGGCAGATTTCCTCTCACGGATGCTGGCGGAGGTTAACCCGCAAAAAATTCACGACCTGCATATGATTATGCCGAGCGTCGGGCGCAGCGAGCACCTGGACCTTTTCGAAAAAGGCATCGCCCGCAAGCTCGATTTCTCCTTCTCCGGCACCCAAAGTCTGCGCATTTCGCAGCTGCTGGAAGATGGCCTGCTGGAAATCGGCGCGATTCACACCTATATCGAGCTTTACTCTCGTCTGTACGTCGACCTGTCGCCGAACGTCGCGCTGATCGCCGGTTATAAAGCCGACCGCAAGGGCAACCTCTACACCGGGCCGAGCACCGAAGACACTCCGGCGCTGGTGGAAGCCGCCGCGTTCCACGACGGCATCGTCATTGCGCAGGTCAACGAACTGGTTGATGACGAGTGCGATCTGCCGCGCGTGGATATCCCCGGTTCGTGGATTGACTATATCGTTGTCGCCGATAAACCGTTTTTTATCGAGCCGCTGTTTACCCGCGACCCGCGCCTGATTAAGCAGGAACATATCCTGATGGCGATGATGGCGATTAAAGGCATCTACGCCGAGCATCAGGTGCAATCCCTCAACCACGGGATCGGCTTCAACACCGCCGCCATCGAACTGCTGCTACCGACCTACGGCGAACAGCTCGGCCTGAAGGGCAAAATCTGTAAACACTGGACGCTGAACCCGCATCCGACCCTTATTCCGGCCATTGAAAGCGGTTGGGTCGAGAGCGTGCACTGCTTCGGCGGCGAACTGGGGATGGAAGAGTACATTCGCGCGCGCCCGGATATCTTCTTTACCGGCGCCGACGGCTCCATGCGTTCCAACCGCGCGTTCTGCCAGCTGGCGGGGCAGTATGCGGTGGATATGTTTATCGGCTCAACCCTCCAGGTGGATGGCTATGCCAACTCCTCTACCGTCACCCGTGGTCGTCTTTCCGGCTTCGGCGGCGCGCCGAATATGGGCCACGACCCGCACGGTCGCCGCCACGCCACCCCGGCATGGCTCAACATGATTACCGAACCGGACCCGATGCAGCGCGGTAAAAAGCTGGTCGTGCAGATGGTGGAAACCTTCCAGGCGGGCGTGAAGCCGACCTTCGTGGAAAAACTCGACGCCGTTGAGGTGGCCAAAACCTCCGGCATGCCGCTGGCGCCGGTAATGATTTACGGCGATGACGTCACCCACGTGCTGACCGAAGAAGGTATCGCTTACCTCTACCGCGCGGAAAGTCTCGAAGAGCGCCGGGCAATGGTCGCAGCGGTAGCGGGGATCACCGACATCGGCCTCGGCGTGGACGCCAAACGCGTGGCCGAACTGCGCCAAAGCGGTAAAGTCGTCTATCCGGAAGATATCGGTATCCGCCGCAGCGACGCCACCCGCTCCCTGCTCGCCGCCGGCAGCGTAGCCGACCTGGTTGAGTGGTCCGACGGGCTTTACAACCCACCGGCAAAATTCCGGAGCTGGTAATGAAAAAACTCTCTCCCCAAATTGCCGAAACCCGCGCCCGCTGGCTGGCCCAGACCGCCAGCGCCTGCCTGGTTGACGAAGCGCGACTCAGCCCCAAACCGGGTCTGGTCGACAGTCGCGGCAACGGCGCGCATCAGGACCTGAACCTGGCGCTGATGGAGCGCTCCGCCCGTACCCTGCAGCCAACGTTTCATGCGCTGGCACAGCAGAGCTGGCGGCGGCCAGCGGACATCGCCCTGCGCGAAACCATCGGCCGTCTGGGCCGCGAAGGCGAAGCGCAGATGATGCAGGCGACCTCGGGGGTCAATACCCACCGCGGCGCTATCTGGGCGCTGGGCCTGCTGGTGAGCGCGACGGCGATGCTGGGGGGAGAAAGTCATGCACAGAAGATTACGGAAACCGCCGCCGCCCTCGCCCGTCTGCCGGACGCCGGCGCGCCGAAGACCTTTAGTAAAGGCCTGCGCGCCAGCCGCCGCTGGCAGGTTCCGGGCGCGCGGGAAGAAGCGCAGCGCGCTTTTCCGCACATCACCACCCTGGCGCTGCCGCAGCTCTTGCGCAGCCGGGCCGAGGGGGCCAGCGAGGAGCAGGCCCGTCTTGACGCGCTGATGGCGATTATGACCTCGCTTAGCGATACCTGCGTGCTCTCCCGCGCCGGAATGGCGGGCCTTATCGCAATGCAACAAGGCGCTGGCGAGGTACTGGTGGCAGGAGGATGCGCGACCGCTCAGGGTCGGGCCGCGCTGGCGCGCCTTGATGCGCAGATGCTGGCGCAGAACGCCTCGCCGGGTGGCGCGGCGGACCTGCTTGCCGCCACCCTGTTTCTCGACCGGGTTTCCGCTTAACGCATTCAGAGGATGTTATGGAACAGATTAAATTGTCATTCCCTGCCAACCGCGCCCTCAGCGGCAAAGCGCTGGCAGGCGTAGTAGGCTCCGGCGATATGGAAGTGCTCTATACCGCCGGGCAGAGCAATACGCTCAATGTGGAGATCACCACCTCCGTGGACAACAGCCAGGCGCGCTGGAGCGCGCTGTTCGAACGGCTGAGCCTGATTAACGGTCTGCCCGGCGGAGATCTGGTGATCCACGACTTTGGCGCCACCCCCGGCGTCGCGCGGATCCGCATTGAACAGGTATTTGAGGAGGTGGCTCATGCGTAACGATCGCAGCTTTATTGAACTCCGCGCCCGCGAACGCGCCCGTTTCCTGCTGGATGACGGCAGCTATCGCGAACTGCTGGACCCGTTCGAAGGCATCATGTCGCCGTGGCTGGGCGCGCAGGGCATCGTCCCGCAGTCCGACGACGGCATGGTGGTTGCGAAAGGCACCATTAACGGCCAGCCGGCGGTGGTTATCGCCATCGAAGGCACCTTCCAGGGCGGCAGCATGGGCGAAGTCTCCGGCGCGAAAATGGCCGCCGCCCTTGAGCTGGCGGCGGAAGATAACCGCAACGGTATTCCTACCCAGGCGGTGCTGTGCCTGGAAACCGGCGGCGTGCGCCTGCAGGAGGCCAACCTGGGGCTTGCCGCCATCGCCGATATTCATGCCGCGATTGTCGACCTGCGCCGTTATACCCCGGTGGTCGGCATTGTCGCCGGTACCGTTGGCTGCTTCGGCGGGATGTCCATCGCCGCGGCGCTGTGCAGTTACCTGATTGTCACCCGCGAAGCGCGATTGGGGCTCAACGGACCGCAGGTTATCGAACAGGAGGCGGGGATTGAAGAGTACGACTCCCGCGACCGTCCGTTTATCTGGAGCATGACCGGCGGCGAAATTCGCTACGCCAGCGGCCTGGTGGATGCCCTGGTCGGCGACGGCGTTAACGCGGTGAAAAGCGCGATGAACGAAGCCATTGCCAAAGGCGTTCCCGCGCAGCATCGCAGCGACAAATATGAGGATTTCCTGACCCGTTTGACCCACTTCGATACCCGCCAGCAGGCGGACACCGCGCAGATCAAACGGCTATTCGCCCGGGAGGAGAAATAATGAGCCAGTTCACTCATCGCGCCGCGCTATGGCTAAACCAGCTGGCGCCGAACGCCCCACTAATGACCGGTCTGTGCCCCTCGGTGCAGGTTGCCGACGCCGATTTTAACGGTGAAACCGCGCGCTTTATCGCCGTGGTGCCGGATGCTAACAACCATTACCCGCGCGCCGCCAACGGCGAAGTCGGCCTGCTTGAAGGCTGGACGCTGGCGAAAGTGGTCAACGAAACCATCGACGCCGATGCGGATAAAACGGTAAAGCGCCCGATTATTGCGGTCATTGATGTACCCAGCCAGGCCTACGGCCGTCGTGAAGAAGCCTTTGGTATTCATCAGGCGCTGGCCGGCGCGGCGGGCGCGTATGCGAAGGCGCGTCTTGCCGGGCATCCGGTGATTGGCCTGATTGTCGGCAAAGCGATGTCCGGGGCGTTTCTGGCCCACGGCTACCAGGCCAATCGCCTGATCGCCTTTAACGACGCCGGCGTACTGGTGCACGCCATGGGCAAAGAATCCGCCGCGCGTATCACGCTACGTAGCGTTGAGGCGCTGGAGAAACTGGCGGCCACCATTCCGCCGATGGCCTATGACGTCAGCAACTACGCGACGCTCGGCCTGCTCTCCGCCCTGCTGGATATCAGCAATCCTGACGCGCCGGACGCCCGCGATCTGACGCTGGTCACCGACACCCTGCGCGACGCCATCGCTGACGCCCGCCGGGATGCCTCGCTGAAGTGCCGCCTTGGCGCGGCGAACCGCCGTAGTTCCCAACAGGTGCGCGATCGCATGCGCGCCAGCTGGTAGTCAGTCCCTAAGTAGAAGAAAACCTGCCGGAAGCGGCCGCCTGAGGCACCGATTGCGTGCCTCAGGAAGAGACCGCTTTTAGAAATTATAACAATCGCGCCAGTACTCTATTTTATTAACAGGTGATTTATGACTTATGTGATTATTCATGCCCTCGCGCCGATTTTTGTCATTATGCTGCTGGGCTTCTGGGCCGGTAAGGCCAAAATGGTCGATAACAAAAACGTCTCGTTACTCAACATTTTCGTAATGGATTTCGCCCTGCCCGCGACGCTGTTTAGCGCCACGGTGCAAACGCCGTGGAGCGGTATTGTCGCGCAATCGCCGCTGGTGCTGGTGCTCACCGGAGCGATGTGGATTACCTATGCGGCTATCTACTTCCTCGCCACCCGCGTCTTCAAGCGCTCGCCGCAGGATGCCGCCGTGCTAACCCTGACCGTCGCGCTGCCGAACTACGCCGCCCTTGGCCTGCCGATTCTGGGCAGCGTGCTCGGCGAAGGCGCGTCAACCTCCCTCTCCGTGGCCGTTTCCATCGCCTGCGGCTCGGTACTGATGACGCCGTTCTGCCTGCTGATTCTGGAGCGTGAAAAAGCGCTCGCCGCCGGAGAGAACAGCGGTTCGACGCTGGCGATGCTGCCGGTACTGATGTGGCGTTCGGTGAAAAAACCGATTGTCTGGGGTCCGCTGCTGGGGGTTGTGCTCTCGGCGATCGGTATCAAAATGCCGGATCTGCTGCTGGCCGCTATCAAGCCGCTGGGCCTGGCGGCGACCGCCGCGGCGCTGTTCCTCACCGGGGTAATCCTGTCAGCGCGCAAGCTGCAGCTCAATACGCTGATTGCCACCTCTACCGTGGTTAAACTGCTGGTGCAGCCGTTTATCGCCTGGGGTCTGGTGATGCTGCTGGGGCTGCACGGTTCAATCGCCATTACCGCGATTCTGATGATTGCCCTCGCGGCCGGTTTCTTCGGCGTGGTCTTCGGCAACCGCTTTGGCGTGCAGTCGCCGGATGCGGAAGCGGTGCTGCTGTTAAGCTCGGTTCTGTGTATCCTGTCGCTGCCGCTGTTTATCACTTTAACGTCAGGGATCTAACGATGTCATCAACGCCGCGTCCTCACGATTTAATCTGGTTGAATAATGCCGCCGCGCTGGAGGCGATTGAGGAGCCCTGGGTCGCACAGCACTGGCGTATTAGCCTGCCGGTGGTGGTACGACGCGACGTTGACGCCGACGCCCGCGTTCCGGTGGGCGTACGGGGTATGAAACGCGAGCAGCGGGCCGCAGGCTGGGTACAGAGGGAAAATATCGTCCGTACCGTCAGCCCGGAAGCCCTCGCCGACCGCCAGCTGCTCCTGCGCTCGCCGTTTGTCTCTCAGCCGCCGGTTCAGGCGGCGATATCACTGACCTTACATCCCTGGCCGTGGCGCTGGGGCATTACCGGCGGTACCGGCTACGCGCTGGCCACCGAAATTCCCGTGCTGCACGCCGCCAGCGATCTCGATCTGCTGATCCGCGCGCCGCTGCCGCTTCCCCGCGAGGCGCTGCTCGCCTGGCAGTCCCGCGTCGCGCAGCTGCCGTGCCGGGCGGATACCCAGGTCGAAACGCCCGTCGGGGCGTTTGCGCTAAATGAGTGGCTGCGCGATGGCCGCGTCCTGCTGAAAACGTCCCGCGGCGCGCGCCTGACCGCGTCGCCGTGGAACAGGGAGGAAGCATGAAAATTCTCTTTACCTTTCCCGGTCAGGGAAACCAGCGGCCTGATATGCTGGCCGACCTTCCCGACCGCCAGAATATTCTCGCCGAAGCGCGGACCGTGCTCGGCGAAGAAGTAGACCATTTAGATAGCGCCGCCGCGTTAAAACACACGCGCGCGGTGCAGCTGTGCCTGCTGATCGCAGGCGTCGCCTGGGCGCGAGAACTGCGGCGTCACGGAGTGAATCCGGACATGGTCAGCGGCCTGTCGATTGGGGCTTTCCCGGCGGCGGTGATTGCCGATGCGCTGGCGTTTAGCGACGCCCTGCGGCTGGTGGCGCTACGCGGCGATTTAATGGAGCAGGCTTATCCCCACGGCTACGGGCTCACCGCCATTATGGGCCTGACGCTCGACCGCGTGGAACAGCTGATTGCCGACAGCGACCTCTATATCGCCAACCTTAACGCTGAAACGCAGATTGTGATTGCCGGCCGCGACGACGAGATGGCGCGCGTGGCCCAGCTGGCGCTGGCGGCTGGGGCCAGTAAAGCTCAGCGGCTGGCGGTTAGCGTCCCTTCCCACTGCGCGCTGCTGAATGAACCGGCGGCTAAGCTGGCAAAAGCCTTCTCTGACGTCACGCTGCAACGACCGCGCTGCGCGTATCTGAGCGGCTCCACGGCGCGCGTGTTATGGGACCCGTTGCGAATAGCCGACGATCTGGCGCTGAATATGGCGCGAACCGTGCGCTGGCAGGAGGCCACGATCGCCGCCGATGAACGGGACGCGCGGCTGGCGATCGAGATGCCCCCCGGCGGCGTGCTGACCTGCCTCACCCGCCAGGCGGGCTGGCAGGGAGAGTGCATTTCGCTGGAGCGCAGCGGTATCGACGTCGCCCGTCACCTGGCGAACCGGCTTAACGGCTGAGGCTGCGGGCGTACATCCGCCCTTCAGCCGCCAGCGCCAGCAGGTCGGCGTCGCGCTCGCGATGGTGCGAGTAGACAATGGAGATCAGCTGGCGCATCTGATACGGCTCCGCCAGCTTCAGCAGCTGAACATCGTTTTCATAGACCTTTTTCATGCGGCCCGGCAGCAGGGCAAAGCCTACCCCCGCCTGCACCAGGCTAATCATCGAAAAGATATCATTCACTCGGGTGACGATTTCAGGCTCAAATCCGGCCACCTGAAAAGCGTCCTGAAATCCGGCATAGGTGGCGAAACCTTCCGCCAGCGAAACGAACTTACGCCGGGCGTAATCGCGTAGCTCGGCGGGGGCGGTGGTATCGAGCTGCTCCGTCGCCGGAGCGGCGAGGAAGATATCATCCTCAAACAGCGGGACCACATCAAACGCCGAATTATTGAATTCACCTTCATTGGTGGCGATCAGGATCGCATCGAGCGCGTCATCTTCGAGCATATCCAGCAGCATCTGATTGGAGCCCATGGTGAGATCGAGCTCCAGTTCCGGACGACGCAGCTTCATGCCCATAATAATGCGCGGCACGGTTTCAAGGGTCAGCGAGTACAGCGTACCGATCCGCAGCCGCCCCTGCCCGACGCCGGCTACTTTGCGCGTCGCCTCCAGCCCGCGGGTCATCAGGCTCATCACATCCTGGCAGTACTCCAGCAGCGTCCACGCCGCCGGCAGCGGCAGCAGATTGCGCCCTTTATGAATAAACAGCGGACAGCCGACGCCCTCTTCCAGGGTATGCAGCGCCCGGTGAACGCTGACGCCGCTCAGCTGCATAGCTTCAGCGGTTCTGGCGATATTGCCCTTAGCCATAAACATCATAAATACCGACAGCTTGCGGAAGGTGATGTCCTGATTAATGTCGTCTTTCATTGCCCTGCGCTCCGCATTTCGGTCTTCACCTGCATTTTCTTTCGTAATTTCAAGACAGTATAACCGCAATTAACGAATGAAGGATTAGCCGGAAGGGGGATATCAGCGCGAGGAGAGGGATAATGACAATGTATCGTTTTCGCCGGGACGGCGAAGGGAGGCCCGTGGGCCCGGTGAGGCATCAGCCGCCACCGGGCAATGTCAACGGCGCGGGCTTACAGCGCCATATCGTGCTGCGGCGACGTTTCCGCCTTCGGCTCTGCCGGTTTGGCGGTCATCACCGGCGCGGTGGCGTTCATCTCAATTACCGGCGGTTTGGTCAGCTGCAGCGCGGCCGCGGTGTCATCCCAAACCTGCTGGGTCAGCGCGACGTTGCCGTTCAGCTTCTGACCGTAGCTCGGTACGATATCGTGAATACGGCGCTGCCATTCCGCCGAATTAAACTGCTTAGGGAACATCTGCTTAATCACGTTCAGGGTAATCGGCGCGGCGGTAGAAGCCCCCGGCGAAGCGCCCAGCAGCGCGGAGATGGTTTTCTGCTCGTCGACCACCACTTCGGTGCCCAGCTTCAGCACGCCGCCCTTCTCTGCGTCTTTTTTGATGATCTGTACGCGCTGACCGGCCTGAATCAGCTTCCAGTCCTCTTTACGCGCGCTTGGGTAATACTCTTTCAGCGCCGCAAAACGATCGTCGTCGCTCAGCATCACCTGGCTGATGAGGTATTTCACCAGATCGAAGTTGTCCAGACCCACGTGGGTCATCGGCAGCACGTTATCGGTGGTGGTGGTGCTCAGCAGGTCGAGGAACGAACCGTTTTTCAGGAATTTGGTCGAGAAAGTGGCGAATGGCCCAAACAGCACCACGCGCTTGCCGTCGAGGAAACGGGCATCAAGGTGCGGAACCGACATCGGCGGCGCGCCCACCGAGGCCTGACCGTAAACTTTTTGCTGGTGCGCTTTGGTCACCGCCGGGTTTTCGGTCATCAGGAAGGAACCGCCTACCGGGAAGCCGGCGTAATTATCCGCTTCCGGAATACCCGTTTTTTGCAGTAATTTCAGCGCGCCGCCGCCGGCGCCGATAAATACGTATTTCGCATCGATCGCCTGCTCCTCGCCGCTATTCACGTTTTTAATCGTGACGTGCCAGGAATTATCGGCGTTGCGTTTAAAATCGGTGACTTCTGAAGAAGTTTGCAGCGTGAAGTTGTTATTTTTCTTCAGGCTACCGATCAGCTGGCGGGTTATTTCCCCATAGTTAACGTCGGTACCCACCGGGGTCCAGGTCGCCGCAACGCGCTGCTGCGGATCGCGCCCTTCCATCACCAGCGGCGCCCACTCTTTTATTTGCGCGTGGTCGGTAGAGAATTTCATCCCCTGGAATAACGTAGTCTGCTGCAGCGCAGCGTAGCGTTTTTGCAGATAATCGACGTTATCTCCCCAGACGAAACTCATGTGCGGGGTGGAGTTAATAAAGGAGTGCGGATCGTGCAAAATGCCGCGTTTGACCTGCGCCGTCCAGAACTGGCGGGAGATCATAAACTGTTCGTTAATATCCAGCGCTTTGCTGACGTCGATGGTGCCGTCCGGGCGTTCCGGCGTATAGTTCAGCTCCATATTCGCCGAGTGTCCGGTACCGGCGTTGTTCCAGCCGTTAGAGGACTCCAGCGCGACGCCATCCAGCTTCTCAACCATGACCTGCTTCCAGTCCGGCTGGAGTTCATGCAGCCAGGTCCCCAGCGACGCGCTCATAATGCCGCCGCCAATCAGCAGGAAATCGGTTTTTTTCGAGGTATCGTCATTTGCGAAAGTCGCCGTACTGACGAACATCGCTAATGCGGTCATAGATATAATCGTATTTTTAATTGCAGGCATAATAGAAATATCACATAGCACAAGTGTAATAAGAGCGGACATATTAACGCACTTTTACTTTATTTTAAAATATCATTTACACTTCCGCACACATAGCTAATTACCATTAACCTGGTTTTTTAACTTAAAAAAGCAAAAACAACGCCGACATGGAGAATAGGGAAAGCAATAGCGATTTACCCGCGCAGGAATAAAAAAATAAAAGGATAAAAGGTGGGGAATAACGCCAGCGCTATAGGCGAATTAAATTATCACCCGGCGCGAATACGCGCCGGGTGCGTTCATTCAGGCGACCGTCTGCGCCGCGCGCAGCGCAATCCGCAGATGGTCGTTATGCTCTGCCAGCCGCTCGCGCGCCTGCCAGGCATCCAGCCCGCTGAGTAACATGAATATCGCCGTCCGGCAGTGCTGATTGCAGCTGGCCAGCGCGGCTTTGGCCTCGCTGCGCGAGCACGCCGTCGCCGCCATCACGATGGCTATCTGCCGCTCGGCCTCGTGCGGGGTACTGGCCTGCAGATCGACCCGCAGATTTTGATATACCCGTCCCGCGCGAATCGCCAGCCCGGTGGTCAGCATGTTAAGGATCTGCCGCTGCGCGATTTGCGCTTTCGGATTACCAAAGCCCGCCACCGCCTCCGGCCCGGTTTGCGGGGCGATGATGATATCCGCCAGCTGCGCGGCTTCGCTCGCGGCCTGCTGCGTCACAACCGCAATCGGCGCGCCCAGCGACCAGGCGTGGCGCATCGCGCCCCAGACCCATGGCGTTTTACCGCTGACCGTCAGCGCCAGCAGCATATCCTGGTTGCTGAACTGCAGCGCCTGAAGTTCAAAAGCCCCAAGGTTGTAGTTATTCGCCGCGGCGTCCCGCTCCTGGCGGGCGGCGGTCGGCCCGCCGGCAATCAGCCCGACCAGCGAATGTTTTCCCTCCGGGGTAAATTCACTCACCGCCTGCACGGCGGCATGGCCCGATGCCCCGGCCCCCACAATCACCAGCCGCCCTCCCCGGCTGAGCGTCGCCGTCGCGTTATCAATCAGGCGCGCGATCGCCGGCAAACAGGCCTCAATGGCATCGGCAATCCGCTTATCATCCTTGTGCAGCAGCGTCAGCATATCGAGGGTGGCAAGACTATCAATATGGGTGGTTTCAGGGTGGCGTCGTTCCATCATTGAAGCGGTTGGCTTACTGCTCATAAAAACCTCCATTTAAACGCGAAAGAACCTTCTGGGACGAAAGCGCAGGCCTGAGGCAAACCCTTTCATTGACCATGGCTATTAATGGCAGTGTAAAGCTTAAGCGACGCGCTTTACCGCCACCGGAGTCACAGTTTTCGCCCCCCTGAAGCCATTCAGCTGCCGATTGGTCGTTATCCAACCACAGGCGCGACGAGGTTAAGCTAAGACGTCAAGGATGAATTAGCGCAGGGTCAGCCCGCCATCAACGGCGTACTGGCCTCCGCTGACGAATGACGCCGCGTCGGAAAGCAGAAACAGCGCCACTTCAGCCGCTTCAGCCGCCGTCCCCTGACGGTGAAGCGCCAGGCGACTGACCACCGAGGCTTCAAACTCGCGGCGCGCCTCATCGCGCATAAAATGACGAAAATCGGTATCAATCGGACCGGGAACCAGGGCGTTGACGCGGATATTTTTTTCCCCTAACGCCGATGCCCAGCAGCGGGTTAATGAAATCAGCGCCCCTTTTGTCGCCGAATAGAGGCTCGCCGCCGCGGCCCCCTCATAAGCGGAAGTGGATGCCGTCACCACCACCGAGGCCCCCGGATTAAGCTTCCCGGCGAGCGCCGCCATCTGAAGAACCGGCCCGCGCACGTTGGTCGCCATCATGTGATCAAAGGCCGCGGCATCAATCTGCGATAGCTCCCCAACGGCGGCATATCCAGCATTGAGCCACAGACCATCAAGCCCGCCGGAGGCGTGAATTTCCTCGGCCAGCGCCGCGCCGGTCAGGGGATCGCTGGCATCGTTGTCGATGACCCTGGCCCGATCCGAGAGCTGTCGGCGTAGCAGCGCCAGCCGCCGGGGATCGCGCCCGGTAGCAATCACCCAACCGCCTTCGCGATCGATACGCTGTGCTCCGGCAAGCCCGATCCCGCTGGTCGCGCCGGTGATAAGAACTCTTTTTGCGCTAAATCTCGCCATCGTCGTTTCCCCTGTCCGTTAAATGATATTCATCAGGATGGTAACCAGCGGGAGACTATTTGATAATATGCCTATTATCAACAAGACTGTTTGGGGTAATCGCCATAATGCGGGGAAGTGATTTTGCGGAATTAAAAGCCTTCGCGATGGTCGTTGAGCAAGGCAGCTTTACCCGGGCGGCGGCGCACCTCGGCGTTACGACCTCCACCTTAAGCGCAACCATCCGCCGACTTGAGGAGCGCATCGGCGTACGTTTATTACACCGAACCACGCGCAGCGTCGCGCCGAGCGAGGCCGGTAAACGCATGATGCAGCGGCTGGCCCCTGCGCTGGCGGCTCTCCAGGACGCGGTGACCGATGCCCAGACGGCCAGCGCGCCTGCGGGCCGCCTGCGCCTCAATGTTTCGCGCATCGCCGCGATTCATTATCTGGCGCCGGTACTGGGCGGCTTTATGCAGCGCTACCCCAAAATTGAGCTGGATATCGTCACTGATGACGCTTTGGTCGATATCGTTTCGGCAGGTTTCGATGCCGGAATTCGTCTCGGTGAAAAGCTCCATCAGGATATGGTTGCCGTCAGGCTGAGCGGTGACCTCGAAATGAAAGTCGTCGCCTCGCCGCGCTACCTGGCGCAGGCGCCGCAGCTTCATAAACCGCAGGATTTGCTGCAGCATCCCTGCCTGACCTATCGAAGGCCAAGCGACGCCAGCGTGTATCGCTGGGAGTTTCAGCGCGACGGCGAAAGCTGCGAGATTGCGGTCAAAGGCCCCATCGTGGTCGATGAGCCGGCCATGCTGACGCCATTGGCGCTCGCAGGCGCAGGCGTTGCGTATCAGTTTGCCCATCAGGTTGATCCCTGGCTGGCGACGGGCCAGCTGGTTCAGCGATTAAAAGAGTGGACCCCGGCTTTCCCCGGTTTTTACGTTTACTACCCCAGCCGTAGGCAAATGGCATCGCCGCTGCGGGCGTTTATCGACTATCTGCTGGCCGTCGGCGGCAGATAGCGACCGCCTGCTTGGCGATCAGGCTGATTTTGCTTTTATTACACGGCTTTATGAAAGGTGCTGGTTCAGCGATAATACCTGTCTAAACGTTTTGTCCTGGGGTGGGTATGAATGAATTCGCGCAGCCGGCATCGCCCGCGCGTAAACGCGCAATGAGTATGAAGCTGAGCACCGCCGTGACCTTAATGATCGGCAGCGTCATCGGTTCAGTACTGATTCTGGTCTATGCCCTGTGGTTTATGCAGATTAGCGGCGCAACCCGCGACGGCGTCAAAGATACGGCGCTGGCGGTGGCGCGGACGCTGGCCGACGCCCCGGAAGTCAAGCGCGGCCTGACGCTGCCGCCGGAGAGCGGCATTATCCAGCCGCTGGCGCTGGCCGTCGCCAGACGCAATGGCCTGCTGTTTGCCGTCGTCACCAATATGGACGGTATTCGCTACTCGCATCCCAATAGCCAGATTATCGGCAAACCCTTTATCGGCGAGGACATCCAGCCCACGCTGGCGGGCAAGGAGAACGTCGCCGTCAACCACGGCGTGCTGGCTCCGGCGCTGCGGGTCTTCACCCCGGTGTTTGACGACAGCCGCCGGCAAATCGGCGTGGTGGCGATTGGCATTTCGCTGAGCAAAGTGGATACACAGATCGCCGCCAGCCGCTGGGACGTGATCCTGACCGTGCTGTTCAGCGCGGTTGTGTGCGCCGTCGGCACCTGGAGCCTGGTCCGCGGCCTGAAGCGTGTTCTGCTGGGCCTCGAGCCGCAGGAGATCTCAACGCAGTTCCAGCAGCGCCAGGCGATGCTGCACTCTTTAAAAGAGGGCGTGGTGGCGGTGGACGCCGACGGCCAGGTGACGCTGATTAACCCCGCCGCGCGCGATATCCTGTTCAGCGGCCCCGATAGCGACATCGCGCAAACGCCGCTGCTGGCGGATTTGCAGGAGGTTCTGCAAACCGGCGAGCCGATTTACGATCGCGAGCTGGGGTGCAACGGTCTGCTGCTGATCAGCAACACGGTTCCCGTTCGCGACGAGGATGACGTGGTCGGCGCGATCAGCACCTTTCGTGACAAAACCGAAGTTAGCCAGCTGCTGCAGCGGCTCGACGGGATGGTGAACTATGTCGATGCCCTGCGCACCACGTCGCATGAATTTATGAATAAGCTGCACGTGATTCTCGGCCTGTTGAATATGAAAAGCTACGACAAGCTGGAGGAGTACGTGCTGCAGACCGCCCACACCTATCAGGCGGATATCGGCGAAATCCAGCACCGGATTAAATCACCGGTGGTGGCCGGCTTTTTGATCGGCAAAATTCAGCGCGCTAAGGAGCGGGGTTTTACCCTCACCCTCGCCGAAGAGAGCCTGGTGCCCGACTGCCCGAATGAAAAACAGATCACCGTGCTGGTCACGGTGCTGGGCAATTTAATCGAGAACGCGCTGGATGCCATGAGCGGGCAGGCCGAAGGCGAGGTCAGCCTGCTGCTGCACTATCAGAACGGCTGGCTAAGCGGCGAAGTCAGCGATGATGGTCCCGGTATCCCGGAAGCCTTTATCGATGATATTTTTAATAAGGGCTTCTCGACTAAAGGCGAAAACCGCGGCGTCGGGCTGTTTCTCGCCAGCCAGCAGCTTCGCGAACTCGGCGGATCGCTGGCCGTAGAATCCGAACCCGGCGTGTTTACCCAATTTTTCGTTCATCTCCCGTGGGACAGTAAAAGGAAAAGTGCGTGATAAATGTATTAATTGTTGACGATGATGCCATGGTTGCCGAACTGAACCGCCTGTACGTGGGGCGAGTCAGCGGCTTCCGCTGCAGCGGCACGGCGTCGACGCTGAGTAAAGCCAGGGAGATGGTTAACGACAAGGATCTGGAGATCGATCTGGTGCTGCTGGATGTCTACATGCAGCAGGATAGCGGTCTCGATCTGCTGCCCGCCATTCGCGCTTCCGGGCGGGCTATCGACGTGATAATGATTACCTCTGCCGCCGACGCCGCGACGGTTCAGGCTTCCATGCGCTACGGCGTGGTGGACTATCTGATCAAACCCTTCCAGTTTCCGCGTTTTGAAGAGGCGCTGACCGCCTGGCGCGAAAAACGCAAGTTGATGACCGGTCAACCCTATTATGAACAAGCGGACGTCGACCGGCTGCTCCACGGCGGCGTGCCGGAAGCCGCCGATTCGCGCAAGTTACCAAAAGGCCTGACGCCGCAGACGCTGCGTACCCTCTGTCAGTGGATTGATGCCCATCCGGATGTGGAGTTCTCCACCGACGAGCTGGCGGCAGCGGTAAATATATCCCGGGTATCATGCCGTAAATACCTGATTTGGCTGGCGCAAATTAACATTCTTTATACCAGCATTCACTATGGCGCCACCGGACGCCCGGTGTATCGCTACCACCTGATAGCCGAGCAGTACGGCCTGCTTAAGCAGTACAGCCAGTAAGCCGGTAGCCGTCATCCAGCAGTTGAAAGCGGAAACGGCGCTGTGAAGAGAGGATAACGTCGCGGTTTTTGGTGACGAAAATCGCTTCGATATCCTCGCGCTGGCGCAGCGCCGCGCATCCCTTCTCTACGCCGAGGCCGTAGATCAGGGTGGTCCAGATATCGCCGTCCAGCGAGTCGGCGGAAATAATCGTTACGCTTTCCAGCTCGTTATCCAGCGGGTAGCCGCTGCGCGGGTCGAGAATATGGTGCCAGCGTTTGCCGTCCTGCTCGAAGTAGCGTTCGTAAATGCCCGAGGTCACCACCGATTGCCCCGCCACCGCAATGCTGCCAATCAGCGCATCCGCCGCCGAGTACGGTTTTTTCAACCCGATAGACCATTCGCCCAGCGTGTGGACGTTGCCGCCGAGATTAATCAGCGCGGCGCTCACGCCCTGTTGCCGCAAATAATCGCGCACCCGGTCGGCGATATAGCCTTTCGCGATGGCCCCCAGGTCAATCTCCATTCCCGCGCGGGCAAGATAGACGCTGCCGGCGGCGTCATCGAGGATCACATCCTGCGGACGCGTTAACGTCAGGCGAGCGGCAATGTCCTGTGCGGCGGGCACGCTCTGCCCCTGGAAGCCGATGCGCCACAGCTTCACCAGCGGACCGATCGCCAGGTTAAAGGCGCTGTCCCGTACCATGCTAGCGGCTTTGGCGCATTTAATCAGCGCATACACCGGGCGGCTCACCGTCACCGGATGCCGCCCGGCGGCATGGTTGATATCCATCACCTGGGACTGCGCGCGGTTAACGGTGAAAAGATCTTCATAGCCTTTAATCAGCTGAAAGACGCGGGAGGCGAGCGGTTCATCGTGAACGTAGAGCTTGAGGAGAATGGGCGACCCCATCAGTACGGCGGAGTAGCTGTAGACGCGGTTGTCGGACATATCGCCCTCCTCAGAGAGATAAGAAGCCGGGCCGTCAATTTGCCAGCCCGGCGGGGGTCGCTGACGCTTAACTTCTGGCGCGTTTCGCCGCCTGATGGCCCGCGAGGGTCCCGAAGATAATGATATCGGCCACCGCGTTGCCGCCGATGCGGTTACCGCCGTGAATGCCGCCCACCACTTCGCCCGCGGCAAAAGCGCCCGCAATCACCTGATGACCGGCGTTTAGCACCGCGGTATCGGTGTTAACGGTCACGCCGCCCATCGTGTGGTGAACCCCCGGGGCGATACAAATCGCGTGGTAAGGGCCTTCATTGATCGGCGCGCGCAGCGCGGTGGTACGGCCAAAGTCATCGTCATGCTGTTTTTCAACGAAGCCGTTGTAGCGCTCCAGCGTATTGAGGAAAGCATGGTAATCCATCCCCAGTTTCTCCGCCAGCTGGCGCGGCGAGCTGGCGCTGGTGACGAAACCTTTGGCGATGTACTCGTCGGCGGCTTTGTTTTTCGCCCGCACGTGCTCGTCAAAGACGATATACGCGAAGTGTTCAGGCAGCGCGATAATCGCGGCGGAGACCTTATCGCGGGTCTCCATTTCGTTGAAGAAGCGGTTGCCCTGCGGGTTCACCAGAATCGCCCCGCCGCCGCGAATCGATTCGGAAATCAGATACGAGGTTTGCTGCTCGACGGTCGGGTGGATCTGGATTTCGCCCATATCCACGGTGCCCGCGCCGATGCGTTCAAGCAGCGCGATACCGCCGCCGGTGGCCCCTTTATGGTTGGTGGTCACAAAACCCGCCAGATCCGGGCGGTATTTCACCACCATCGCGCTGTTGGCGCTGAAGCCGCCGGTGGCCACCACAATGCTCTTCGTCTGTACCACAACCGATTCGTTTTCATCGGTGAGCAGGCGCACGCCGCTGACCTCATCGCCGCTCATCAGGATCTCTTCCACCGACGTATCCAGCAGGACATCGATACCGCGTTTGGTGATATTACGCACCAGGCCGCTGATCAGGTAGCCGCCGACCGCCGACCCGTCGCGCGGACGGTGGGTACGGTCGATGCTCATCCCGCCGGTGGTGGTGATATCGTTAAGCATAATGCCGCGACGCGCCAGCCACTCAATGGCTTCCGGCGCATTCTCCACGAAGCGGCGCAGCAGCTGCGGGTCGTTTTTGTTTTTGCCGCCTTTCAGCGTTTCCTGGTAGAACAGCTCTTTGCTGTCCTCGATGCCTTTTACGCGCTGGAAGCGGGTTTCTGCGGCGTTCATCCCGGCAGAGGCTTGGATGGTGTTGCCGCCGATGGTCGGCATTTTTTCAACGATCAGAACGCTCGCGCCTTCATCGTGCGCCTGGATCGCCGCCGCCAGACCGGCTCCGCCGCTGCCGACCACCACCACATCGTAGCTTTTCGGCGCCGCATCGCCCGCGCCTTCTTCGGCGGCCAGCGCTTTACTGGACTTCAGCATCGCTTTGGAAACCGCCTTTTTCACCGCTTCGCTCTGGCTGGTCGCGCCGGAAATCGCATCCACATGCGGGGTGTTGGCGCTGAGGATCCGCTCGCGGATCTCTTCAAAGCTGGTGGTGAACTCGATGGTCTGTACCGGGCTCGCCGCCAGGGCGATATCGGCGATGCGGTCGTTTTCCAGGCTGACGTTGATCACCAGTTCGTTGGCGTCGTCCTGAACGGTTTCGACGAACATCCCCGGTTTGAATTTGGCGTCGCCCATGCTCATATCGCGGATCATCGCCTCCACCAGCGAGAAGCGCCACAGCGGTTCCGGAATGTTCAGCGCTTCGCGCTGGGTGCTGTCAATAAATAGTTCCAGCTCTTCGCCGGCGGCAATGCGCGCGGTCCAGTCAGGATACGCGATACAGGCGCGGCCCACCGCCATCAGGTCGTAGCCGTGATCCAGCCCCTGCCCGGCATCGGCCGCGTTAACCACGCCGCCCACGCCCATCACCGGCACCTGCGCCAGGGTTTCAGAGCGCATGGCGCAGTATTTTTCAATCAGCGGCGTGGGATCGCTGGTATCCACGATAGAGGGGCGCAGCGTGGCGCCAACCGAGAAGTGGAGATAGTCCACGCCGCGGGCGGCCAGTTTTTCCAGCAGGTACATGGTGTCAGCAAAACGGATGCCGGGGACTTCCATCTCTTCCGGGGAGAAACGGTAGCCGATAATAAAGGCGTCGTCGGCGTACTGGCGGGCCATTTTGTGGGTGATGTCGAGCACCGCCAGCGGGAACCTGGCGCGATTATCGCGGCTGCCGCCCCACTCGTCGTCGCGCTGGTTAGAGTTTGGTGAATAAAACTGCTGGATCAGATAGGTGTTCGCGCCGTGAATTTCGACGCCGTCAAAACCGGCCTGAATGGCGCGGCGTACGCCTTCGCCAAACTTCGCGATCATACCTTCAACTTCTTCCCCGCTCAGAGCACGCGGCGTGGCTGCGCCATCGCGCGGCGCGGCAATTGCGCTCGGGGCGACCGGCTGGCGTCCGCCGATAAGCTGCGGGTCGACCATCCGGCCGCCGTGGTAGATCTGCAGAATCGCTTTTGAGCCTTCGGCCTTGATCGCCGCGGCGATTTTCGCCAGACCGGCCACTTTCTCATCATTATCGATACCGATAGCGCCGGGGAACGCCAGACCGTAATCATCGATAAAGCAGCATTCAACGATAATGGCGCCGATGCTGCCGGCGCGAGCGCGGTAGTACTCCACCAGTTCACTGGTCACGGTACCGTCAAAATAACCGGTGCAGGTGGTCATCGGCGCCATCAACAGGCGGTTTTTTAGCTCGGTGCCGTTCGGTAAAGTAAAAGGGTGTAAAATTCGTTGGTTACTGGTCATCATGACGCTCCAGATTTTAAATATTGAAAATTCAGAATTGGGTGACGGAATTATTTATACTTGTATTTAGCAATCCCTTAAGTCATGCCAATAATATAACGCTATTTTTAGTTACCAAAGTAATTACGTTAGTTAAAAAACTATTTAATACCAGCAATAACATCATTACCTCCTTTGTATTATTAATTAAAAATATTTTATTCACACAACAGAGATAAACGATAACAAACCGGAAACCATTGTTAACACATCCAGTTCAAGCAAAAGGAAATAAAAATATTACAATTCAAATAGATAAAATTAAAACTCATTATGCAAATCAATTAAAATTTAACATTTAGTCATATTTCCCACAAATTAACACCTCACTAAACAGGGTTATCCGCAATAATAAAAAAGTGTCTGACAACCCGCTTTTCTTGATCTCAATCAATTGCAACGGCGCATGAAAGCGCAATATATAAATAACCAAATATTTTAATTTAGCGCTCAGTAAACTGCGTTAAATAACGGTCAGCGCAATAACCACAACCGACAATTAATAATTAAAGAAACTTTCGAAGCTAAAGAAATCGGACGGTTAGCCGGTGACAAAACCTTATTTTTAACTACTTGCAGATACTCATTATGAAAGAGAAAAAGACAACCATACCGCCTGCCGGTGCAGCAAAAAATGCTGCTTATAAACGTCTGCTGATGATGGCGATGCCCATTATCGTTGCCGTTTTACTCTTATTCGTCCCGGTGCCTGAAGGGCTCCCCCCTTACGCCTGGCACTACTTTGCCATTTTCGTCGGCGTGATCGTCGGTCTGATCTTCGAACCGCTGCCCGGCGCGGTGATTGGTATTACCGGCGTCGTGGTCATCGCCCTGTGCAGCCAATGGCTACTCTTTAGCCCTGAACAGCTGGCCGCGCCGAACTTTAAGCTTGCCGGCGCCTCCTTCAAATGGGCGGTGAGCGGTTTCGGTAACTCCACCGTATGGCTTATCTTCGGTGCTTTCATGTTTGCCGCCGGCTACGATAAAACCCAGTTTGGCCGCCGTCTGGCGCTGATTCTGGTGAAATATCTCGGCCGCCGCAGCCTGACGCTGGGCTACGCCATTACCTTCGCCGACCTGCTGCTGGCGCCGTTCACGCCGTCCAATACCGCGCGCAGCGGCGGGACCATCTACCCGATTATCGCTAACCTGCCGCCGCTGTACGGCTCTAAACCTAACGACCCAAGCGCGCGCCGCATCGGCTCCTACCTGATGTGGGTGGCGATCACCGCCGCCTGTATCACCAGTTCGATGTTTCTCTCTGCGCTCGCGCCGAACCTGCTGGCGCTGGCGCTGGTGAAAAGCATCGTCGGCATTAATATCTCCTGGGGCACCTGGTTTATCGCCTTCCTGCCGCTGGGTATCCTGCTGATTCTGACGATGCCGCTGCTGGCCTACTGGTTCTACCCGCCGGAAGTAAAGGTCAACGATGAAGTGCCGCTGTGGGCCGCCCGCGAGCTGGAAAAACTGGGCCGCCTGTCGCGCAATGAAATCCTGCTGCTGGTCTTCGTCTGCTTCGCGCTGATGATGTGGATCTTCGCCGCCGAATGGATTGAACCAGCGCTGGCCGCCCTGCTGGTTATCGTGCTGATGCTGTGGACCGGCGTGCTCTCGTGGAACGATATCACCAGCAACAAAGCGGCGTGGAATACCTTTGCCTGGTTCGCCACTCTGGTGGCGCTGGCCGACGGCCTCTCCTCCACCGGTTTTATCGCCTGGCTGGGTAAAGAGGGCGGCGCGCTGATGAGCGGTATCTCCCCGGGCGTCGCGACCGTCGTCCTGCTGCTGGCGTTCTACCTGCTGCACTATCTGTTTGCCAGCACCACCGCGCACACCACCGCACTGCTGCCGGCGATGCTGACTATCGCCTCCACCATTCCGGGGATGAATATGCAGGTCTTCGTGCTGCTGATGGTGACCTCGCTCGGCGTGATGGGGATCATCACCCCTTACGGCACCGGCCCCAGCCCAATTTACTACGGCAGCGGCTATCTGCCGACCAAAGACTACTGGCGTCTCGGCACGATTTTCGGCGCCATCTTCCTGGCCGCCCTGCTGCTGATTGGCTATCCGTGGATGTCCATGATGTTCTGATTCATAACCGTCGGGCTGAACCCCGGCGGTTTTACTCTTAGGGAGCAAAGCAATGTCGACTAAACCGTTTGTCTATCAGGAAGCGTTTCCGCTGGCAAAAGATAAGACTGAATACTATCTGCTTAGCAAAGAGCACGTCTCCATCGCCGAATTCGAAGGCCAGGAGATCCTCAAAGTAGACCCTCAGGCCCTTACCCTACTGGCGCAGCAGGCTTTCCACGATGCGGCGTTTATGCTGCGCGTGTCCCACCAGAAACAGGTCGCGCAGATCCTTCTCGACCCTGAAGCCAGCGATAACGATAAGTATGTGGCGCTGCAGTTCCTGCGCAACTCTGACATCGCCGCCAAAGGCGTGCTGCCCACCTGCCAGGATACCGGCACGGCGATTATTATGGGCAAGAAAGGCCAGCGCGTGTGGACCGGCGGCGGCGATGAAGCGGCCCTCGCCCGCGGCGTCTATAACACCTATACCGAGGATAACCTGCGCTATTCGCAGAACGCTGCGCTGGATATGTACAAAGAGGTTAATACCGGGACTAACCTCCCCGCGCAGATCGACCTCTACAGCGTCGACGGCGACGAATATAAATTCCTCTGTATGGCCAAGGGCGGCGGCTCGGCCAACAAAACCTATCTGTATCAGGAAACCAAAGCGTTAATTACGCCGGCGAAGCTGAAAAACTACCTTGTCGAGAAGATGCGTAGCCTGGGAACCGCCGCCTGCCCGCCGTACCATATCGCCTTTGTGATTGGCGGTACCTCGGCAGAAGCGACGCTAAAAACGGTTAAGCTGGCCTCTACCCACTATTACGACGAACTGCCGACCGAAGGTAACGAGCACGGTCAGGCCTTCCGCGATATTCAGCTGGAGCAGGAACTGCTGGCGGAGGCGCAAAACCTCGGTCTTGGGGCGCAGTTCGGCGGCAAATACTTCGCCCACGATATCCGCGTCATCCGCCTGCCGCGCCACGGCGCGTCGTGCCCGGTGGGCATGGGCGTCTCCTGCTCGGCGGATCGCAATATCAAAGCCAAAATCAACCGCCACGGTATCTGGATTGAGAAACTGGAGAGCAACCCGGGACAGTATATCCCTGAACACCTGCGCCAGCAGGGTGAAGGCAGGGTCGTCAGCATCAATCTTAATCAGCCGATGAGCGAGATTCTGGCCCAGCTTTCCGCCCACCCGGTCTCGACGCGTCTGACCCTCAACGGCACCATTATTGTGGCCCGCGATATCGCCCATGCGAAGCTGAAGGAACTTATCGATAACGGTGAGGAACTGCCGCAGTACGTCAAAGATCACCCGATCTACTACGCGGGTCCGGCGAAAACCCCGGAAGGCTATGCGTCCGGCTCCCTTGGCCCCACCACCGCTGGCCGCATGGACTCTTACGTCGATTTGCTGCAATCCCACGGCGCAAGCATGGTGATGCTGGCCAAAGGCAACCGTAGCCAGCAGGTCACCGACGCCTGCCATAAGCACGGCGGTTTTTACCTCGGCAGCATCGGCGGCCCGGCGGCGGTGCTGGCGCAGCAGAGCATCAAGAGCCTGGAGTGCGTGGCCTATCCTGAACTGGGGATGGAAGCCATCTGGAAAATCGAAGTGGAAAACTTCCCGGCGTTTATCCTCGTGGATGACAAAGGCAATGACTTCTTCCAACAGATCCAGAATAAGCAGTGCGCGGGCTGTTCACAGCAAAGAGGGTGATATTAACCGCCCCTGGCGGCGGGTCACTGTCGAAGGCCGTCGCATGACGGCCTGAGATGAGCGACAAACCTGCCGGGTGGCGGCTAAACAGCATCCATCTCATCAAATACCTGCTGTGCCAGGTGCATCGTGGCGTTGGCGGCGGGCAGGCCGCAGTAGAGCGCGGAGTGCATAATCAGCTCTTTTAGCTCATCGCGGGTGACGCCGTTGTTAAACGCCGCGCGCAGGTGCATTTTTAGCTCAGCTTCGCGGTTCAGGGCGATCAGCATGGCGATGGTGATCATGCTGCGAGTATGGTGATCGAGCCCCGGCCGGGTCCAGGTCTCTCCCCAGGCGTAGCGGGTAATGAAATCCTGGAACTCTTCATTCAGCGGCGTCAGCTTTTGCAGCGTCTTATCGACATGGGCATCGCCGAGCACCTTGCGCCGTACCTCCATTCCCCGCTGATAACGCTGCTTATCGTCCATGCTTTTCCCCCTGAACAAAACCCAGCAGCGCCGAGCTAAACGCTTTCGGCGCTTCGATATTCGATAGATGCGATGCCGCCAGTACAACCACTTCAGAGACCGGGATCTGCTGATGCAGAAAATCGGCATCCGCCACCGTTGTGACAGGGTCACTTTCCCCGGCGACAATCAGCACCGGAATCGGGATCTGCGCGACTTCTGCGCGCAGATCGGCGGCGGCCAGCGCTTCACAGCAGGCCGCATAGCCTTCCGCATCGATATGGGTCAACTGGTGACAGAGCGCGGCCACCACTTCCGGCGTCTTCTGACGAAACGCGTGGGTAAACCAGCGATCCGCCGCGCCTGCGGCGACAACATCCATACCTTCCTGACGCACCGCGCGGGCGCGCGACAGCCAGCTTGCCTGGTCGCCAATACGCGCGGCGGTGTTGGCGACGACCAGCCCGTAAAAACGTTCCGGAGCAAAGCGTCCCAGCCACAGACCGGTCAGACCGCCCATAGAAATTCCGCAAAACCAGGCTTTGGCAATATTAAGATGATCGAGTAGCGCAACCACATCTTCGCCGAGCTGCGCCAGCGTCACTTTACCGTTTTTACGCGTGGCGCCATGACCGTGGGTATCGTAGCGCAGCACGCGAAAATGCTGCGTCAACGCCTCAAGCTGCGGCTGCCACATCGCCCGGGTGGTGCCCAGCGAGTTGGAGAGCACGATGACCGGCGCGTCTTGCGGCCCATCAATCTGATAATCAACATTCATGAAGTTGTTCCTTATAGCGCGCCACAACCTGGCGCACGAAGAGTGCCGAGCTGCCGGTCGCCGTCGTCGGATCCAGCAGTTGGGTTAAGCGGTCGGCGGAGAGATGTTCACTGACCTGCGGATCGTTTTCCAGTACGCTCTGCAGCGAACATGACGTATCCAGCGCCTGACGACACAGCGCCTCAATGCGATGATGAGCATCGGCTTTGCCGATAAACTCCGCCAGCGCCAGGGTCACGGCCTCCGCCATAATCAGGCCATGGGTGATCTCAAGGTCGGCGCGCATTTTAGGCGGGAAGACCTGCATATCGCGCACCAGCGCTTCGCTCTGCGCCAGCGCGCCGCCGACGAGGGTCATCAGCTCCGGCAGCGTTTCCCACTCCGCCTGCCAGCCGCCCAGCGCCCGCTCATGCTGCTGGATCTGCCCGGTATATAGCGTCGCCACCAGCCCCGGCGTACGCTGGGCGGCGGTCAAAATAGCGGCGCAGGCGATGGGATTGCGTTTGTGCGGCATGGTGGACGACCCGCCGCGCCCTTCAGCGACCGGCTCCGCCACTTCCGCCACTTCGCTTTGCATCAGCAGCGAAAAATCATTGGCGAATTTACCCAGCGTGCCGCAGACCCCCGCGTACCACGCTCCCACCTCCAGCAGCCGGTCACGCTGACTGTGCCAGGGTGTGTCCGGCAGCTGCAGGTCGAGGGTTTTCGCCAGCGCGATGGCGACCTGCGGCGCCTGGGTTTTAAGGGAGTCCAGGGTACCCGCTGCGCCGCCAAACTGCAGGGCCAGCACCCGCGAGCGCATCTCCCGCAGGCGAGTCTGCCAGCGCAGCAGCGCATCCAGCGTCCCGGCAAGCTTAAGGCCAAAGGTCACCGGTAGCGCGTGCTGCATCCAGGTCCGGCCCGGCATCACCGTATCCTGATATCGCTGTGCCTGGCTGGCCAACGCGTCGAGCAGACGCTGCAGCAGGGACTCCGTTTCCGCCAGCGCCCCGCGCAGCTGCAGGATAAAGCCGGTATCGATAGCGTCCTGGCTGGTCGCCCCCCAGTGAAGGTAGCGCGCCGCCGCTTCATCCCGTTCCCTGACCCGCGCGGTCAGCTGTTTGACCAGCGGGATCGCCAGATTTCCCGCGCTGGCGGCGGCCTGCCCCAGCGCGGCAAAATCGATGTTTTCGTGCCGGCAAGTCTCAAGAATCGGGGTCAGGGCCGCCTGCGGCACCAGGCCGCATTCGACCTGGGCGCGCGCCAGCGCGGCTTCAAAATCCAGCATCCCCTGCACCCGCTGCGCGTCGCTGAACCAGGCGGTCAGCGGACTGGTGCGCATCATCGGGGTCAACAAACTCATTGTGGCTCCTTAAACGCGTTCAATAATCAGCGCGATCCCCTGACCGACGCCGATACACATGGTGCACAGCGCATAGCGCCCGCCGGTACGGCGCAGCTGATACGCTGCGGTCATTGCCAGACGACCGCCGGAAGCCCCCAGCGGATGCCCAAGGGCAATCGCGCCGCCGTTAGGGTTGACGTGCGCCGCATCGTCGGGCAGGCCCAGATCGCGCGTCACCGCCAGCGCCTGAGCGGCAAAGGCTTCATTCAGTTCAATGACGTCCATCTGCCCAAGCGTTAGCCCGGTTTGCGCCAGCACCTTACGTACCGCCGGCGCCGGGCCAAATCCCATAATTCGCGGCGCAACGCCTGCCGTCGCGACGCCCACTACGCGCGCCAGCGGCTGTAAATCATTGGCGGCCAGCGCCTGCTCGCTGGCGAGCAGCAGCGCACAGGCGCCGTCGTTAACCCCGGAGGCGTTACCCGCCGTCACCGTACCGTCGGGGCGAACCACGCCGCGAAGCCTGGCCAGCGCTTCCGCCGTGGTGCTGCGCGGATGCTCATCGCGGCTAAAGAGCAGCGGTTCGCCCTTGCGCTGCGGCACCGAGACGGCGATCAGCTCGTCGGCAAAACGCCCCGCCTCCTGCGCCGCCGCCGTACGCAGCTGGCTACGCAGCGCAAACGCATCCTGATCCGCCCGCGAAATGGCGAAATCGTCCGCCACGTTTTCCGCCGTTTCCGGCATCGAATCCACGCCGTACAGCGCTTTCATCTGCGGGTTAATGAAGCGCCAGCCGATGGTGGTATCTTCCATCCGCATCGTGCGGCTAAAGGCGCTTTCGGCCTTGCCCATCACAAATGGCGCCCGCGACATGCTTTCTACGCCGCCGGCGATCATCAGTTGAGTTTCGCCGCTTTTAATCGCGCGCGCTGCGATGCCGATCGCATCAAGGCTGGAACCGCACAGGCGGTTAACGGTACTGCCCGGTACGCTTTCCGGCAGTCCGGCCAGCAGCAGCGCCATACGCGCGACGTTGCGGTTATCTTCCCCCGCCTGGTTGGCGCAGCCGTAAATCACATCATCAATACGCGCCGGATCGAGTCCCGGGTTGCGTTCCAGCAGCGCTTTCAGCGGCAGCGCCGCCAGATCGTCGGCGCGCAGGGTGGCCAGGGTACCGCCAAAGCGGCCGAACGGCGTGCGCACCGCATCACAGATAAATGCCTGATTCATCATAGGTTCCTTACGCGCTTTCCGCCAGTTGTGCAAAAGTCAGCGCCACCGGAGTGATGCGCTGCAGTTCCTCAAAAGAGAGGCCGTTGAAGATTTCCCGCACCACCGGGCCGCTTTCGCTGATATCGATGACCGCCAGGTCGGTGTAAATCCGGCTGACGCAGCCAACGCCGGTCAGCGGATAGGTGCAGTGCTCTACCAGCTTGCATTCCCCGTCGCGGGTCAGGTGATCCATCATCACGAAGACCTGACGAGCGCCAATGGCCAGATCCATCGCCCCGCCAACCGCCGGAATCGCGTCGGGCGCGCCGGTGCTCCAGTTCGCCAGATCGCCGCTGGCGGAAACCTGATAGGCGCCGAGCACGCAGATATCGAGATGGCCGCCGCGCATCATGGCGAAGGAGTCGCCGTGGTGGAAATAGCAGCCCCCCTGCAGCAGAGTCACATACTCTTTTCCGGCGTTAATCAGCTCCGGGTCCTCTTCGCCAGGCCGTGGCTTTGGCCCCATTCCCAGCAGGCCGTTTTCGCTGTGCAGGAAGATTTCTTTATCAGCGGGAAGATAGTTAGCAATGCGGGTAGGCAAGCCGATCCCCAGATTGACGTAAGCGCCTTCAGGTATATCGCGAGCCACGCGCTGGGCCATCTCATCGCGAGTCAGTTTTTGCATAATGGGGTCCTCAGGCGCTTTTAGCGGCAATCAGGTTTTCCAGGGAGTAGACGCGCTGAACAAAAATCCCCGGGGTAATGATGCTTTCCGGGTCAAGGCTACCGAGGGGCACCAGCTGCGAGACTTCCACGATAGTGGTTTTCGCGGCGGTCGCCATAATCGGGCCGAAGTTGCGCGCCGCCTTGCGGTATACCAGGTTTCCCCAGCGGTCGCCTTGATGGGCTTTGATCAACGCAAAGTCGGCCTTGATAGGATATTCGAGCACATAGTGACGCCCGTCGATCTCGCGAGTCTCTTTCCCTTCCGCCAGCGGCGTACCGTAGCCGGTTGGAGTGAAAACCGCGCCGAGGCCAGCCCCTGCCGCCTGAATACGCGCGGCGAGGTTCCCCTGCGGAACCAGCTCCAGCTCGACTTTGCCGCGGCGATAGAGATCGTCGAAAATCTGCGAGTCGACCTGACGCGGGAACGAGCAGATCATTTTGCGCACCCGCCCGGCCTTCAGCAGCGCCGCCAGGCCAACTTCGCCGTTGCCCGCATTATTGTTGATAATGGTTAAATCGCGGGCCCCCTGTTCTATCAGGGCATCTATCAGGTACGTCGGCTGCCCGGCGGGGCCAAAACCGCCAATCATTATGGTCGCTCCGTCGTGGATCCCAGCGATGGCATCACGTAGCGTCGACACGCTTTTATCAATCATCAGGTCGCTCCTGTATGTGCGGTAATCGCACTTTTATTCGTTGTTCGCACAAAATGTGACCCGCTTAACGATGTCGGTCAAGGGCGATAATCGAAATATGGTGCGATAATCGAACATCGTGTATGTTTAGCGAAAGAATGTGATCGGCGGCAAATATGGAGAAGAGCATGGAGAAACATCCAGACGATTTACTGACGGGCGATAGCGATCCGTTTAAGGGCGATCCGAACTTTATGGCTTCGCTGGCGCGCGGGCTGGAGGTGATCCAGGCGTTTACGCCGCAGCGCCCGCTGCTCTCTATTTCGCAAATCAGCCAAAAGACCGGCATTCCGCGCGCGGCGGTGCGCCGCTGCCTGTATACGCTGAGCAAACTGGGCTTTGTGTACGCCGAAGATGGTAAAAATTTCCAGCTGCGGCCGAAAATTCTGGCGCTGGGCCACGCGTGGCTGGCCTCCACGCCGCTGGCGCGCTCGGCGCAGCCGGTGCTGAAGCATTTAAGCGAAATGCTCAATGAGTCTTGCTCAATCGCCACTCTCGACGGCGACGATATTCTTTATATCGCTCGCGCATCCAGCTCGCGCATTATGACCATCGATCTCGATATCGGCAGCCGTCTGCCCGCCTGGGCGACCTCGATGGGGCGCGTACTGCTGAGCTATCAGCCGGAGGAGAAGCTGAACGATATGCTGGGCCGGGTCACCATGATTCGCTATACCCCGCAAACCGTCGATTCCGTCGCGAAGCTGCGCGCCGAGCTTAAACGCGTCCATCAGCAGGGGTACGCGCTTAACGATCAGGAGCTGGAGATGGGGCTGCGCTCGCTGGCGGTGCCACTGTTTAACCCCCAGGGGCAGATTCAGGCGGCGCTTAACGTCGGCGTGCATGCCGGACAGGTTTCCGCGCAAGAGATGCTGGCGCGGGTGTTACCCGAGCTACAAAAAGCAGCCCGGGAACTGACGCTGCTGATGCGCTAGCGGCTATGTTTAGCGTGGCGCTCCCAGTTTTCCTGCTTAGCCTCCGCCGATTTACGCAGCGCCACGTAGCAGGCGCCGCTGCCGCCGTGGTGCGGTAACGCTGCGCAGAACGCCTGGACTTCCGGGAGTTCCACCAGCCAGCGCGCCAGGTAGCTGCGAATAATATTGGCGTGGGCGTTATCGTCGCGCCCTTTGCCATGAACGATCAGCACATTGCGCAGCCCCTCCTTTCGCGCCTGAACCACAAAAGCAAACAGCATTTGTCGGCACTTTTCGACCGGCTGGCGCAGCAGATTGAGGCTTGCCTGCTGGCCGTACTTGCCGCGCCGGAGTTTCTCCAGCACGCCGCTTTGCAGGCCTTCGCGCTTGAATTCCAGGGCGGTTGCCAGCGGCACGATATCGAGATAGCCGGTGGTCAGGAAGTTATCAAGCTGCAGGGTGTCAACCCGCTGCACGGCGCGGGTCTTGCGCTCGGGATGCCAGTGAACGTCGTTATGACGTTTCAGAGGCTGAACGTCCTCCATGGCGCCAAGAAATAGGGATTTGTCGTCAAGGTTCATGCGCGCTCCTCCAGCTACAACCGGGAAGTTACTATAGCCGCCTCGCGCTTACCCCTCAACGCGTTTAACACCTTCCGCCGGTAAATCGGGCGTCGACGCGATCAGGGAAACAGTTGACGGCTTTGACGACGAAACAGCGTGATTAATGACGCCGTTAAGGGCGTCTGCCGCGTATCGCGGCGCTGAATCAGATAATAGGTGGCTTTGGGTAACGCTTCGCGAATGGGGATCATCACCAGCTTATCCGCCATCATCGGGTCATTGCCAAGTTCGACCGGCAAAATGCTGAGAAAATCACTTTTCACCACCAGGCTAATACACGAAGAGAAGGTCTCGCAAACGATATCCACCTTTGGCGCCAGTCCGGCCTGGTTAAACATCTCCTGCAGCTGTTTGAAGTAGCTGCCGCGCGGCGTCGGCATCGTCCAGTGGCGATCGAGCAATGCCGTCAGTGAAGTGGCTTTTGCCGCCGGGTGACCGGCGCGGGCGAATACCGCGAAGGGTTTCTCAAATAGCTTTTCAAAACTGAATTCATGATCGTACGGGCCGGGATAGTAAGTATTGATGGTGAAATCCAGCTCACCCTGGCGCAGTTCATTAATCATCGCCAGCAGTTGTCCTTCCATAATCCGCACCTTCACCAGCGGATGCTGCTGGTGAAAGCGGCAAATGACCGACGGCATCAGCGAGCGCGCTACGCTGGCGCCAAGACCGATATTAATCTGCCCCGCCTGCTCGCCCTGACGCTGCAGCAATTCATCCTGCGCCGCCCGCAGCTCTTCGAGGATCAGGCTCGCATGTTGATAAAAGCTTTCGCCGTTTTCAGTCAGCGCCACCCCCTGGCTACGGCGCACAAACAGCTGCGCGGAGAGGCCCTCTTCCAGCTCTTTGATCGCTTTGGTCAACGCCGGCTGCGAAATCGCCAACGCCCGGCTGGCGCCACGAATGCTCCCTTCACGCGCAACCTCAACGAAGGCGCGAATGTGATGAAATTTGATCTGAAATGACATATCGCAAGTGATAACCAGTGTTTATCAGACAGAAGAAAATGACATCTACTGTAATCGATCGTGCTGTGGCAGGTTAAGGATGAGAGCGCATGAAATACGGCAGTGATAAGCAAAAGCTATCACTTCGTGAACACCATCACAGTTTTTGATTATGACAGGAAAGGTTATGCCGCAACTTTATGATTTCATCAACCAGCTGGCGCCAAAGATGACCGAATGGCGTCGCGATTTTCACCTGCATGCGGAATCCGGCTGGCTGGAGTTCCGCACCGCCAGCAAAGTGGCGGAGATACTTGACGATCTGGGTTATCAACTGGCGCTGGGTCGCGACGTTATCGATGCCGATAGCCGTATGGGCCTGCCTGATGAAGAGACCCTGGCGCAGGCGTTCCAGCGCGCCCGCGCGCAGGGTGCGCCGGAGCGCTGGCTGCCGGCGTTTGAAGGGGGCTTCGCCGGGGTAGTGGCGACGCTTGACACCGGGCGGCCGGGGCCGACGCTGGCGTTTCGCGTCGATATGGATGCGCTCGATCTCAACGAGCAGCATGACGATAGCCACCGTCCGCATCGCGATCGTTTTGCCTCCTGCAACGAAGGCATGATGCATGCCTGCGGCCACGACGGTCATACCGCAATCGGCCTGGGGCTGGCGCACGTGCTCAAGGAATATGCCGCGCAGCTCAACGGGACGATCAAGCTGATTTTCCAGCCGGCTGAAGAAGGTACCCGCGGCGCGCGCGCCATGGTGGCTGCGGGCGTACTTGATGACGTGGACTACTTCACCGCCATTCATATCGGTACCGGCGTCCCTGCCGGCACCGTCGTTTGCGGTGGCGATAACTTTATGGCCACCACCAAATTCGATGTGCAGTTCAGCGGCGTCGCCGCCCACGCTGGCGGTAAACCTGAAGATGGACGTAATGCGCTGCTGGCAGCGGCCCAGGCCGCCCTTGCCCTGCATGCCATCGCGCCGCACAGCGCCGGGGCGTCAAGGGTTAACGTCGGGGTCATGCAGGCCGGTACCGGGCGTAACGTGGTTCCCTCTTCCGCGCTATTAAAAGTCGAAACCCGGGGCGAAACCGACGCTATTAACCAGTACGTCTTTGAGCGGGCCAAACAGGCGATCGCCGGCGCGGCGACGATGTATGAAGCCAGCTACCAGCTGCACCTGATGGGCGCAGCCACCTCCAGCGCCCCGTCGCCGGCGTGGGTGGACTATCTGCGCCAGCAGACGGCCCAGGTCCCCGGCGTTAAACAGGCCGTCGATCGTATCGCTGCCCCGGCGGGCTCCGAGGATGCCACCCTGATGATGGCCCGGGTCCTGGAACGCGGCGGTCTCGCTTCATACATGATTTTCGGCACCGAACTGAGCGCCGGCCACCACAACGAAAAATTCGATTTCGACGAAAGCGTGATGACCCAGGCCGTCGCCACGTTAGCGCGCATCGCCCTGAACTTTCCCTGGCAGCGAGGTGTGTAATGGAACAGGTTTATCAATTTGTCGATGACGTTATTGAGGGGCGGCGCAACGATTTTTGCGCCATTGCCGATGATATCTGGGATCATCCGGAAACCCGCTTCCAGGAGTTCTGGTCCGCCGCGCGTTTGGCCGATGCGCTGGAAGCGGAAGGTTTTCAATTGACCCGCAATGCCGGCGGGATCCCCAACGCCTTTATCGCCAGCTTCGGCGCAGGCCAGCCGGTGATTGCCCTGCTCGGCGAATTTGACGCCCTGGCGGGGCTCAGCCAACAGGCTCACTGCGCAGCGCCCGCGTCTCCAACGCCGGGGGAAAACGGCCACGGGTGCGGGCATAATCTGCTCGGTACGGCGGCGTTCGCCGCCGCGGTCGCCGCCAGGAACTGGCTGCAGCAGCACGGCGGCACCGGCACCCTGCGCTTCTACGGTTGTCCCGGTGAGGAAGGCGGCTCCGGCAAGACCTTTATGGTTCGCGAGGGATTATTCGACGACGTCGATGCCGCCCTGACCTGGCACCCGGAAGCCTGGGCCGGGATGTTCAGCACCAGCACCCTTGCCAACATTCAGGCGGCATGGCGGTTTACCGGCACCGCGGCGCACGCGGCGAACTCGCCGCATTTGGGCCGCAGCGCGCTGGATGCCGTGACGCTGATGACCACCGGCAGCAACTTCCTTAACGAACATATTATCGAAAAGGCGCGGGTGCACTACGCCATCACCGATACCGGCGGCGTCTCTCCTAACGTTGTCCAGGCGCAGGCGGAAGTGCTGTATCTCATTCGCGCCCCGGAAATGGCCGACGCCCAGCAAATCTTCGCCCGGATCGAAAAAATCGCCCAGGGCGCCGCGTTGATGACCGAGACCAGCGTTAGCTGCCGCTTCGAAAAGGCCTGTTCCAGCTATCTCCCCAACCGCACGCTGGAAGCGGCGATGTATCAGGCGGTATGCCATTACGGCACGCCGCACTGGAGCGAGGAAGAGCGGGCTTTCGCCGCCGAAATTCGCGCCACCCTGAGCGCGAACGATATCAATAACAGCCTGAAAAACATTGCCGGCACCGGTGACGAAGAAGGGAAAGCGTTCGCCCGCCGCCACCGCGAGACGATCCTGATCGATGAAGTGGCGCCCTGGTCGGCTACCGATAACATCCTTGCGGGCTCTACCGACGTCGGCGACGTAAGCTGGAAAGCTCCCGTAGCCCAATGCTTCAGCCCCTGCTTTGCCGTCGGGACGCCGCTGCATAGCTGGCAACTGGTGAGCCAGGGCAGAACCTCCATCGCTCACAAAGGGATGCTTCTGGCCGGGAAAATACTGGCGGCAACGGCCATTCGTTTGTTCAGCGACAGACCGTTACTGACAGCCAGCCGGCGGGAACTGGCGCAGGTCTTAGCCGAAAGGCCCTACCGGTGCCCCATCCCGCAGGACGTCAAGCCTTCGATTTTAAAATAATAAAAGCCCTTTGGACGGAGTACAGCAACGCGGTCATCGCCAAAAAACAATGGCTGACACGCCCTGGGGTCAAGAGACAACCAACACAACAACGACAACTGAGGAACGCCCATGAGTATGTCATCCATACCCTCGCCTTCCCCCAGCGGTAAGCTCTATGGCTGGGTTGAAAAAATAGGTAACAAGGTCCCGCATCCGTTTTTACTGTTTATCTACCTGATTGTGGCGTTGATGGTCGCCACCGCCATCCTGTCGGCGCTGAACGTTGGCGTACAGAACCCCACCGATGGCTCGCGAGTGGTGGTGAAAAATTTGCTTAGCGTCGAAGGGTTGCACTGGTTTTTGCCGAACGTCATTAAGAACTTCAGCGGTTTCGCGCCGCTGGGGGCCATTCTGGCGCTGGTGCTGGGGGCCGGATTTGCGGAACGCGTGGGCCTGCTGCCTTCGCTGATGGTGAAAATGTCATCGCACGTTAGCGCCCGTTACGCCAGCTATATGGTGCTGTTTATCGCCTTCTTCAGCCACATCTCCTCCGATGCCGCGCTGGTGATTATGCCGCCGCTGGGCGCCCTGATGTTTCTCGCCGTCGGCCGCCACCCGGTTGCCGGGCTGCTGGCGGCCATCGCCGGCGTCGGCTGCGGCTTCACGGCCAATCTGCTCATCGTCACCACCGATGTCCTGCTCTCCGGCATCAGCACCGAAGCAGCCAAAACCCTTGACGCCTCGCTCCACGTCAGCGTGATTGATAACTGGTATTTTATGGCAACCTCGGTGATCGTTCTCACGCTGGTTGGCGGATTGATTACCGATAAACTGGTGGAACCGCGATTAGGTCAGTGGCAAGGCGGCAGCGATGAAACGCTGCAGATGTTGACGGCTGAACAGCGCTTCGGCCTGCGCGTGGCCGGTGTGGCCGCGCTGTTATTCGTGGCGGTTATCGCGCTGATGGTCATACCGGAAAACGGTATCCTGCGCGATCCCATCAAGCATACCGTGATGCCTTCGCCGTTTATAAAAGGGATCGTCCCGCTCATTATCTTTTTCTTCTTTGTCGTTTCACTGGCTTACGGCATTGCCACCGGCAAAATTCGCCGTCAGGCCGATCTGCCGCAGCTGATGATTGAGCCGATGAAGGAGATGGCAGGCTTTATCGTGATGGTCTTCCCGCTGGCCCAGTTCGTCGCCATGTTTAACTGGAGCAACATGGGGAAATTTATGGCCGTCGGCTTGACGGATCTGCTGGAGAGCGCGGGAATGAACGGCGTACCGGCGTTTGTCGGCCTCGCGCTGCTATCCGCCTTTTTATGCATGTTTATCGCCAGCGGCTCGGCAATCTGGTCGATTCTGGCGCCGATTTTCGTGCCGATGTTTATGCTGCTGGGCTTTCACCCGGCATTTGCGCAGATTCTGTTCCGTATCGCCGATTCATCGGTGCTGCCGCTGGCGCCGGTATCGCCGTTTGTGCCGCTGTTTCTCGGCTTCTTACAGCGCTACCGGCCCGAGGCTAAACTGGGAACCTACTACTCGCTGGTCTTGCCTTATCCGTTAATATTCCTGGCCGTCTGGCTACTGTTGCTGGTGGGCTGGTATCTGGTGGGGCTGCCTATCGGGCCGGGTATTTATCCACGATTACCATAATGTCGCCACCGGCCAGGGAAGGCCATGAAACCGTTAACGCCATGTCGTTCGGTTACTGATCTTTTTATACAACCCTTCAATCGCCAAAGAGACCAGATGAATCACTAAGCCGCTGATAATCACGATTACAACGCCAGTCATCATATATTGCATATCACCACCTTTGTTGGTAAGAACCCGCACAGCAACGCCGGGAAATCATTGACTCAAGAAAAGCCAGTCTGTTTATCTGCGGCGTCGGATGCTTACCGCTGAATTCGCCGCCGGTTGAAGGTAGCAAAATCGCTTTGCCGCCGCGCCTGCGAGTGAATACAAAAATAAACATCGCTACCCCACTCCATAATTAATAGTCCATGCTGGCCCGGTTTGTTGACCTTTTCGGGGTATAGTTTGCTAACCTCGCGTCGTGGTATGGTGATGCCCTGCCAATATAACCGCGATGAAGGATTACCGATGCTGACGCTGTTGCAGGATAAAATTGACACCCCGCTGGGGCCGCTGTGGGTAATTTGTGATGAGCAGTTCAACCTGCGGGCCGTTGAGTGGGATCAGCACCGCGACCGCATGGAGCAACTGCTGGATATCCATTATCGGGGTGAAGGCTACGAACGCGTTGATTCCAGTAACCCGGGAGGGCTGAGCAGTAAGCTCAGCGATTACTTCGCCGGGGATCTCGCCATTATCGACACCTTACCGACCGCCACCGGCGGCACGCCGTTTCAGCGGCAGGTCTGGCAAGCGCTGCGCACCATCCCCTGCGGCCAGGTCATGCACTACGGTCAGCTCGCGGAGACGCTGGGGCGTCCGGGCGCCGCGCGCGCCGTGGGTGCCGCCAACGGTTCAAATCCGGTCAGTATTGTGGTGCCCTGCCATCGCGTGATCGGGCGTAACGGTACCATGACCGGTTATGCCGGCGGCGTGCAGCGTAAAGAGTGGCTGTTGCGCCACGAAGGCTATCTGCTCCTTTGACTGTAAGTGCCTTTTTTGGAATCTTCCGGTAATTTTACAATCATTTCTCGCCAGATAAACCTATTATAATCAATTGGATAAATCAGGTAACTGATTTACCCTTTTAATATTACGTGTTTCAGGGGTTCGAGACTTACCTGCTCACCAAAAAGATGTTAAAATTGACCAATATCAATTAAAGCCTGAGCAGACTTATGATCCCGGAAAAGCGAATTATACGACGCATTCAGTCTGGCGGTTGTGCAATCCATTGCCAGGATTGCAGCATTAGCCAGCTTTGCATCCCTTTTACTCTGAACGAGCATGAGCTTGATCAGCTTGATAACATTATCGAGCGGAAAAAGCCTATCCAGAAAGGACAAACCTTGTTCAAAGCCGGTGATGAGCTGAAATCGCTGTATGCAATTCGTTCTGGCACCATTAAAAGCTACACCATCACCGAACAGGGCGATGAGCAAATCACCGGTTTTCATCTGGCGGGCGATCTGGTCGGCTTTGACGCCATCGGCACCGGCCACCACCCAAGCTTTGCCCAGGCGCTGGAAACCTCAATGGTCTGCGAGATTCCTTTTGAAACGCTGGACGATCTCTCCGGTAAGATGCCGAATCTGCGTCAGCAGATGATGCGTCTGATGAGCGGCGAGATTAAAGGCGATCAGGATATGATTCTGCTGCTTTCCAAAAAGAACGCAGAGGAGCGCCTGGCGGCCTTTATCTACAACCTGTCCCGCCGTTTTGCGCAGCGCGGCTTCTCTCCGCGTGAGTTCCGCCTCACCATGACCCGTGGCGATATCGGCAACTATCTGGGCCTGACGGTGGAAACCATCAGCCGCCTGCTGGGGCGTTTCCAGAAAAGCGGTATGCTGGCGGTTAAAGGTAAATATATCACCATTGAAAACAGCGACCTGCTGGCGCAGCTTGCTGGCCAGGCCCGCAACGTCGCCTGATAGTCCCTCTGTATCCGGCCGGATCGCGAATTTTTTTCTAATTTGTTGATCTGGCCAGGCTCCTCCCCTGTTTCATTTCATCCATATAGGTTATCTTTTTAAGGACAAACTGTAGTTACAGTTGTAAGGAGACCCTGTATGGCGAAGTATCAGAACATGCTGGTAGTAATCGACCCCAATCAGGACGACCAGCCTGCATTGCGGCGCGCGGTGTATCTGCACCAACGGATTGGTGGACGCATCAAAGCCTTTTTGCCGATCTATGATTTTTCTTATGAAATGACCACCCTGCTGTCTCCTGACGAACGCACGGCCATGCGCCAGGGCGTCATCGGCCAGCGTACCGCCTGGATCCGCGAGCAGGCAAAATTTTATATTGAATCCGGCGTGCCCATTGATATCAAAGTGGTGTGGCACAATCGTCCCTTCGAAGCCATTATCCAGGAAATCATTAGCGACAAGCATGATTTAGTGCTGAAAATGGCGCACCAGCACGACAAGCTGGAAGCGGTGATTTTCACCCCAACGGACTGGCACCTGCTGCGCAAATGCCCGTGCCCGGTATGGATGGTCAAAGATCAGCCGTGGCCGGAAGGGGGTAAAGCGCTGGTGGCGGTCAATCTCGCCAGCGAAGAGAACTACCACAACGCGCTCAATGAAAAGCTGGTACGCGAAGCGATTGAGCTGGCGGAACAGGTTAACCATACCGAGGTCCATCTGGTGGGCGCCTATCCCGTCACGCCCATCAATATCGCGATTGAGCTCCCTGATTTTGACCCCAGCGTTTATAACGACGCCATTCGCGGTCAGCATTTGCTGGCCATGAAAGCGCTGCGGCAGAAATTCGGCATCGATGAAGGCCGCACCCACGTTGAAAAAGGTCTTCCTGAAGAGGTGATCCCCGATCTGTCTGAACATCTGCAGGCGGGCATCGTGGTGCTGGGCACCGTGGGTCGTACCGGCCTATCGGCGGCCTTCCTCGGCAATACCGCCGAGCAGGTGATTGACCACCTGCGCTGCGACCTGCTGGCGCTGAAGCCGGATCAATACCAGACGCCGGTTGAGCTGGACGACGAAGAAGACGATTAGTCACTCGCCTTCAGTAAGAGTAAAAAACTTCATCCCCCGCCCGCGCGGGGGATTTTTTTGCATTTTATAAACAAAATAAAGGGCCGCCCGGCCCTTATCTTCTATCGCTTTATCGGTAACGAAAACGTTAGTGGATACCTAAACGCCAGGCGTGATCGATCTCTTCTTTCAGCTCCATGGACGAAAGCGCCATTAAGTCAGCAAACTCAAGTTCCAGTAGTTTCAGCTTTTTCAGATACTGCGCGGGGGTTAAAGCAGCGGGGTCACGGCGCAGAAATTCGATGGCCAGTTGCGTGGGGGTTAACTCGGTATCCATAATATCCTCAGTTTGAGTGAAAAACAGGCCTATTATAACACTCTCGCCTGATTATTTTATGAGCAAATAATCACTTGATAACCTATATAAAAAAGCCGTCTCACAGGAGACGGCTTAAGAAGCACAGGTTTTAAAAGACCAGGCTCTACAGTGCTTTCAGAATCGCATCGACGCTGGCTTTGGCATCGCCAAACAGCATGTGGGTGTTCTCTTTAAAGAACAGCGGGTTCTGTACGCCGGCGTAGCCAGTGTTCATCGAACGCTTAAATACAATCACATTCTGCGCTTTCCACACTTCCAGCACCGGCATACCGGCGATCGGGCTGCCCGGATCGTCCTGCGCGGCCGGGTTAACGGTGTCGTTAGCGCCGATCACCAGCACGGTGTCGGTATCGGAGAAATCATCGTTGATCTCATCCATCTCCAGCACGATGTCATACGGGACTTTCGCTTCCGCCAGCAGTACGTTCATATGGCCCGGCAGACGCCCGGCAACCGGGTGAATACCGAAACGCACTTTGATTCCGCGCGCGCGCAGTCGCTCGGTGATTTCCGCGACCGGATACTGGGCCTGCGCCACCGCCATGCCGTAGCCCGGGGTGATGATCACCGACTGCGAACCTTTCAGCATCTCTGCGGTTTCTTCGGCGCTGATTTCACGGTGCTCGCCCACTTCTTCATCCGCCGCGGAGGCCGTGCCGTCAGAACCAAAGCCACCGGCAATCACGCTGAAGAACGAACGGTTCATCGCCTTACACATGATGTACGACAGAATCGCACCGGAAGAACCTACCAGCGCGCCAGTTACGATAAGCAGGTCGTTGCTGAGCATAAAGCCCGCTGCTGCTGCCGCCCAACCGGAGTAGGAGTTCAGCATTGACACCACGACCGGCATATCCGCGCCGCCGATGGAGGCCACCAGGTGCCAGCCAAACGCCAGGGCGATAACGGTCATCACCAGCAGGCACAGTACCTGCATGCCGATGCTGTCGGTACGTACGAAAACGATCAGCAGCAGGAAAGAAACCACCAGCGCCGCCAGGTTCAGCTTATGACGGTTCGGCAGCATCAGCGGCTTTGAAGACATCTTGCCGCACAGTTTGCCAAACGCCACGACGGAGCCGGTGAAGGTCACCGCACCGATGAAGATGCCGAGGAACACTTCGGTCAGATGAATATTGACCAGAATCTGTTCCATCCCTGTTTCATGCTGCAGATAGCTGTTAAAGCCTACCAGCACCGCCGCCAGGCCCACGAAGCTGTGCAGAATCGCCACCAGCTCCGGCATTTCGGTCATTTCAACTTTCTTCGCCAGACGAATACCGATAGCGCCGCCGATAACCATCGCCAGCAGGATCCACGCGACGTTGCTGCTGTCCGGCCCCAGAATGGTCGCCACCAGGGCAATCGCCATCCCGGCAATACCGTAGTAGTTGCCCTGTTGCGAGGTTTCGTGTTTAGAAAGCCCCGCCAGGCTAAAAATAAATAGAATCGCGGCAACAATGTATGCAGCTGTAACTAATCCACCAGACATTTGTTACCCCTTATCCTTTGCGGAACATTTTCAGCATGCGCTGAGTGACGGTGAAACCACCAAAAATATTAATGCTGGCGATCAGCACCGCGATAAAGCTCAGGAAGCTGACCCAGCCGCCGTGGCCTATCTGTAACAATGCCCCGACCACAATAATGCCGGAAATGGCGTTAGTGACCGACATCAGCGGCGTATGCAGCGCGTGGGATACGTTCCAGACGACGTAGTAACCGACCACGCAGGAGAGCGCAAAGACGGTAAAGTGGCCGAGGAACTCTTTTGGCGCCACGCTGGCCAGCCAGCCAAACAGAATAATCGCCAGCGCCATCAGCGCATACTTGCGCAGCGGCGAGCTCGGTTTCGCTTCAGCTTTTGGCGCTTCAACCTTTTTCGCTGCCGCCTGCGGCTGAGCAGATACCTGAATGGGTGGCGCGGGCCAGGTGATTTCACCTTCGCGAACCACGGTAACGCCGCGGATAACGACATCATCAAAATCGATAACGACATTGCCGTCTTTCTCTTTGCACAGCAGCTTGAGCAGGTTGACCAGATTGGTACCGTACAGCTGCGAAGACTGCGTTGGCAGACGGCCAGGGAGATCGGTATAACCGATAATCTTCACGCCGTTGGCGGTGGTGACTACCTGACCCGGCACGGTGTATTCACAGTTGCCGCCGTTTTGCGACGCCAGATCAACCACCACGCTGCCGGGCTTCATGGAGTCGACCATTTCGCGGGTAATCAGCTTCGGCGCCGGTTTACCCGGAATCAGCGCGGTGGTGACGATGATGTCGACATCTTTCGCCTGGGCGGCAAAGAGCGCCATCTCGGCTTTAATAAAGGCTTCAGACATGACTTTGGCATAGCCGTCGCCGCTGCCCGCTTCCTCTTTAAAATCCAGCTCAAGGAACTCGGCGCCCATACTCTGCACCTGTTCTTTCACTTCCGGACGGGTATCAAACGCGCGGACGATTGCCCCGAGGCTATTGGCCGCGCCGATGGCCGCCAGACCAGCAACCCCGGCGCCGATCACCATCACCTTCGCGGGCGGTACCTTACCTGCCGCGGTGATCTGCCCGGTGAAGAAACGGCCAAACTCGTGGGCGGCTTCCACGATCGCGCGGTAGCCGGCGATGTTAGCCATTGAACTTAACGCATCCAGCGACTGCGCGCGCGAAATACGCGGCACCGAATCCATCGCCATCACGTTGATGTTGCGCGCCGCCAGTTTTTCCATCAGCTGCGGGTTTTGCGCCGGCCAGATAAAGCTGATAAGCGTCGTGCCGGGATTAAGCAGCAGGATTTCATCGTCATCGGGCGCGTTCACTTTCAGAATGACGTCAGACTGCCATACGTCATCACCGCTCACGATCTCCGCTCCAGCCTGAACGAAGGCTTCATCGTCGAAACTGGCCAACTTACCGGCACCGCTTTCTACCGCGACGCTGAACCCAAGCTTTAGCAGCTGCTCCACCGTTTTCGGCGTGGCGGCGGCCCGGGTTTCCTGGGCGAGTCTCTCTTTTGGTACACCAATACGCATAGTTTTCCCTTCCATCGGTTTTTGATGATGGTTTACTTTTCTTACAAGCGACCGTCGCAAAGGCGGATGAACGCGCCCCCCAACATATGTCTGAAAAAATAAAACAGTAACAAACTTTTTATAACCTACTGAAAATACCGATTGTGATCTACAGCAATAAAACAGAAATTTTGATTTTATTGGTAAAACGCCCGGCTTACCGTGTCAGGCAGCAATATTTACCTTATTTTTATGCCAGCGCCTGATAATCCGCTTGGCAGAAGGGTTAATTCACCATTTATCGCCGTCTGGATCAGCGTGTTAACATTATGTTAACTTATGAAAGTGATATCGATTATCGATTTTGCTGGTCAAGCGGCTGTTTTTTCAACATATCGAAAAATGTTATATTTCTGCAGTATACGTTTAGAGCGGCAAGTGAAAATTGACGCAGACAGTCACTCACGATAAATGCAATAATCAAATGTTTTCAGTCAACAACAATACCCGTACATGGTTTGCGCAAGGCAAAGGATTATTTTTATGAAGCTTAAGAACTCACTCCTGGCGTCTGCTCTTCTGGCTACCACCGCGTTGTCTGCCCATGCAGCGACCGAGCTGACTCCGGAGCAGGCGGCAGCGCTGAAGCCCTACGATCGCGTTGTGGTGACCGGTCGTTTTAACGCCATTGGCGATGCGGTGCAGGCAGTTTCCCGTAAAGCGGACAAAGAAGGCGCAGCTTCCTTTTATGTTGTCGACACCTCCGATTTTGGCAGCGGCGGCAACCTGCGCGTAACGGCCGATTTTTATAAAGAAAATGCCCCGCAGGCCGACGCGCCAAAAAACCGCATTATCAACGGCATAATGGAATTACCGAAGGATCAGGCCGTTGAGCTGGAGCCGTTTGATACCGTCACCGTACAGGGCTTCTACCGCAGCCAGCCGGAAGTCAACGACGCCATTACCAAAGCCGCGAAAGCCAAGGGCGCAGCCTCTTTCTTTATCGTACGCCAGGTTGATGCCAACCAGGGCGGCAACCAGCGCATCACCGCCTATATCTACAAAGCGGATGCCAAAAAACGCGTTCTGCAAAGCCCGGATGCGATCCCGGCAGATTCAGAAGCCGGTCGCGCAGCGCTGGCCGAAGGCGGAGAAGCTGCTAAGAAAGTTGAAATTCCTGGCGTGGCAACGACCGCAGCGGTCGGTTCCGGCACCGGCGTAGGCCGTTTCTTTGAAACGCAATCGTCTAAAGGCGGGCGTTACACCGTCACGCTGCCGGACGGCACCAGGGTCGAGGAAGTGAATAAAATCACCGCCGCGCAGATGGTTCCTTACGACAGCATCAAGTTCACCGGTAACTACGGTAACATGACGGAAATCTCCTACCAGACGGCTAAGCGCGCCGCGAAGAAAGGCGCGAAGTACTACCACATTACCCGTCAGTGGCAGGAACGAGGCGGCAACATCACCATCAGCGCCGACCTGTATAAATAACGGTAGCTGAGCTGAACAAAAAGGCGGCGATTAGTCGCCTTTTTTCTTTTTTTCATTTCTCTCCATTGCATGCATACAAAACACTCCGTAAAATCCCGCGCCTTAGCGCAATCCTCCATTTTTATGCGATTTCGCCAAATAAATATTCTTAGCTTGATGATTATCACCTCGGGAATGCAATGGAAAAGAAACTGGGCCTTAGCGCCCTGACCGCGCTGGTACTTAGCTCGATGCTGGGGGCGGGTGTATTCAGTCTGCCGCAGAACATGGCAGCCGTTGCCAGCCCTTCCGCGCTGCTTATCGGCTGGGGCATCACCGGCGTGGGGATCCTGTTCCTCGCCTTTGCCATGCTGCTGCTCACGCGGATTCGCCCCGACCTCGACGGCGGTATTTTCACCTACGCCCGGGAAGGTTTCGGCGAGCTGATTGGCTTCTGCTCCGCCTGGGGCTACTGGCTGTGCGCGGTTGTCGCCAACGTCTCCTACCTGGTTATCGTCTTCTCGGCGCTCAGCTTCTTTACCGATACGCCCGAACTGCGCCTGTTCGGCGATGGCAATACCTGGCAATCCATCATCGGCGCCTCGGTCCTGCTGTGGATTGTCCATTTCCTGGTTCTGCGCGGCGTTCAAACGGCGGCCGGTATCAACCTGGCCGCGACGCTGGCCAAGCTGCTGCCTCTCGGGGCGTTTATCGCGCTGGCCGCTATGGCGTTTCGTATGGAGACATTTCGCCTCGATTTTAGCGGCCTGGCGCTGGGCGTACCGGTATGGGAGCAGGTGAAAAACACCATGCTGATCACCCTGTGGGTGTTTATCGGCGTCGAAGGCGCGGTCGTGGTTTCCGCCCGCGCGCGTAATAAACAGGATGTCGGGCGCGCGACGCTGCTGGCGGTACTCTCCGCGCTGGCGGTCTATTTGCTGGTGACGCTTCTCTCGTTAGGGGTTGTGCCGCGTAGCGAACTGGCGGAAATCCGCAACCCGTCAATGGCCGGCCTGATGGTCAACATGATGGGCTCCTGGGGCGAAATTGTGATCGCTGCCGGGCTGATTATCTCCGTCTGCGGCGCGTATCTGAGCTGGACGATTATGGCGGCGGAGGTGCCCTATCTGGCAGCGACGCATAAAGCATTCCCGCGCCTGTTTGCCCGAACCAATAAAAACAACGCGCCGTCGTCTTCGCTGTGGCTCACCAATATCAGCGTACAGGCTTCGCTGGTGTTGATTTGGCTTACCGGCTCAGATTACAGCACGCTGCTAACCATCGCCTCAGAGATGATCCTGGTCCCCTACTTTCTCGTCGGCGCCTTTCTGCTGAAGATTGCCCGGCGCCCGCTGCACAAGGCGGTCGGTGTCGGCGCCTGCATTTATGGCTTATGGTTATTATATGCGTCCGGCCCTGTGCATTTATTGTTGTCGGTGATACTTTACGCTCCGGGTCTTCTGGTTTTCCTGTATGCCCGTCGTACACACCAGCACGATCGCCCGCTCAAACGCCGTGACCTGGCATTAATTGGTTTTTTGCTGGTTGCCGCCGTACCGGCAACGTGGATGTTGGTAGGGTAAGCGGTTACCCTGCCGCTGAACTCAAAGGAGATCTCCATGGCTGACATCCAGCCTCGCCCGATCCTGATTACCGGCGGGGGCCGTCGCATCGGCCTCGCCCTGGCCCGCCATTTTGTGGCCCGCCAGCAGCCCGTTATCATCAGCTATCGCACCTGGTATCCGGCCATCGACGCGCTGCGTGAAGCGGGAGCCGTTTGCCTGCACGCGGATTTCAGCACGGATGAAAGCATTCTGGCGTTCGCCGCAGAGGTGGAAGCGCACGCCAGCGGCGGTCTGCGCGCCATCATTCATAACGCCAGCGGCTGGATGGCGGAAAAGCCCGGGATCCCGTTAACCACGGTGCTCGCCAGCATGATGCAAATTCACGTCAACGCCCCCTACCTGCTCAACCATGCCCTGGAGAGCCTGCTGCGCGGCCACGGTCATGCCGCCAGTGATATTATCCATATCACCGACTACGTCGTGGAGCGCGGCAGCGACAAACATATCGCCTACGCCGCCAGCAAAGCGGCGCTGGATAATATGAGCCGCTCGTTCGCCCGCAAGCTGGCGCCGGAAATTAAGGTTAACGCCATCGCCCCCTCGCTGATTTTATTTAATGAAGGGGATGACGCGGAGTACCGCAGGCAGGCGCTCGATAAATCGCTGATGAAAATCGCCCCAGGCGAAAAAGAGATCATTGACCTGACTGAATACCTGTTCAGCAGTAGCTACGTGACCGGGCGCTCATTTGCCGTCGACGGCGGCCGCCATCTGCGCTAGTGGAAACGGCTCCAGCCAATAATGAGTAGCCACGCGCATAAGCTCCAGCACACCACTGCGCCTGCCAGGGCAAACGGCAGGCGCATAACGCCGGTGAAATACCATAGCGAAAGCAAGTAGATAAAGTACGGAATGATAGACCACATCCCAAAGACGATGGTGGTGCGTAGCGCTTCGATACCCCGCTCGCTGGCGACGATGTAGTGCGCAATCAGGGCGAAAGTGGGAAAAAGCGGAATTAACCCGGCGATATAGTAATTTTTCGTTTTGGACAGCACGCCGATCAGGACGACAACCAGTGCCCCGAGCAGCGCTTTTATCAACAGCCCCATTCCTTTTTGCCTTAACATTTAAACAACATGTATTCGCAGCATAACGGAAGCGCGGGAATTTATAAATGCGCAAAAGCGGCGAGCAGACTGAACAGGCGAAAGACCTATTTGACTACTCCATAACGGTGGTTATGGCAGGTGATGATATCCCCTGACAAAGACCGTGCTATTTGAAATCAATTAACCCTATTTTGAACATCTTTTGCACAAACGCATTTGTTTTTACTGCGAAAAGCATCTGCATGCTCTAATTACCTGGTTATACGTATAACATTTTTTATATCGTTATTTTTGACGTTATCACCACAGTATATTTTTCCTGCACATCACCTTTAAGGGTTTACACATATTTTAAAGCGCAACATGGACGCCTGAATGATATTTAGCAGATGTTAACTCAATAATCTCATCAGTTTACTCGCACCATTAATCCGCAGTAAGTGATGCAAATCAATACTGATAAAATAGCCTGACAACGGTTAATTGATATAGGCGGTTTTTAGCATAACTGATGACTTTAAATCTATTCTTTCTGCACTCATTCGCAATAAGCGCGCGTAGACACTTTTTAGAAAAACAGCAGAATAAAGTCCGTTATATTGATTTATATCAAAATAAAACCGATTTCATAAAGAAGCATACTTTGCCATTAATGACATGCAGCGTAGTAGATATGATCGTAATTATATGATTTTACGATCTTTCGATCTAATCTTGATATCCAGCGCGGAATTTTATTCTATTCACAACCAACAATGCAGCTTATTAGTTCATCTCCGGTCGGTTTTTCGAATCTTTTACTTGTTGCTATTATCAATATCAGTATTAGACACTCATGTAAGTGCAATTATTCCATATTAAACTAAGTCAGCGTCAGCTAAAGGAACCTCCATGTTTGGACCCGCTTCAGGCACAATAAAAAGCCCCTTAAACCTTATCAAACTATATACATCAACGCGAAAATGCTCATAAATTACTGGAGCGCATTAAGCATGCAGTGGAATATTGAAAATAGCCTTGTATGTCCTGTAACCGGAACAGGATTTTCAGTTGCGGCAAGTGCTAAAAATCTCAAATTAATCATATGGTATAATGGTGATTATTTTTTGAACACTGGTTCGGTTATTAACATCACTCAAAATGAAGTGCTCATTAACGGCGAGCCCGGCGATTTACAGGTTATTCACGCTTTCCCCTATACGGAAATCCTGTGGTCAACGTTTGCCCGGTATATCGATTGTCCGGGCAATGAGAATCCTATGTTGCTCATCTGCAATCGAAGAAGTCTCTGCAAATTCGCCTTGTGCCCCTACGGTGCGAGGCAAAAGAGGCCAGAATAAGGCTCTCCCCTGACTCAAGCTCAGCCTATTTCTCTACGGGCAGAGGCTGTTCTGACAGACGCTGCCCACCTTCTGCCGCACCCCATGACCATAATACGCAGAACTTTCGTCATTAACGCAATCATTGTCTGGTCACGTGAAAGCATAGCTCTGAACCACAAGTCCGGGAAGCATAGCGAATTTCGTCACCAATACATAGCTCATATTAATGCCCGAATGGTTTACAATGGCGATAGCGATGAATGGGCTGCTGACCTTATGATGCCTCATGCGCCGTCTCAGCCGCGATTCCGGCAAAGCGATTCAAACGATGATAGATGAGTACAAGCATACACAATATGAATAAAATTGTTTTCGTTGAGGACGATGCCGAGGTCGGCGCACTGATTGCCGCCTACCTTGGCAAACACGATATGGACGTGGTGGTAGAACCGCGCGGCGACCGGGCGGAAGAGGTTATCGCGCGCGAAAAGCCCGATCTGGTGCTGCTGGATATCATGCTGCCGGGTAAAGACGGTATGACGCTGTGCCGCGATTTGCGCGGCCAATGGCAGGGCCCCATCGTCCTGCTCACTTCGCTGGACAGCGATATGAACCATATTCTCTCTCTCGAAATGGGCGCCAGCGATTATATCCTGAAAACCACGCCGCCCGCGGTGCTGTTAGCCCGCCTGCGCCTGCATTTGCGTCAGCACGTCGCCGTGCCGGAAGGTAGCGTCCCTTCCTCCCTCACCCCGCATAAAGCCATCACCTTTGGCTCCCTGAGCATCGATCCGGTCAATCGCCAGGTCATGCTCAGCGGCGAAAGCGTCGCGTTATCCACCGCGGATTTCGATCTGCTGTGGGAGCTGGCGACGCACGCCGGACAAATTATGGATCGCGACGCGCTATTAAAAAACCTGCGCGGCGTCAGCTACGATGGTATGGACCGCAGCGTCGACGTTGCCATTTCGCGGCTGCGCAAAAAGCTTCTCGACAATGCGACCGAGCCCTATCGCATCAAAACGGTACGCAATAAAGGCTATCTGTTCGCCCCCCACGCCTGGGACAATTAATTCACGGGTCAGCTGTGAGTGCGGGTTAAGTCGCCACAGTCACTGCACCCTCCTGTTAATGATTAACTATTCTTAAAACAAGCGTTGCGCTTAATGCAAAACTGGCGAATCCGGAACCGATCGGCGCAAAACATTCTAATGTGGTGGTAACCATGGCGATTGTGCCACTATCGATACCCGCCGTGAGTATAGAGCTTCACACCATCAGTGGGTTGGGATGACCGAAATATCTACTGTACGGGGGTATTTAAATGTTGAGCGATCTCAGCAACGATGAAAGTAAAAGACGCGCGGCGATTGACCTGTTAAAAAATCCCGACGAGGGACGGGACGAAGCATTAAAGAAGTATACGCATCTGGTCTGCCAGTTGCTGAAAATGCCGATGAGTTTTGTCTCGGTGCTGGATGATGAAAAGCAATATATCAAATCCGCTCAGAATATCGCCGCCACGGAAACCCGCCTGGGCGACGCATTTTGCGAACAGACCTTGAAACAGGGTAAAACGTTCATTTGTCGTGATACGCATCAGCACCCGGTTTTTCAGCGCGATCGCGCCGTCAGACAAGCGCCGTTCATTCGTTTTTATGCGGGATGCCCGCTGACAACCCGGGATGGGGTGGCCGTGGGTACCTTGAGTATCCTGGATACGCAACCCAGGGAACTTTCCGACGAGCAGGTCGCTATCTTTAACACGCTGGCCGAGCTGGTATCGGACTTCTTAGCCTCCTGGCACTCGGTAGGCTATACCGACGTCGTCACGCTATTACCCAATCGTCAGCGCCTGCTGAAGGACATTGAGGTGTCGGCGGTGAGCGCCTTCCGGCTGGTCATCATTGACTGCATTGATATGCCCTTTGCCTACGAGATGGCCCGCTCATTGGGGATGATTGCCGTAGAAAACTTACTTCGCGACATGACCGCTCAGCTGCAGGCACGTCTGCCTCTCGCGGGCCAGCTTTACGCCGTGGCGGTCGGACGATTTGCTTTTTTAACGCCTGAGCCAACGGCTCTGTCGCTGGAAAACATTGCCCAAAACCTTCAGGGAACCCAGGCCAGGATTGGCCCTGAAGTTCCCCTGGATTTGGATATTCACATGGGTGACTCCGGGCTGTGCGACAGCACCCTGACGCCGAATGAAATTCTGCGTCGTGCGGTGAGCGCCTTGCATGAGGCGATAAGCCAGGGGCACCGTTTTACCACCTATAATGACGCCCTGGATACCCGCAAAAAGAGGGATTTCAGCCTGCTGACCGAACTCAGACAAACGCTGCAGGGAAACCAGGGCTTATATCTGGTCTATCAGCCGAAAATCTCGCTGGCGACCGGGCGCGTGACGGGTGCTGAAGCGCTGGTCAGATGGAAGCATCCGACAAACGGCGAAGTCCTGCCCGGCGAATTTATCCCGCTGGTCGAAAAGACCAGCCTGATGCGTGAGCTCACGGCCTGGGTTATCGATCGCACTATCGCGCAGCTGAGCGAGTGGCGGGACCAGGGACTGACTCTGCCGGTGTCAATTAATCTGGCCGCCAGTGACTTTTCTCGGCCCGATTTCGCTGAGGAGCTTGAACAGAAACTGCGGAATGCGTCTCTTGAGCCGGCGCTGCTGGGGTTGGAGTGTCTGGAAACAGAGAAGATGCTTGAAAGTCCGGCCGCGCTTAACGGGTTGAACATGCTCAAAAAACGTGGATTTAAAATTTCTCTGGATGACTTTGGTTCGGGATACAGCAACATTAATTACCTGCGGCAAATGCCCCTGGACATCATCAAACTCGACCGGTCTATTGTGAGTCATATTGTCGACGAAAAAGCCAGCCGCATTATTGTGCGTAACGTTATCAAGCTTCTCAAGCAGCTCGATTACATCGTCCTGGCCGAAGGCGTCGAGGATCGCAAAACGGTCGAGATCTTGCGAAGCCTCGGCTGCGATGAGGTTCAGGGCTATTTCTATGCCAGGCCAATGGTTTCTGCAGATTTTGCAGCATGGTCCCGCGCCAGAAACGCAGCGCCGGAAATAACCCCCTGAAGGGCATCGCCGTTTTCGTAGCAAATGATCGGACGCATCGGCGGTTACGCAAGGTTCTTGCTGACCAAAATGCCCCACGTTCAGTCGCGCTAACCGTACCAGCCAGCTGGTTTCTAGCCGAAATTGCCATATAAAGTCCAGCAGAGATGAGAAAAGGTGTTATATCAAGTTGAACCCTCCTCACCTATAACCACTTTCTTATAATGGTTTTTTGACAAGCTTACGCGACGGCGTCAGCACTCGCTTGCTATGGCCTCCTCGAGTGGGCGCAATCAAGATTGCCGGGTGTGTCGACTGCCCGCCGCATAACTTATGCAGAGCGGATGTTGTCAGCCGGTGCGAACCCTGCTTTCATAGCGAATCCAGCGGCGGATGAAAATGCAGAAAGGGGTTTTCACGAAGTTTCTGCCGGGGAAAATGCCCTCATGATGCCTCTGAGGGTATGAGAAAGGCATTTAACCTTTTTTAAGTGAGATTTAATGAAAAAGCTGTTTGTGCAGTTTTACCTGCTGCTGTTCGTCTGCTTCCTGGTGATGACCATGATGGTTGGCCTGGTGTACAAATTCACCGCCGAACGCGCCGGGCGTCAGTCTCTGGACGATTTAATGAAAAGCTCGCTGTATCTGATGCGCAGCGAGCTGCGGGAGATCCCGCCGCGCGACTGGAGCAAAACGCTTAAAGAGCTGGATCTCAATCTCTCTTTCGATCTGCATATCGAACCCATCAGCAAATTCAAGCTGTCGGAGAACTCGATGCAGCATCTGCGCGCCGGGGATATCGTCGCTCTCGACGATCAGTACACCTTTATCCAGCGCATCCCGCGCAGCCACTACGTGCTTTCCGTCGGCCCGGTGCCCTATCTCTATTTTTTGCACGAGATGCGCCTGCTCGATCTGGCCCTGATGGCTTTTATCGCCATCTCGCTGGCCTTCCCGGTATTTATCTGGATGCGTCCGCACTGGCAGGACATGCTGCGTATTGAAACCGCCGCCCAGCGCTTCGGCGACGGACATCTTAGCGAACGCATTCATTTCGACAGCATGTCCAGCTTCGAACGGCTGGGCGTGGCGTTTAATCAGATGGCCGATAATATCAACGCGCTTATCGCCAGCAAAAAACAGCTGATCGATGGTATCGCCCATGAGCTGCGAACCCCGCTGGTGCGTCTGCGCTATCGACTCGAGATGAGCGAGAACCTCACCGAAGCCGAATCTCTGGCGTTGAACCGCGACATCGGCCAGTTGGAAGCGCTGATTGAAGAGCTGCTGACCTACGCGCGGCTTGACCGTCCGCAGAACGAACTGAAGCTGACGACCCCCGATTTCCCGGCGTGGATCCGCGATCATGTGGAAGATATTCAAACGGTTAATCCCCAGCGCGAGGTCGCGCCAGGCGACATTTTGGCCGGCAATTACGGCGCGCTGGATATGCGCCTGATGGAACGGGTGCTGGATAATCTGGTGAACAACGCCCTGCGCTACAGCAATCGGCGTATTCAGGTCGGCCTGACGCTGCAGGGTTCGCGGGCGACGCTGCGGGTCGAAGATGATGGTCCCGGTATCGCGCCTGCTGAGCGCGCGAGAGTTTTCGAGCCTTTCGTACGCCTCGACCCCAGCCGCGATCGCGCCACCGGCGGCTGTGGCCTCGGTTTAGCTATCGTTCACAGTATCGCCCAGGCTATGGCCGGGGAGGTCCATTGCGAAGAGAGCGCGCTGGGCGGAGCCTGTTTTTGCTTTAGCTGGCCGGTCTATCATCAGTTGCCGAGTTTTACCTCCGCCTGATGAGCCTTTGCGCAGATGCTGAGGTCTGCTATAGTTAAAAAAACGTCAAGCATGTTGTAACTAAGGTGGGAAATATGGCCAGCTATGACCTCGTTGAACGTCTGAACGGCACCTTTCGCCAGCTCGAGCGCGAACTGCAAGAGCTGAAACAGTCCCTGAGCCAATGCCGCCTGCTGGCCGCCCGCGTCTTTGAGCTGCCGCCGGTAAGCAAGGATGCGGAACACCAGCCGCTCGACAGCATCAATGTGGTTCAGCATACCGGCAAAACCGCGCTGGAGATGGCGCTCAGGCACTACAGCCATCTGTTTATCCAGCAGCAGTCGGAAACCCGCAGCAGTAAGGCCGCCGTGCGCTTGCCCGGCGCGATTTGCCTGCAAACTGACGCCAACCAACAGGCTGAGCTGGCAGGCAAAATTGCCCATATCAACGCCCTCAAAGCAACCTTTGAGAAGATTATTACCGTCGATTCCGGCCTGCCTGCCGCCGCGCGGTTTGAGTGGGTCCATCGCCACCTGCCGGGGCTTATCACGCTTAGCGCCTACCGTACCCTGACCCCGCTGCTCGATCCGAGCACCATTCGCTTTGGCTGGGCCAATAAGCACGTGATTAAAAACCTCACCCGTGACCGGGTGCTGATGCAGCTGGAAAAAAGCCTGCTGTCGCCGCGGGCGGTGCCGCCGTGGACGCGCGAGCAGTGGCAAAGCAAGCTGGAGCGAGAGTATCAGGATATTGCCGCCCTGCCGCAGCGGGCAAAGCTGAAGATAAAGCGGCCGGTGAAGGTGCAGCCCATCGCCCGGGTCTGGTACAGCGGCGAACAAAAACAGGTGCAATACGCCTGTCCGGGACCGATGATTGCGCTGATATCCGGCACGAAGGGGGTCAGCGTGCCGGACCTCGGTGAGTTACTGAACTATGACGCCGAGAACGTACAGTATCGCTATAAACCGCAGGCGCAGTCGCTCAGGCTTCTGATCCCGCGGCTGCACCTGTGGCTGGCTAGCGAGTAGGCAGACTGCCCACCATCTCTTGCGGGCGAACCCACCGGTCAAACTCGTCCTCCGTCAGGTAGCCGAGCGCCAGCGCGGATGCCTTCAGGGTCAACCCCTCTTTGTGCGCCTTTTTGGCAATTTCCGCCGCTTTGTCATAGCCAATATGGGTGTTCAGCGCGGTGACCAGCATCAGCGACTCATTGAGCAGCTGGCTGATGCGTTCACGATTCGGTTCAATCCCCACCGCGCAGTGCTCGTTAAAGCTCTCCATCCCATCCGCCAGCAGCCGCACCGATTGCAGGAAGTTGTGGATCACCAGCGGGCGGTAGACGTTGAGCTCAAAGTTGCCCGATGCGCCGCCAATATTTACCGCGACATCGTTACCCATCACCTGGCAGCACAGCATAGTCAGGGCTTCGCACTGGGTCGGGTTGACTTTGCCGGGCATAATCGACGATCCCGGTTCATTTTCCGGGATCGCAATTTCGCCAATCCCGCAGCGCGGGCCGGAAGCCAGCCAGCGTACATCGTTGGCGATTTTCATCAGCGAGGCGGCCAGGCCTTTCAGCGCCCCGTGGGCGTGCACCAGGGCATCCACGGTCGCCAGCGCTTCAAATTTATTCGGCGCGGTGACAAACGGCTGGCCGCTTAAGGCCGCGAGCTCGGCGGCGACGCGTACCGCGTATTGCGGATGGGTGTTGAGCCCGGTTCCCACCGCCGTCCCGCCCAGCGCCAGCTCCGCCAGATGCGGCAGGCTATGGTCGATATGTTTTAAATTATGCTCCAGCATCGCTACCCAGCCGGAGATCTCCTGGCCGAGGGTCAGCGGCGTGGCGTCCTGCAGGTGGGTGCGGCCGATTTTGACGATGTCGCTGAAGGCAACGGCTTTGTCGTTCAGGGTCTGCTTTAGCACGTTGAGCTGCGGAATCAGCTTCTCCCGCAGGGCAATTATCGCCGCCACGTGCATCGCCGTCGGGAAAACGTCGTTAGAGCTCTGGCTCTTGTTGACATCATCGTTCGGGTGCACCTTACGCTCCATCCCGCGCGCCCCGCCCAGCAGCTCACTCGCGCGGTTGGCCAGCACCTCATTCATATTCATATTGCTTTGCGTGCCGGAGCCGGTTTGCCAGATAGCCAGCGGAAAGGCGTCCGGATGTTGGCCTGCCAGCACTTCATCCGCGGCCTGAATAATCGCATGCGCTTTCTCCGCGGCCAGCAGGCCGAGATCGTTATTCACCTTCGCCGCCGCGCGCTTGGTCAGCGCCAGCGCGTGGATAAGCTCGACCGGCATTTTTTCCGTCGAAATGCGGAAATGTTCCAGCGAGCGCTGGGTTTGCGCGCCCCATAGCTTGTCAGCAGGCACGTCGATGGCGCCCATTGAGTCTTTTTCACTGCGATACGTTGTCATGACTGTCTCCTTGGATTCAAAGTGCGAAATCGCGACAAAGCTCACCTGCTTAAAGCGTAAAGTATGGGTCAGATTTATATGTTGTTTTAGTCGTTCGTGCCGCTAAGCGGCATAAAAAAACCGCCCCGAAGGGCGGCTGGGATTATTTCACGCAGCGGGCGCACTGCGAGCTTTGGATTTGCTGGAAGAAATCGTTGCCCTTGTCATCCACAAGGATAAACGCCGGGAAGTCTTCCACTTCGATTTTCCAGATAGCTTCCATCCCCAGCTCCGGATACGCCACGCACTCCAGGCTACGGATACTCTGCTGCGCCAGTACCGCCGCCGGACCGCCGATGCTGCCGAGGTAGAAACCGCCGTGCTTATGGCAGGCGTCGGTGACCTGCTGACTGCGATTGCCTTTGGCCAGCATTACCATACTTGCGCCGTGGGATTGCAGTAAATCGACGTAGGAGTCCATACGGCCAGCGGTGGTGGGACCAAGAGAGCCGGAAGCGTAACCGTCAGGCGTTTTCGCCGGACCCGCGTAGTAGATCGGGTGATCTTTGACGTACTGCGGCAGTTCTTCACCGCTATCGATAAGCTCTTTCAGCTTCGCGTGAGCAATATCGCGGGCCACGATAATCGTACCGCTCAGCGATAGACGCGTTGACACCGGGTACTGCGACAGCAGCGCCAGAATATCGCTCATCGGCTGGTTGAGGTTGACCTTGACCGCCTCGCCCTCACCGGCCTGACGCAGATGTTCGGGAATATACTTGCCCGGGTTGCTCTCCAGTTTCTCCAGCCAGATCCCTTCGCGGTTGATTTTGGCTTTGATATTACGATCCGCCGAGCAGGAGACGCCCATGCCCACCGGGCACGACGCGCCGTGGCGCGGCAGGCGGATAACGCGGATATCGTGGGCGAAGTATTTGCCGCCGAACTGCGCCCCAAGACCGAGGTTTTGCGCCTCCACCAGCAGTTCCTGCTCTAGCTGAATATCGCGAAAGGCCTGGCCGTGCTCGTTGCCTTCGGTCGGCAGGCCGTCGTAATACTTGGTTGAGGCCAGCTTAACGGTTTTTAGGGTGGACTCCGCCGAAGTGCCGCCAATGACGAACGCAATATGGTACGGCGGGCAGGCGGCGGTTCCCAGGGTGCGCATCTTCTCGACGAGGTAGTTTTTCAGCTTCGCCGGCGTAATTAATGCTTTGGTTTCCTGGTACAGATAGGTTTTATTCGCCGAGCCGCCGCCCTTGGCGATGCAGAGGAATTTGTACTCCTCGCCGTCGGTAGCGTAGAGGTCGATTTGCGCAGGCAGGTTAGTGCCGGTGTTGACCTCTTTATACATATCCAGCGGCGCATTCTGCGAATAGCGCAGGTTATCCTGGATATAGGTGTTATAAACGCCCTGCGCCAGCGCGGCTTCATCGCCGCCGCCGGTCCACACGCGCTGGCCTTTCTTGCCGGTAATAATCGCCGTGCCGGTATCCTGGCAGGTCGGCAGCACGCCTTTAGCGGCAATATCCGAGTTACGCAGGAACTGTAGCGCCACGTACTTATCGTTTTCGCTGGCTTCCGGGTCGTTGAGAATATCGGCGACCTGCTGCTGATGCGCCGGGCGAAGCATAAAGGAGGCGTCGTGGAAAGCGTGTTGTGCCAGTAAAGTTAGCGCCTGAGGTTCAACTTTCAGCACTTCCTGGCCGGCGAATTCGGCGACGGAGACGTAATCACTGCTGAGGAGGTAATACTCGGTATCGTCCTTTTTCAGTGGAAAAGGATCCTGATATACAAACGGTTTATTCGACATTGTGCTCTCACTTACTGCTTAGCTGATTATATTTCAGGCAGACACTCCATTTGCCCGTGGAAAAGCGAGTCGATCGATTTTACACAATTTTTTAACAAAAACTGAGACAAGGACGACTTTTTCTTCGCGCCGGTTGCTTATCGGTCGATTGCTGGTTTAATAGTGCCATGACTATTAAGTGGAAACAGGGATTGAGAATGCAAAAGCTCATTAACTCAGTGCAAAACTACGCCTGGGGAAGCCATACCGCCTTAACCGAACTTTATGGGATTGCTAATCCGAACAACCTGCCGATGGCGGAGCTGTGGATGGGCGCGCATCCGAAGAGCAGCTCGCAGATTCTGGACAATAGCGGAACTCCGCGTTCTCTGCGCGACGCGATCGACAGCGATAAAGCGACCCTGCTTGGCGAGAAAGTCGCCGGGCGTTTCGGCGAACTGCCGTTCCTGTTCAAAGTCCTGTGCGCCGCGCAGCCGCTCTCTATCCAGGTGCACCCGAACAAGCAGGCCTCGGAAATCGGTTTTGCCAAAGAGAACGCCGCCGGGATCCCGCTTGATGCCGCCGAACGTAACTATAAAGATCCGAACCACAAGCCTGAGCTGGTTTTCGCCTTAACGCCGTTCCTCGCCATGAACGCCTTCCGTGAGTTTTCCGATATCGTCAATCTGCTGCAGCCGGTCGCCGATGCCCATCCGGCAATTGCGCAATTCCTCGCGCAGCCGAACGGCGAGCATCTGAGCCAGCTGTTTGCCAGCCTGCTGAATATGAAGGGCGAAGAAAAAGCGCACGCCCTGCGCGTGCTGCAGGCGGCGCTGGACAGCGAGCAGGGTGAGCCCTGGCAGACTATCCGCCTGATCGCCGAGTTCTACCCGGACGATAGCGGACTCTTCTCTCCGCTGCTGCTCAACGTGGTCAAACTGAATCCCGGCGAGGCGATGTTCCTGTTTGCGGAAACGCCGCACGCCTACCTGCAGGGCGTGGCGCTGGAGGTGATGGCCAACTCGGACAACGTGCTCCGCGCGGGTCTGACGCCGAAGTACATCGATATTCCGGAACTGGTGGCGAACGTCAAATTTACGCCCAAACCCGCGGGCGAGCTGCTGACCCAGCCGGTCAGCCGCGGCGCGGAGCTGGACTTCCCGATCCCGGTTGATGATTTTGCCTTCTCTCTGCACGACCTGTCGGCGCAGGCGTCAACCATCGCCCAGGATAGCGCGGCGATCCTGTTCTGCGTCGAGGGCGAAGCGGTCATCACCAAAGACAAGCACAGCCTGACGCTGAAGCCGGGTGAATCCGCGTTTATCGGCTGTAATGAATCTCCGGTGCAGGTCAGCGGCCGCGGCCGCGTCGCGCGCGTGTTTAATAAGCTCCAGTAAGTTACTGAACTTTTTAGCCACAGTTGCTAGACTTTCACCCATCATGACAACACAACCAGGCGGCCCGATCCGCCTGGTTTCATTTATGGACAAATGCTATGAAAAAATCGCTGGTCGCAGCAGGAGTTATCATCGCGCTGGGCGTCGTCTGGTCTGGCGGCGCGTGGTACACAGGGAAGCAGCTGGAAAGCCGCATTGCCGACATGGTGCAGCAGGCTAATGCTCAGCTGCAAAGCAGCGCGCCGCAGGCTGGCGTGGAGCTGACATATCAGGGCTATCAGCGCGGACTGTTCCGCAGCCATTTACAGCTGGTGCTGAAGCCCATTGCCGGCAAAGAGCCCCGCTGGCTCGCCGCCGGGCAATCGCTGGTGTTTGATGAAGTCGTCGATCACGGTCCTTTCCCGCTGGCTTCGCTGAAATCCTTTAACCTCGCTCCGGCGATGGCGTCCGTCAAAACCACGCTGACCAATAACGACGCCAGCAAGGCGTTGTTCGACATCGCTAAAGGCGAAACGCCGTTCACCATTGATACCCGTATCGCTTATAGCGGCGACAACCAATCCGCTATCGTGCTCAACCCGCTTGATTACGCGAAAGGCGATGAGAAAGTGACGTTTAGCGGCGGGCAGTTCCAGCTGAATGCCGACCGCGAGGGGAAAACCCTCAGCCTGAGCGGCGAAGCCGGTAGCGGGCAGATTAACGCCGTCAACGAGTACAACCAGAAAGTTCAGCTCACCTTTAATAATCTGAAAACCGATGGCTCCACCGAAATGGCCAGCTTCAACGAACGTATCGGTAAACAGGCTATCTCGCTGGACAAACTGGCGATTGGCGTGGAAGGCAAAGAGCTGGCGCTGTTCGAAGGGATGAAAATTGACGGTAACTCCTCGCTGACTGCCGACGGTAAAGGCATTAACAGCCAGCTGGACTACACCGTCAACAGCCTGAAGCTGCAAAATCAGGATATCGGTAGCGGCCGGCTGACCCTGAAACTGGATAACATTGACGGCGCAGCCTTCCATCAGTTCAGTCAAAAATACAACGCCGAAGCGCAGGCGCTGATGGCGGATCCGCAGCTGGCGCAGAATCCTGAGCTCTATCAGCAGGCGCTGACGCAGACCTTCTTTAGCGCGCTGCCGATGATGCTGAAAGGCAGCCCGTCCCTGACCATTTCGCCGCTGAGCTGGCGCAATGCGAAAGGCGAAACCACCCTTAACCTGTCGATTCTGCTGAAAGACCCGTCGCTGACCACTACCCCGCCGCAGACGCTGGCGGATGAAGTGGATCGTAGCGTTAAATCTCTCGACGGCAAGCTGGTGATCCCGGTCGATATGGCGACGGCGTTTATGACCCAGATTGCCGGGCTGGAAGGTTATCAGCCCGCCGACGCCGCTAAGCTTGCGGATCAGCAGGTGAAAGGCCTGGCGGCGATGGGCCAGATGTTCCGCATCACGACCATGGAAGATAACGCGATCACCTCAAGCCTGCAGTACGCTGACGGCCAGGTCACGCTGAACGGGCAGAAAATGCCGCTGGATGAGTTTGCCGGAATGTTCGGTTTAGCGCTCCCCGCCGTCGCTGAACCCGCAGCGCCGCAGGAAACTCAGCCGCAAGATGACGCGCCGCAAGACGTAGTTCCACCCGCAGCGCCACAGCAGTAAACGACAAATAGCCCCTTACCAGGGGCTATTTTCGGGTAATCAGTCGCGGAGAAATGATCTGGTTTCTCGCCGCGCCCTGGCCCTCTTCCATTCGGCGTAAAATGCACTCCGCCAGGCTTTGCCCCAGCTCCCGGGCGGGTGTCGTCACCCAGGTCAGCGGCAGGTCGTCCAGCGCATCCTCGGGCAGTTCCGCAAATGCCGCCAGCGCTATCCGCTGTTCAAAATAGCTTTCGACGCCAGCTTCGCCGCTCTGCCGCCCGGCGCGCATCAGCCCAAACCACGCCCCGGTGGCGATCACGCTGTTGTAGCACAGCACGGCGCTAATTGTCGGGTTTTGCCGCAGCAGCGCCGCCATCGCCTCCGCCGCCTGCTTCTGGCTCGACTCGCATTCGAGCACCCACTCGCTATGAAACGGCAGGCCATACTTCAGTAAGGTGGCGCAGTAGCCGCCCACCCGTTCGGCGCGCGTCAGGGACGAGCTCTGCCCTCCCAGCCAGGCAATGCGCTGATGGCCGCGGCGGATCAGGTGTTCGGTGACAATCTGCGCCGCCTGCATATTATCCGGGCGGATCAGGTCAACATCGTCGAGATAGCTGGCGCGGGAAGCAAACACCAGCGGCATCCCGGCCTGCGCCGCGCGATCGCGCAGCTCCGCTCCCTGGTCGATCGCTCCGGCAATCACTACGCCGTCGACCCCTTGCGCCACCAGGGTATCAAAACGCTGAAGCATTTTTTCACCGCTGTGTCCCCCCTGAGTGAGGAACACCATTCGCCCCTGCGACTCAAGCGCGTCGGTCAATCCGGCGGTCATCTCGGCGTAGAAAGGCTTCGATAGGTCGCTGACGATCAGACCGATCACCCCGCTCTGCCCGCCGCGCAGAGACGCCGCCTGACGGTTACGCACGAAGCCCAGTTGCTCAATAGCGTGATTGACGCGCTCGCCGGTGGCCGAGGAAATACGCCCCTTGCCGCTCAGTACCAGCGATACCGTACTGACCGATACCCCCGCCGCCTGGGCGACATCATTAATGGTGATTTTTTTCGCGATAGCCATAACTGCAGGCTGGCTCCCTTTGGCTGTCGATAAAACGTTTTATCAAGATACTCTCTTTATAAACGTTATTATCGCCGGAATATGTGATTTTTATCGCACTAAAATTAGGTAAAACGTTTTATCTTTCCGTTGCGCTTCATCCTACCGCTAACTTTAAGAACCAGGATTCATGTTATGACGGCGAAAACAGCAAGCAAAATTACCTTATGGGAGTTTTTCCAGCAGTTAGGGAAAACCTTCATGTTACCCGTGGCGTTGCTCTCCTTTTGCGGGATCATGCTGGGGATCGGCAGCTCTCTGAGCAGCCATGATGTCCTGACGCTTCTGCCGTGGCTGGACGTGCCGCTGCTGCAGGCCGTTTTCATCTGGATGGGCAAAGTCGGCTCTTTTGCCTTCAGCTTTCTGCCGGTGATGTTTTGTATCGCCATTCCGCTGGGCCTGGCCCGGGAAAACAAGGGCGTCGCCGCGTTTGCCGGTTTTGTCGGCTACGCCGTGATGAATCTGGCGGTTAACTTCTGGCTGACGGCCAAAGGCATTCTGCCGACCACCGATGCCGCCGTCCTCAAAGCGAATAACATTCAGAATATTATCGGTATTCAGTCTATCGATACCGGGATCCTTGGCGCGGTGATCGCCGGGATCATCGTCTGGATGCTGCATGAGCGTTTTCACAATATCCGCCTGCCCGACGCGCTGGCCTTTTTTGGCGGCACCCGCTTTGTTCCAATTATTACTACCGTGGTTCTCGGCCTGGTCGGTCTGGTGATCCCGTTGATCTGGCCTGTTTTCGCCATGGGAATTAATGCCCTCGGCCAGGTCATCAATAGCGCCGGGGATTTCGGACCGATGATCTTCGGCACCGGAGAACGCCTGCTGCTGCCGTTCGGCCTGCACCATATTTTGGTGGCGCTGATCCGCTTTACCGAGGCGGGCGGCACCATGGACGTTTGCGGTCATAGCGTTAGCGGCGCGCTGACGATTTTCCAGGCCCAGCTCAGCTGTCCGACCACCCACGGCTTCTCCGAAAGCGCGACCCGTTTCCTTTCGCAGGGGAAAATGCCGGCATTTCTCGGCGGCCTGCCGGGCGCGGCGCTGGCGATGTACCACTGCGCGCGTCCGGAAAACCGGCATAAAATTAAGGGACTGCTGATTTCCGGCGTTATCGCCTGCGTGGTGGGCGGTACCACGGAACCGCTGGAGTTCTTGTTCCTGTTCGTCGCACCGGTGCTGTACGTTATCCACGCGCTGCTGACCGGGCTGGGCTTCACCATGATGGCTATCCTCGGCGTGACTATCGGCAACACCGACGGCAACGTTATCGACTTTGTGGTGTTCGGCATTCTGCACGGTCTGTCCACCAAGTGGTATCTGGTGCCGGTGGTCGCGGCTATCTGGTTCGCGGTTTACTACGGCATCTTCCGTTTCGCTATCACCCGTTTTAACCTGAAAACCCCGGGACGCGATATTGAAACTAATAGCGCTTTCGAAAAGGCCGTCACCGGCGTGACCGGAAAATCAGGCTATAACGTTCCGGCGATTCTGGCCGCGCTCGGCGGCGCCGAAAATATCGTTTCGCTCGATAACTGCATCACCCGCCTGCGTCTGTCGGTTAACGACATGAGCAAAGTCGACAGCGCCGCGCTGAAAGCGAATCGCGCCATCGGCGTGGTGCAGCTCAACCAGCACAACCTGCAGGTGGTGATTGGCCCGCAGGTGCAGTCGGTAAAAGATGAAATGGCTGTCCTGATGAATACCGTCGAGGCATAAGCTCCGCCCCCTCCCTACGGGAGGGGGTTCATAATGAAGGAAGTGCAGATGTTTGATTTTTCAACGCCGGTCGACCGTCATGGCACCTGGTGTACCCAGTGGGATTACGTCGCCGACCGCTTTGGCGCAGCCGACCTGCTGCCATTTACTATCTCCGATATGGATTTCGCCACCGCCCCCTGCATTCTTGATGCCGTCAGCAAACGCCTGGCACACGGCGTTTTTGGCTATAGCCGTTGGAAAAACGACGAGTTCCTCGGCGCGGTGAGCCACTGGTTCGCCAGCCGTTTTCATAGCTCAATCGATCGCGAAGCGCTGGTGTACGGCCCGTCGGTTATCTATATGGTCGCGGAGATGATTCGCCAGTGGTCGGCAGTGGGAGACGGCATTGTGGTCCACGCTCCGGCCTATGACGCCTTTTATAAAACTATCGAAGGCAATCAGCGGCGCGTCGCCCCCGTCCCGCTCACCCTCGACAGCGGCCAGTGGCGCTGCGATATGGCGCAGCTGGAACAGGCGCTGGCCGAGCCGCGCAATACCGTTTTGCTGCTATGCAGCCCGCATAACCCCACCGGCAAGGTCTGGACCCGTGAAGAGCTGGAAACCATGGCGCGGCTGTGTGAAAAACACGGCGTGAAGGCGATCAGCGACGAGATCCATATGGATATGGCGTGGGATGGGCATCAGCACATCCCGTGGTGCGAGGTGGCGCGCAGCCCCTGGGCGCTCTTTACCTCCGGTTCGAAAAGCTTCAACATTCCGGCGTTTACCGGCGCATACGGGCTGATTGACGACGCCGCCGCACGCGAAAGCTATCTGCACGCTCTGAAGAGCCGCGATGGCCTCTCTTCCCCTTCCGTGCCGGCGCTGGTGGCGCATATCGCCGCCTATCGCGAGGGGGCGGCCTGGCTGGATGCCCTGCGCGGCTATCTGCAGGAGAATATGCGCTACATCGCCGATGAGCTGAACCAGGCGTTTCCCGAGCTTAACTGGCAGCCGCCGCAGGCGACTTACCTGGCATGGATTGATCTGCGGCCGCTGGCGATTGACGATCGCGCCCTGCAAAAAGCGCTCATCGAGGAGCAAAAGATCGCCATTATGCCCGGCGATACCTACGGCGAAGCGGGTAAAGGCTTTGTCCGCCTGAACGCCGGCTGTCCGCGCGAGAAGCTGGAAAAAGGCGTACAGGGGTTAATCGCCGCGTTGCGCCGATCGCCAACGCGCTAGCGGCCTGTCCGCTAGCTCAGAGGTCAATATCGCCGCCGGTTTTTCGCGGCTAAAAAATTAAGCCGGAAATATCATCATCCCGCGCTATTTTTCCGCGCCGCCGGAGTACACGATCTATTTAGCACACGGCGGCGCGGCATCGCGGGATTATTTACCGCCGCTGCCTTCGCTTAATTGCCGACTCCCCGCTCGCTCATCCGTCCTCCGGGCATAATTAGCCGATATTTTGACGAGACTCAAAAAAAACCGTTTCACAAAGGTGTATTTAAATGCCGTTTTTAATTCCCGTCAAAGCATTCATCAGGAGGAAAAAAAATGAACACCTACGATCGTAACCGTAACGCTATCTCTACCGGCAGCATGGTTATGGTGGCCGACAGCGGCGCGACGGGCGTCATCAAAGCCATCCACGCCGAGGGTAAAACGGCGGAGCAGATCCGTCGCGCCGATTGCGTGGAAATAGACGGCCATCAGGGATTATATTGCCCGTTGAATCTTATTCGCCTGGGCTTTAACTAATCGCCAAAACCGTCACCGGGAGCTGACCGCGGTTCGGCGGGCGTGAAAGGCCACTCTGGTGTGGCCTTTTGTATTCTCTTTATCGGTCAATTTGATCCCATCGAGCGTTTTCAGCGAATAAGCCGCGTATTATCGCTGCTCTTTAACCCGCTACGGGTAATATACCTTCTGAGTTCAGAGGCATCTTCATGACATGGCAACAGTTCAAACAGGCGTGGCTGATTAAATTCTGGTCGCCGGTACCCGCCGTTATCGCCGCGGGTATTCTCTCAACCTACTACTTCGGTATTACCGGCACTTTCTGGGCCGTCACCGGCGAATTCACCCGCTGGGGCGGGCAATTACTGCAGCTCGTCGGCGTGCACAGCGAAGAGTGGGGCTACTATAAACTCATTCATCTCGAGGGCACCCCGCTCACCCGTATCGACGGCATGATGATCATCGGCATGTTCGGCGGCTGTTTCGCCGCCGCGCTGTGGGCGAATAACGTGAAGCTGCGCTTCCCTCGCAGCCGGATCCGCATTCTGCAGGCCGTCGCCGGGGGAATTATTGCTGGTTTCGGTGCGCGCCTGGCGATGGGCTGCAATCTGGCCGCGTTCTTTACCGGTATCCCGCAGTTTTCTCTGCACGCCTGGTTCTTCGCCATCGCTACTGCTATCGGCACCTGGTTCGGCGCGCGCTTTACCTTACTGCCCATCTTTCGTATTCCGGTAAAAATGCAGAAAGTGTCGCAGGCGTCGCCGCTGACGCAAAAACCTGACCAGGCGCGGCGCCGGTTCCGTCTCGGGATGGTGGTCTTTTTCGCCATGATCGCCTGGGGCCTGCTCACCGCGGCGAACCAGCCGAAGCTCGGCCTGGCGCTGCTGTTTGGCGTGGGGTTTGGCCTGCTTATCGAACGGGCGCAGATCTGCTTTACCTCCGCCTTTCGCGATATGTGGATAACCGGACGCACCAATATGGCGAAGGCGATTATCTTCGGTATGGCCGCCAGCGCCATTGGCATCTTCAGCTACGTGCAGCTGGGTATGGAGCCGAAAATCATGTGGGCGGGCCCTAACGCGGTTATCGGCGGCCTGCTGTTTGGCTTTGGCATCGTCCTGGCGGGCGGCTGCGAAACCGGCTGGATGTACCGCGCGGTGGAGGGTCAGGTGCACTACTGGTGGGTCGGGCTGGGCAACGTGATCGGTTCAACGATCCTCGCATACTACTGGGACGGGCTCTCCCCGGCGCTGGCCACAAGCTGGGATAAAATCAACCTGCTGGCGACCTTCGGGCCATTCGGCGGCCTGCTGGCGACCTATCTCCTGCTGCTGCTCGCGCTGGTTCTGGTGATAGGCTGGGAAAAACGTTTCTTCCGCCGTCAATCTCTCGCCGCCTCGACCGTTAAGGAAAGCGCATGAAAACTTTCGTTCCCGATTATCGCCTCGATATGGTTGGCGAACCCTGCCCCTATCCGGCCATCGCCACGCTGGAAGCCATGCCTTCGCTGAAGAAAGGCGAGATACTTGAAGTGGTCAGCGACTGTCCGCAGTCGATTAACAATATCCCGCTGGATGCCAAAAACCACGGCTACACCGTGCTCGACATTCAGCAGGATGGGCCAACCATCCGCTATTTGATTCAAAAGTAGCCAGAAAAAAGCCGGTAGTGGGTCGCTACCGGCTGCAATGATCGTGACTGCACGCGATCAGAGTTGGCCGAGCGTCTCTACCAGCCCTTCACCGCATCGCCTTTGTATAGCCGTTCAGCCGCCGCGGCGACCTCATCGCTCTGGTAGGCCTTCACCAGGTTTTTCACCTTCTCGCTGTCTTTGTTTTCGATACGGCTGGCAAAGATATTAACGTAAGGCGAATCTTTGCTTTCCACAAACAGGCCGTTGCGCGACGGCGACAGCCCAACCTGGCTGGAGAAAGTGGTATTGATGATCGCCATGGTTATCTGCTGGTCGTCCAGCGCGCGGGTCAGCTGCGGCGCTTCAATTTCGACGATTTTTAGCTTTTTCGGATTGTTGATAATATCCAGCGAAGTGGGCAGCAGACCCACGCCGTCCTTCAGCGTAATCAGCCCCTGTTTTTGTAACAACAGCAGAGAACGACCGAGGTTAGTTGGATCGTTGGGGACCGCCACCTGCGCGCCATCGGGCAGCTGAGCGACCGATGTGATTTTCTTTGAATAGGCCGCTATCGGATAAACGAAAGTGGTGCCAACCTGAACCAGCTTATAGCCGCGCTCCTGAATCTGTTTGTCCAGATAGGGCCTGTGCTGGAAAGCATTGGCATCCAGATCGCCGTTATTCAGCGCCTCGTTAGGCAGAACGAAATCATTAAACGTCACCACCTCAACGTCGAGGTTGTATTTCTCTTTCGCCACTTTTTGCGCCACCGCCCACACTTCCTGATCGACGCCCGCGCTAATGCCCACCTTGATGTGGTTGGGGTCCTCGCCAGGTTTGCAGGCGGCCAGCAGCAGTGAACTTGCGACAATCAGCGGTACCGCGATTTTTTTTAACGTGAAAACCATATTCCCAGGGTCCTTTTAAAAATTGCCTGCCATTCATTGCAGGAAAATCAGCGCCAGAGACTATAGAAAATCTCACGGGCGAAATTAAATACTGATTGACTATGATTAATAGCGTTTTGCTATGAGCGATTTGGTCATTCCTCTATTTGACAGGGTAATCCTCCCTCCTCTCAACGTTTTCCCCTGGATTGTTCGGTATTTTTCTCCCCTTTAAACCATTTATCGTTCTGATGTACAATGACGCGCACTTTAACTAAAAAAAGAGTGCGACCATGATTGATTTAACTTTGCCATTAACCGACATCCATCGCCACCTCGATGGCAATATCCGGGCCCAAACTATTCTCGATCTTGGCCGTCAGTTTAATCTCGCACTCCCGGCAGACACCCTCGATACTTTACGTCCTCATGTGCAGGTCACCAGCAATGAGCCCAACCTGGTCAGCTTCCTCGCTAAGCTCGACTGGGGGGTAAAAGTGCTGGCCTCGCTGGAGGCCTGCCGCCGCGTCGCCTATGAAAACCTCGAAGATGCCGCGCGCAACGGCCTGCACTACGTCGAACTGCGTTTCTCTCCACGCTATATGGCGATGACTCACCAGTTGCCCGTTGCCGGCGTTGTCGAGGCGGTGATCGCCGGAGTGAAAGAAGGCAGCCGCGACTTTAACGTCGAAGCCCGCCTGATCGGCATCCTGAGCCGCACCTTCGGCGAGGCGGCCTGTGAGGAAGAGCTTGAGGCTCTGCTCGCCCACCGCGACGGCATCACCGCCCTCGACCTCGCCGGGGATGAGCTGGGCTTCCCGGGAAACCTGTTTATGGATCACTTCCGCCGCGCGCGCGATGCCGGCTGGCGCATCACCGTTCATGCGGGCGAAGCCGCTGGCCCGGAAAGCATCTGGCAGGCGATTCGCGAACTGGGTGCCGAGCGTATCGGCCACGGCGTGAAGGCGGTGCAGGATCCGGCGCTGATGGATTATCTCGCCGCGCAGCGAATCGGTATTGAGTCCTGTCTGACATCCAATATTCAGACCAGTACCGTGCCATCCCTGGCCGAGCATCCGTTGAAAACGTTCCTCGAACACGGCGTGCTGGCCTGTATCAACACCGACGACCCCGCCGTTCAGGGCGTCGATATTATCCACGAATACACCTTCGCCGCCCCGGCTGCCGGCTTAAGCCGGGAGCAAATTCGCCAGGCGCAGAAAAATGGTCTGGAGCTCGCCTTTTTAAGCGCCCAGGAGAAAGCGGCGCTGATTCAGCGCGTACAGCAGGCTTAATGTTTACCCCCGCGGCAACGCGGGGTTCTGCTACCGCCTCGTTTCGTCAGGGCGATCTAATTCAGAGACAGCGTCGCCCGATGCCTGGCCGACTCCAGCCCCAGCTCAATCAGTTCCATTATCTGAATCGCCTGGCTTGCCGGGACCGGATTAACGCCGACCCCGTTAAGCGCATCGCGAATGGCGGCATAATAGGCCGGATAGTTGCCCGGTAGCGTCAGCCACGACGCTTCGGTTATTTCCTCGCCTTCGGCCCGCGTCAGCAGCCCGTCGCGCATATCGTATCCCCAGTCCTCCTGCGGCAGGCGCTCGCCGCTTTTCAGCCGTTCTTCCTGCGGATCAAGGCCGTATTTCACGTAGCTTCCGCGCGAGCCGTGGATGATAAAGCGCGCCGTTTCCGCGGCGGCCACCAGGGTTCCGTGTAATACCACCCGGCGCTGCGGCCAGGTTAATACCGCGTGAAAATAGTCAGTGGACTGCGAGCCCGGACGTAATTGCGCCAGATCGACCTGCATGCTAACCGGAAGTCCGAAGAGATTTACCACCTGGTCCAGCAGATGCGGGGCAAGATCGTACCAGATGCCGCTGCCCGGCCCGCCCTGCTCGCGCCAGCGTTGCCGCACCTGCGGTCGATAGCGGTCGAAATGTGACTCAAAATAGACCACTTCTCCCAGCAGCCCTTCATTAATCAACGATTTCACCGTCAGAAAATCGCTGTCCCAGCGGCGGTTGTGAAACACCGAAAGCAAGCGCCCCTCGCTTTTGGCAATCGCTTCAAGCTCGCGCGCCTGCGCCAGCGTCACGGTAAAAGGTTTATCCACCACCACATGCTTGCCCGCTTCCAGCGCGGCTTTGGCCAGCGGAAAATGGGTGTCGTTTGGGGTGGGGATCGCCACCAGGTCGATATTGGGATCGCTAAAGAGCGCTTGCGGCGCGGCCACCACCTGCACCGCAGGCCAGTCGGCCAGCACTTTCTTTTCATCGCTGCTCGACACCGCCGCCAGCGTCATCCCCGGCGTACCGCTGATGAGCGGCGCATGAAAGGTTTTGCTCGCATAGCCGTAACCGATTAATCCTACCCGGATAGCGTCACTCATTTTTCTGCCCTCTTAACGAGAAGATGGTGGCCGCGTTGATGCCGCGGCTTGCTCACTCTTTTAACCCGCAATGTTGCTCAGCTTTACGCCATTTGCGTCGCTAAGATCATGTAACACTTGCGTTACTTCAGTCGTTGAGTACCATTTCAGTCTGGTTTCACAATTTGCAGTAGTGTTATGGAAAACGTTTTTAACCGTATTGTAGAACTTATTGGCTGGATTGTTTTGGGCGTTTCGGCCCTGCTTTTAGTTATCGCTCATCATATTGATAACTACCAGTCCCCGCCTTCCGTTGATGTTGTTCAGACGAAGCCGCTGTCGAAATAAACAGTGACCCGCTTCGCAACTATGCAACCGGTTTCTGAAACCGGTTGCATAGTTGCACACGCATTGATTACACTCTCTTTATCAATCGATAAGGAGTTTTTTCATGTCCGGATTTCCGCAACACTTTTTATGGGGCGCCGCTACCGCAGCCTGGCAGGTTGAAGGCGGACACGATGCCGACGGCAAAGGCCCTTCTATCTGGGATACTTATTCCCATCTTCCTGGCACTACCTATCAGGGGACGACCGGTGACGTCGCCGTTGACCACTACCATCGTTTTCGCGAAGACGTGGCGCTGATGGCGGAAATGGGTTTGCAAAGCTATCGCTTCTCTATTTCCTGGCCCCGCCTGTTGCCCACCGGCCGCGGCGAGGTGAATGAAGCAGGGGTGCAATTCTACAGCGACCTGATTGACGAGCTGCTGGCGCATAACATTGAACCGATGATCACCCTGTACCACTGGGATCTCCCCCAGGCGCTACAGGATGAAGGCGGCTGGGAGGCGCGCAGTACGGCGCAAGCCTTCGCTGAGTACGCGCGTCTTTGCTATCAACGCTTTGGCTCTCGCGTCAAACTGTGGGCCACCTTTAACGAGACGATCGTTTTTATTGGCCACGGTTATATTAACGGCATTCATCCCCCTGCGGTGCGGGACCCGGCGCGGGCCATTCAGGCCTGCCACCACGTCTTTATCGCCCATGCGCTGGCGGTTAAAGCGTTTCGTGAAATGGGCGTCGCGGGAGAGATAGGGTTTGTCAACGTGCTGCAACCGCACACTGCATTAACCGACAGTGAAGCAGATAAGCAAGCGACGGAGATGGCGGACGCTATCCATACCCACTGGCTCTACGATCCGGTATTAAAAGGCGGCTATCCTGCGGAGCTGCTGCAGAAAACTCAGGCGCTGTGGGGCGTTCCGGCCTTTGAACCGGGTGACGATGCGCTGCTGCGTGACAACCGCTGTGATTTTATCGGCCTGAACTACTACCGTCGTGAAACCGTGTCGGCGCAGCCTCCTGAAGTCGCGACCGGCGGCGAGCCGGGAGTTGACGGACTCTTTTACTTCGTGCGCAACCCGCAAAGCACCTATACCGAATGGGGCTGGGAAATTTGGCCTCAGGGCTTAACCGACGGGATCATGATGATTAAAGCGCGCTACGGTGATATTCCGATCTATATCACCGAAAACGGGCTGGGGGCGGTAGACCCGATTATCAATGGCGAAATCGTCGACGACCCGCGAATTGACTACCTCAGCAGCCATATCACGGCGCTGGAAAAAGCGCTGGAGCTGGGTGCCGACGTGCGCGGTTACTACCCCTGGTCCTTTATTGATCTGCTGAGCTGGCTGAACGGTTATAAAAAACAGTACGGGTTCGTTTATGTCGATCACCAGCAAAATCTGGCGCGTAAACGGAAAAAGAGCTTTTTCTGGTATCAAAACGTTATTGCCAGCCGAGGCGAACAGCGTTAATCTTCTCTCCCAGGCGCCTTCCGGCGCCTGATTTAGTTCTGGAATACTCCTAAATTTCTTTTTACCAGGCCGGAAACATCGTCTGTTCTTGTCACAGGTATTTACAACCGAAATAACTCCATACAGTTTATCTTAAAAAGGAACTGCCGGTTGAGAACAGGTTTACTCAATATGGGTATATTCAACTTAATTTATTCCGATTATAAAATGGATACGCAAAATGACCGTTCAGGACTACTTATTAAAATTTCGTAAAATCAGTTCGCTGGAAAGTCTGGAAAAACTTTTTGATCACCTTAACTATTCTCTGACCGATAACGAAGAGATCGTCAACATGTATCGCGCGGCCGACCATCGCCGGGCGGAACTGGTTTCCGGCGGCAAATTGTTCAACATCGGCGAAGTGCCCAAGTCCGTGTGGCGCTACGTGCAATAAAGACTGTCATCATTCACGCCAGTTGCTTATACTTCCGCCCTGCTTTTATTGATAACTGGCGTTGAATTTGGGAGTAATAATGTCCTCTGACTCTGTGGAACGTATTGGCGGATGGCTTTTGGCGCCGCTGGCATGGCTCCTGGTGGCCCTGCTTAGCGCCTCATTGTCGCTGCTATTTTTTGCTAAGGCTTTGATGTCTTCCCAGACTTATACATTGTTGGGCAATATGAGTGCCGAACATCTCGCCCTGTGGATTGCTTCCTTAGCTTTTGCTATCGCCATGTGGTACTACACGCTGTGGTTGACCATCGCCTTTTTTAAGCGGCGGAAAGGGGTACCGAAACACTACATCATCTGGCTGCTGATCACGCTGCTGTTGGCGGTGAAAGCCTTTGCCTTTTCCCCGATTTCTGACGCGCTCGCGCTGCGCCAGCTGCTTTTCCCTCTTCTCGCCGCTGCGCTGCTTGCACCCTATTTCAGGCGTTCTGCTCGGGTTAAACGGACCTTTGTGAATCCGTAATAACCACACAGTTAACCTGTTGTCGCCGGTATCGATTTATTCGATAATAGACGGCTTTTTCTATTTCAGGTCGAATGATGGCTGATTATTTACTGCTCTTTGTTGGCACTGTCCTTGTTAACAACTTCGTGCTGGTGAAGTTTCTAGGACTGTGCCCGTTTATGGGGGTTTCCAAAAAGTTGGAAGCCGCTATGGGGATGGGGCTCGCCACCACCTTCGTGATGACGCTGGCCTCTATTTGCGCCTGGCTAATTGATACCTGGATCCTTATCCCACTGGATCTGGTCTATTTGCGCACGCTGGCCTTTATCCTGGTCATCGCCGTGGTGGTGCAGTTTACCGAGATGGTCGTGCGTAAAACCAGCCCGGCGCTGTATCGCCTGCTGGGGATTTTCCTGCCGCTGATCACCACCAACTGCGCGGTGCTCGGCGTGGCGCTGCTAAACATTAACCTTGGGCATAATTTCCTGCAATCGGCGCTGTACGGTTTTGCCGCCGCGGTCGGTTTTTCGCTGGTGATGGTGCTTTTCGCTTCTATTCGCGAGCGCCTGGTGGTCGCGGATGTGCCGGCGCCGTTTCGCGGTAACGCCATTGCGCTGGTCACCGCAGGTTTAATGTCTCTTGCCTTTATGGGCTTTAGTGGTTTGGTGAAGTTGTAATGAACGCTGTCTGGATAGCCGTGGTCGCCATTAGCCTGCTGGGGCTGATTTTCGGCTTAATTCTGGGGTACGCCTCCCGCCGCTTTGCGGTAGAAGATGACCCGGTGGTGGAAAAAATAGATGCCCTGCTTCCGCAGAGCCAGTGCGGCCAGTGCGGCTACCCCGGCTGTCGCCCCTACGCGGAAGCGGTCGGGACCCAGGGTGAGAAAATCAACTGCTGCGCCCCCGGCGGCGAAGCGGTAATGCTTAAAATCGCCGAGCTGTTGAACGTCGATCCGCAGCCGACAGACGGCGACGCGCAAGAAGCCGAACCTGCACGAATGCTGGCGACGATCGACGAAGCGAACTGCATCGGCTGCACAAAATGCATCCAGGCCTGCCCGGTCGACGCCATCATCGGCGCCACCCGCGCCATGCATACGGTGATGAGCGATCTCTGTACCGGCTGTAATCTCTGCGTCGCGCCTTGTCCAACGCAATGTATTGAACTGCGCCCGGTGGCGGCGACGACAGAAACCTGGAAATGGGATCTTCAGACCATCCCGGTACGCATTATTCCCGTGGAACAACATGTTTAAGTTATTTTCCGCTTTTCGCAAAGATAAAGTCTGGGACTTCAACGGCGGCATCCATCCGCCAGAGATGAAAACCCAGTCCAACGGTACCCCGCTGCGTCAGGTGTCGCTGCCGCAGCGTTTCGTCATCCCGCTAAAGCAGCATATCGGCGCGGAAGGTGAGCTGTGCGTGCAGCCGGGCGATCGCGTCCTGCGCGGCCAGCCGTTGACGCGCGGCTGGGGCCGAATGTTGCCGGTGCATGCCCCAACATCCGGGATCGTGGCGGCCATCGCCCCCCACTCTACCGCCCACCCTTCCGCGCTGGCGGAAATGAGCGTCATTATTGATGCCGATGGCGAAGATCGCTGGATTGAGCGCGATGGCTGGTACGATTATCAGAATAAATCCCGCGAAGCGCTGATTGAGCGTATTCACCAGTTTGGCGTGGCCGGACTGGGCGGCGCGGGTTTCCCGACCGGCGCCAAGCTGCGCGGCGGCGGCGACAAAATCGACACACTCATTATCAACGCCGCCGAGTGCGAGCCCTACATCACCGCCGATGACCGTCTGATGCAGGATTGCGCGGCGCAGATCGTTGAGGGTATTCGTATCCTTGCCCATATTCTGCAGCCGGGTCAGGTCCTGATCGGCATCGAGGATAATAAACCGCAGGCGATTTCGATGCTGCGCGCGGTATTAGCCGACACGCACGGTATTTCCCTGCGAGTGATCCCCACCAAATATCCCTCCGGCGGCGCGAAACAGCTCACGCAGATCCTCACCGGCAAGCAGGTGCCTCACGGCGGACGCTCCTCTGACATCGGCGTGCTGATGCAGAACGTCGGCACCGCCTATGCGGTGAAACGCGCGGTAATCGACGGCGAGCCGCTGACGGAGCGCGTCGTCACCCTGACCGGCGAAGCGGTCTCGCGTCCGGGTAACGTCTGGGCGCGCCTCGGCACCCCGGTCAGCCATTTGCTAAAGGATGCCGGTTTCTGCCCGAGCGCTGACCCGATGGTGATTATGGGCGGCCCGTTGATGGGCTTCACCCTGCCGTGGCTCGACGTGCCGGTCGTGAAAATTACCAACTGCCTGCTGGCGCCGTCGGCGAGCGAAATGGGCGAGCCGGAAGAGGAAAAAGGCTGCATCCGCTGCAGCGCCTGTGCGGACGCCTGCCCGGCCGATCTTCTGCCGCAGCAGCTTTATTGGTTCAGCAAAGGCCAGCAGCACGACAAAGCCACCAGCCATAATCTCGCAGATTGCATTGAGTGCGGCGCCTGCGCCTGGGTTTGCCCAAGCAATATTCCGCTGGTGCAGTACTTCCGCCAGGAGAAAGCCGAGATCTCCGCGATCGCGCAAGAAGAGAAACGCGCCGCGGAGGCCAAAATTCGCTTTGAGGCGCGTCAGGCTCGCCTGGAGCGCGATAAAGCGGCGCGTCTGGAACGTCATAAGCAGGCCGCGGTCCAGCCTGCGGCGAAAGATCAGGACGCCATTAACGCCGCCCTTGCCCGGGTGCGTGAAAAACAGCGTGACGCGGCGCAGCCGATTATCGTGCTCTCCGGCGCCAAACCGGATAACAGCGAAGCCATTGCCGCCCGCGAAGCCCGCAAGGCCGAGGCGCGGGCGCGCAAAGCCGAACAGCAGACGGCTCCGGCGGTAGATGCCGCAGCCGATCCGCGCAAAGCCGCCGTTGAAGCCGCGATCGCCCGAGCGAAAGCGCGTAAAGCTGAACAGCAGATGGCTCCCGCGGTAGATGCCGCCGCCGGACAACCGGCAGCCGCCGATCCGCGCAAAGCCGCCGTTGAGGCCGCTATCGCCCGAGCGAAAGCGCGTAAAGCCGAACAGCAGACGGCTCCGGCAGTAGATGCCGCCGCCGAACAACCGGCAGCCGCCGATCCGCGCAAAGCCGCCGTTGAGGCCGCTATCGCCCGAGCGAAAGCGCGCAAAGCCGAACAGCAGACGGCTCCCGCGGTAGATGCCGCCGCCGAACAACCGGCAGCCGCCGATCCGCGCAGGGCCGCCGTTGAGGCCGCTATCGCCCGAGCGAAAGCGCGCAAAGCAGAACAACAGCAACAAGCAGTTCCCCCGTCGGCAGCCAATGACGACGCCCGCAAAGCGGCAGTCGCTGAAGCAATCGCCCGCGTTCAGGCCCGGAAAGCATCCCGGCAGGCAGTTAACGAGGATTAAATGGTTTTCAGAATCGCAAGTTCCCCTTATACCCACAATCAGCGCCAGACTTCGCGGATTATGCTGCTGGTGCTGCTCGCCGCGGTACCCGGCATCGTGGTGCAGACCTGGTTTTTCGGCTGGGGTACCGTGTTGCAGATTATCCTTGCCGCCCTCACGGCGTGGGGGGCCGAAGCGGCCATCCTTAGACTGCGCAAACAAAATATTCCCGCGATCCTCGCCGATAACTCAGCGCTGCTCACCGGCCTGCTGCTGGCCGTCAGTATCCCGCCTTTCGCCCCGTGGTGGATGGTCGTGTTGGGCACTGCGTTTGCGGTGATTATCGCCAAACAGCTGTACGGTGGACTGGGTCACAATCCTTTTAACCCGGCAATGATTGGCTACGTGGTGCTACTGATCTCTTTCCCGGTGCAGATGACCTCCTGGCTTCCGCCCCATGAAATAGCCGCCCATGTTCCAGGTTTTAGCGACGCGCTGCGGATGATTTTCACCGGCCATACGGCGACCGGTGGGGACATGAATAGCCTGCGAATTGGCATTGACGGTATCAGTCAGGCCACGCCGCTGGATACCTTTAAAACGTCGCTTCACGCCGGCCATCCGGTTAGCGAGATCCTGCAGTATCCAATCTACGGCGGCGAGCTCGCCGGTCTCGGCTGGCAGTGGGTGAACGTGGCCTGGCTCGCGGGCGGTCTGTTCCTGCTGTGGCAGAAGGCTATCCGCTGGCATATTCCGCTGAGCTTCCTGCTGAGCCTCGCCGTTTGCGCTACCCTGGGATGGCTGTTCTCCCCGGAAAGCCTCGCCTCGCCGCAGATGCATCTGCTTTCCGGCGCCACCATGCTCGGCGCCTTCTTTATCCTGACGGACCCGGTGACCGCCTCCACCACCAATCGCGGACGCCTGATCTTCGGCGCGCTGGCGGGATTACTGGTATGGTTGATTCGCAGCTTTGGCGGCTACCCGGATGGCGTGGCCTTTGCCGTCCTGCTGGCCAATATCACCGTTCCGTTGATCGATTACTACACGCGCCCGCGCGCGTACGGCCACCGCTGAGGACCCGAACATGTTACAAAGCATGCGCAAACACGGTATCACGCTGGCACTCTTCGCCGCAGGTTCTACCGGGCTGACGGCGGCGATTAACGAGCTGACCAAAAGTACCATTGAAGACCAGGCCGCCCAGCAGCAAAAAGCCCTATTCGACCAGGTGATGCCAGCCGCTCTCTACAATAACGATTTGCTGAAAAGCTGTTATCAGGTTAGCGCGCCGGAGCTGGGCAAGGGCCAGCACAAGGTATGGATCGCGCAGGACGGCGAGAAGCCGGTTGCTGCGGTGATGGAAGCTACCGCGCCGGACGGCTATTCCGGCGCCATTCAGCTGCTGGTAGCCGCCGATTTTAAAGGCACCATGCTGGGTACCCGCGTTACCGAACATCATGAGACGCCGGGCCTGGGCGACAAAATCGAGCTCCGAATTTCCGACTGGATCACCCTCTTTGCCGGTAAAACGATCCATGGGCAAGACGACAGCCACTGGGCCGTGAAAAAAGACGGCGGCGATTTCGACCAGTTTACCGGGGCCACCATTACCCCTCGCGCGGTGGTCAACGCCGTCAAACGCGCGGGCCTGTACGCCCAAACGCTGCCCGCGCAGATTTCCGCATTCACTCCCTGTGGAGACTAGACCATGAGCGAAGTTAAAGACGTTATTGTTCAGGGGTTGTGGAAAAACAACTCCGCGCTGGTTCAGCTGCTGGGGATGTGTCCCCTGCTCGCCGTGACTTCTACCGCCACCAACGCTCTCGGTCTTGGGCTGGCGACGACGCTGGTTTTGACCCTGACGAACCTGACCATTTCCAGCCTGCGTCGCTGGACGCCGGCGGAAATCCGTATCCCGATTTACGTGATGATCATCGCGTCGGTAGTGAGCGTCGTGCAGATGCTGATTAACGCCTACGCGTTCGGCCTTTATCAGTCTCTGGGGATTTTTATCCCGCTGATCGTCACCAACTGTATCGTGGTTGGCCGCGCGGAAGCCTTTGCGGCGAAAAAAGGCCCGGCGCTCTCGGCGCTGGATGGATTCTCCATCGGGATGGGGGCGACATGCGCAATGTTTGTGCTCGGTTCGATGCGCGAAATCCTCGGCAACGGCACCCTGTTTGACGGTGCCGATAGCCTGCTCGGCGGCTGGGCTAAAGTTCTGCGCATTGAAGTATTCCATACCGATACGCCGTTCCTGCTGGCGATGCTGCCACCGGGCGCATTTATTGGCCTCGGCATGATGTTGGCGGTAAAATACCTCATCGATGAACGTAGCAAACAGCGCAAAGCCAAAGCGGCGCAAGCCGATCTCATTGCGCCGTCTGATGTGACGGGAAAAGCATAGGATGAATAAGAGTAAACGCCTGGAGATCCTCACCAGGCTCAGGGATAACGACCCGCACCCCACCACGGAGCTGCATTTTAACTCGCCGTTTGAACTGCTGATCGCCGTTCTGCTCTCGGCGCAGGCCACCGACGTCAGCGTCAACAAAGCCACGGCAAAACTCTATCCGGTCGCCAATACGCCAGCAGCCATGCTGGCGCTGGGCGTTGAGGGCGTGAAGGCGTATATCAAAACCATCGGTCTGTTTAACAGTAAAGCCGAAAACGTTATCAAGACCTGCCGGATCCTGCTTGAACAGCACAATGGCGAAGTTCCGGAAGATCGGGCGGCCCTTGAGGCGCTTCCCGGCGTGGGACGCAAAACGGCAAACGTGGTGCTGAATACCGCCTTCGGCTGGCCGACAATCGCCGTCGATACGCATATCTTCCGCGTTTGTAATCGAACACAATTTGCGCCCGGTAAAAACGTGGAACAGGTGGAAGAAAAGCTGTTAAAGGTGGTTCCGGCGGAATTTAAAGTCGACTGCCATCACTGGTTAATCCTGCATGGTCGTTATACGTGTATTGCCCGTAAACCGCGCTGCGGCTCCTGTCTGATAGAAGATCTTTGCGAGTATAAAGAGAAGGTCTATTCCTGACGACGCGCAGAGTCATTGTCCTCCCAAAGAGATGACTCTGCCTCCCCCAGCTTTATCGACATTCACGCCATGGTTTTGCCCCGGCTGCGGGTGATTATGCGGTTATATAATCATCATCCAGGGTATTCATTTTTTTTAGAGTCAAAATTTCTATACATTTGTGATCAGGATCACCTGGTCATTTTGTTGTTGGTTAATTGTTAACGTAATTGTACCCAAACCTGCTGATTCAAATACCCTCAACTTAAATATCAACACAATAACCCATCAATTTTTAGGATTATGGGCTATATCACTGGATGCAAGCGCACTCAGCAGAACATATCGCCATTATACGAAAAATTTTCCATTGCGGCAGATAAAAACGCTCCCATTCACCAAAGCTTGAAATTTAACTCTGAATAACATTTGTGTATGCGGTGTATTATTCCGCACAAAATATGTGTAACAGATTATTGCAAAGCTATTGCCTGAAGGGACAGGATAGTGAACATTACCTGCCGTTTTCCCTCCAGAATAACTATAAAGGCGGCGGTCTGAGAAGATTGCGCCCCGAGCACCCCCCGTTAATATGGGATGTAAAAAAAGAGGTATTTGTGTCGACTGCAAACAATAAACCAACAGAAAGCGTCAGCTTGAACGCTTTCAAACAACCACGATCGTTCTATCTCATCTTCTCGATTGAGCTATGGGAGCGTTTTGGTTTCTACGGCCTGCAAGGGATCATGGCCGTTTACCTGGTTAAACAGCTGGGTATGTCAGAAGCGGATTCTATCACCCTGTTCTCCTCCTTTAGCGCCCTGGTCTACGGCCTGGTGGCGATTGGCGGCTGGCTGGGCGACAAGGTGCTGGGCACCAAGCGCGTCATTATGCTCGGTGCCATTGTTCTGGCCATCGGCTATGGCCTGGTAGCGTGGTCCGGGCACGATGCGGGCATCGTCTATATAGGTATGGCGACGATTGCCGTCGGTAACGGCCTGTTTAAGGCTAACCCCTCTTCCCTGCTCTCAACCTGCTATGAAAAGAACGACCCGCGTCTGGACGGTGCATTTACCATGTACTATATGTCCATCAACATCGGTTCCTTCTTCTCTATGCTGGCCACGCCGTGGCTGGCGGCGAAGTTCGGCTGGAGCGTCGCTTTCGCCCTGAGCTTTGTCGGCCTGGTGATCACCATTGTCAACTTCACTTTCTGCCAGCGCTGGGTTAAACAGTACGGCTCGAAGCCTGACTTCGCCCCGCTGCAGGTAGGCAAGCTGCTGGCGACAATCGTTGGCGTGGTGGTTCTCATCGCGATTGCAACCTGGCTGCTGCACAACCAGGGTGTTGCACGTATGGCGCTGGGCGTGGTTGCGCTGGGTATTATCGTTATCTTCGCTAAAGAAGCCTTCGCGATGCAGGGCGCCGCGCGGCGCAAAATGATCGTCGCGTTCATCCTGATGCTGCAGGCGATTATCTTCTTTGTTCTGTACAGCCAGATGCCGACCTCCCTTAACTTCTTTGCGATTCGCAACGTTGAACACTCTCTGCTTGGCATCGCTTTCGAGCCTGAGCAGTACCAGGCGCTGAACCCATTCTGGATCATTATCGGTAGCCCGATTCTGGCCGCTATCTACAACAAAATGGGCGATACCCTGCCGATGCCGATGAAGTTTGCTATTGGTATGGTCCTCTGTTCCGGCGCCTTCCTCGTACTGCCGCTGGGCGCTAAGTTTGCCAGCGACGCGGGTATCGTGAACGTCAGTTGGCTGGTTATCAGCTACGGCCTGCAAAGTATCGGTGAACTGATGATCTCCGGCCTGGGTCTGGCGATGGTTGCGCAACTGGTTCCTCAGCGTCTGATGGGCTTCATCATGGGCAGCTGGTTCCTGACTACCGCTGGCGCCAACCTGATCGGCGGCTACGTCGCGAACATGATGGCGGTGCCGGATAACGTGACTGACCCGCTGATGTCGCTGGAAGTTTACGGTCGCGTATTCCTGCATATTGGTGTCGCCACCGGCATTATCGCCATCCTGATGCTGCTGACGGCGCCTAAGCTGAACCGCATGACCCAGGACGATGATAAAACGGCAAAAGCCCGCGATACCGCTACGGCCTAAGCTCCCCGGGAAAACCCATAAATTTAAACCGCTAACGCGCTGTTAGCGGTTTTTTTTTGCCCCTGGGCGGACTAACATACAGAAAACCGCAGCCACGAGGAGTTACCGATGAAACTGTTCTACAAATCCGGCGCTTGTTCTCTTGCTTCGCATATCGCGCTACGCGAGAGCGGCCTGGACTTCACCCTGCAGGGCGTTGACGTGATGAAAAAACGTCTCGAAAACGGGGATGATTATCTGCTGGTAAACCCGAAAGGTCAGGTGCCGGCGCTGCTGCTGGACGATGATGTGCTGCTGACGGAAGGTGTGGCCATTATGCAATATATCGCCGATCGCGTGCCGGATCGCCAGCTGCTGGCACCGGTGGGAAGCATCGCGCGCTATCAGACGCTGGAGTGGCTAAACTACGTGGCGACGGAACTGCATAAAGGTTTTACCCCGCTGTTTCGTCCTGATACGCCGGAGGATTACAAACCTGTCGCTCGCGCGCTGCTGGACAAAAAAATGCAGTACGTTAACGAATGCCTGGAAGATAAAGAGTGGATTAACGGGCACCGTTTCACTATCGCCGATGGCTACCTGTTCACCGTGCTGCGCTGGGCGTACGCCGTGAAGCTGGATATGGCAGGCTATAGCAATATTGCGGTCTGGATGAAGCGCGTTGCCGCGCGGCCTGCCGTAGCCGCCGCCCTCGAGGCTGAAGGGCTGAAGTAACGCCGATCCTTGCCCGACGCAGGTCGGGCAAGTTGTTCTCACGCCTCTTAAAGCTGCGTGGCGCTGAAGTAGTGCTCCGGCTGGGCAATACGATCCTGAGCCGCCACAACCTGTAGCTCATACTCCTGCATATTTTTTGTCGCCAGCATGATTTCATACACCGCGGCGGTGACGTGCTCCAGCGCATCGCGCAAACTCGCGCCCTGCAGCAGCTTAACCAGCAGCAGCCCGCTGGTGACATCGCCGACGCCCACCGGCTGGCGCATGCCAAAATCCACCAGCGGACGGCTGATGTGCCAGGCCTCTTGCCCGGTGACCAGCAGCATTTCAAAACGATCCATGCTCAGCCCGGCGCGTGAGAGATGCTTCACCAGCACCACTTCCGGCCCCTGAGCAATCAGCTCGCGGGCGGCCAAAACCGCTTCGTTAACGTTTGCCACCGGGTGCCCGCAGAGGATCTCCAGCTCAACCAGGTTTGGCGCAATAATATCGCTCGCCGGCAGCGCATAGCGCACGTGAAACTCCGCGACGCCAGGCGCCACGATGCAGCCCTTTTCAGGATGCCCCATCACCGGGTCACAGAAATATTTCGCGGCCGGATTGGCGCTTTTCACCTGACGCACGATGCCAAGAATATGTTCGCCCTGCTCCGCCGACCCCAGGTATCCGCTTAATACCGCGTCGCAGCGCTGCAGCTGGTTAATATCGGCTATCCCCTGCACAATCTCCGTTAAATGCGCCGGCGGCATGACGCAGCCGGTCCACTTTCCGTATTGGGTATGGTTGGAGAATTGTACGGTGTTAAGCGGCCAGACGTTGGCGCCAAGGCGGCGCATCGGAAATTCAGCGGCGCTGTTGCCCGCATGGCCAAACACAACGTGGGACTGGATGGCGAGGATATTCTTCATCTTGATTACCTGAGAGCAAAAAATAAGGGGCGCGGTTTCCCACGCCCCTGCCTTTACGCAATTACTTCCAGCAGACCAGACAGTAATTTTTCTTACCGCGGCGCAGTAAGGTGTAGCGCCCGAAGAGGCGGTCGCCATCGACAAACACATATTCCGGGTCGGACTGTTTTTCGCCGTTAATGGTCACCGCGTTGGAGGCGATGGTTTTACGCGCCTGGCCGCGGGACGGCTGCAGCTCAGAATCCACCAGCGCCTGCATCAGATCGGCACCCTTTTCCATTTCGATCATCGGCACGCCATCCTGCGCTAACTGCTCGAAATCGGCTTCGCTCAGATCGCTCAGGTTACCGTTGAACAGGCTCTCGGTAATGCGTTTTGCCGCCACCAGTCCTTCTTCGCCGTGCACCAGACGAGTCACCTGCTCGGCCAGCACATACTGGGCGCGCGGCGCTTTACCGCTGTTTTTGTCTTCTTCTTCCAGGGCGTTGATTTCAGCCATGTCCATAAAGGTGAAGAACTTCAGGAAGCGATAAACGTCAGCATCCGCGGTGTTGATCCAGAACTGGTAGAACTTGTACGGGCTGGTTTTCTTCGGATCCAGCCACACCGCGCCGCCTTCAGTTTTACCAAATTTGGTGCCGTCGGCTTTGGTGATCAGCGGTACGGTCAGGCCAAAGACCTGGTTCTGGTGCAAACGACGGGTCAGGTCGATACCGGAGGTAATGTTGCCCCACTGGTCAGAACCGCCGATTTGCAGCGCCACGCCGTGCAGCTTGTTCAGGCAGGCAAAGTCGTAACCCTGCAGCAGGTTGTAGGAAAACTCGGTAAAAGAGATGCCCTGGTCGTCGCGGTTGAGACGCTGCTTCACCGCTTCTTTGTTGATCATCTGGTTTACAGAGAAGTGCTTGCCGATATCACGCAGGAAGGTCAGCACGTTCATGCTGCCAAACCAGTCGTAGTTATTCGCGGCAATGGCCGAGTTATCCCCGCAATCAAAGTCGAGGAAAGGCGCGACCTGTTTGCGGATTTTATCCACCCACTCCTGCACGGTATCTTCAGTGTTCAGTTTACGCTCAGCGGCTTTAAAGCTCGGGTCGCCAATCAGCCCCGTCGCGCCGCCCACCAGCGCAACCGGCTTGTGGCCAGCCTGCTGGAAGCGTTTCAGGCATAACAATGGAACAAGATGCCCCAAGTGCAAGCTGTCGGCGGTAGGGTCGAAGCCGCAATAGAGCGCGATCGGGCCTTGCGCCAGTCGCTCTGCTAACGCTTCCTCGTCCGTCACCTGGGCTACCAGCCCCCGCTCCTGCAATTGTTTAATCAAGTTACTGCTTGCCATCAAATTCTCCATCTATAAACGACTGCACCTCTGCCGGTACACGACTTTTCGCCAGACGCGAAAAAAAACATCTACGCAAAATTATTCAAGCTGCATCGCGGCGGCAAGCATGTAAAAGCCCAGGGAACTTACTCAGGTAAGCGACAGAGCCAGACAGGCGCGGCTAACAAAGATGCAGCTTGAAAAATGAAGCGTATAGAATAAAGCGCCGGGCCACGATGCACCAGCGCTTAACACAACATTTTTGCGTGCTTTATGGCGCCAGTCGGTCGATTTGCCAGCCGCCGTTTTGCCGCTGGTAGAGAAAACGATCGTGCAGACGATGCTCGCCGCCCTGCCAGAACTCCATCTGTTCGATGCTGACGCGGAATCCGCCCCAGAAGCTCGGCAGCGGAACTTCGCCCTGCTGGAACTTTTGCTTAAGCTCGAGGAACTTACTCTCAAGGATGCCGCGCGCCGAGATACGGCTGGACTGCTGCGACACCCAGGCGCCAATCTGGCTATCGCGCGGACGGCTGTGGAAATATTTAACCACTTCCAGCGTTGAAAGGCGTTCTGCTTTGCCGATAACCATCACCTGGCGCTCCAGCATATGCCATGGGAACAGCAGGCTGATGCGGGGATTTTTTTCAATCTGGTGGGCTTTGCGGCTGCCAAGGTTGGTGTAAAACACCAAGCCTTTTTCATCATAGTGCTTAAGCAAAACGATGCGCTGGTAAGGCTGGGCGTTTTCATCAACGGTGGCGACCACCATCGCCGTTGGATCGGCGAGCTTCGCATCGCAGGCCTGACGCAGCCAGCGTTCAAATAGCACCAGAGGTTCGGCGGGAAGGTCGTGGCGACGCAGGCCGCCACGGGTGTACTCGCGGCGCAGGTGCGCGATTTGCTGCAATTCGTCGTTATCAGACATGGCAATTGAGAAAATAATCAAAGGGTAGCGTCATTGTGCGCCCCCATGACCGAAATCTCAACGTTTGGCGGTTTGCAGCTGACAGTTTTCCAGCACGATACGGTCGCGTTTATAGACCGTCGCGTTATCACCCTTCGACCAGAAGACGTAAACGCCGTCGGTATAGCGCGATCCGGATGCGGATAACCCCTGCTGCAAGTTGAGCTGCTGGTTATCGTAGATAAAGCTGACCTGCTGGCGAGTATGATTAAGATGGACGGTCAACGGCTTCTGGTCGCACTGGTACTCCAGAGTGTCCGTATTCATCCGCTCGACAAACTGATTGTAGTAGCTACAGCCCGCGAGCATAAAAGGTACCGCAAGAATAAGTATTTTTTTCATTAATTTGCCTTCGACTTTCCCGGTCCGGGAAGGCATAACGCCCTCCCTCAACGCTGTCCAGTCTACGAAGAAACCGGCGCGGGTGATTTCAGTTAACTCTGATTTTGCGGCGGATTTGCCGGGAAAATCGCGCCAAGCACGGAAGCCTGCGACGCGCCGGTTACCGAAGGGAGATTACCGGGTAATCCGGCAAGCGTCCGCCACGCCAGCCATGCGAAAGCCAGCGCCTCCATATCATCACCGCTGATCCCCGCCTCATCGGTGGTCGACACTTCCGTTCCCGGCAGCAGCGCCGCCAGACGCGCCATCAGCAGCGGATTACGCGCGCCGCCGCCGCAGACCAGCAGACGTTCGCATCCCCCGCTGAGCAGCACCTGTTCACTGATGCTGACGGCGGTCAGCTCCGCCAGGGTGGTCTGCACGTCCTGGGCGCGAAGCCCCGGATAACGCGCCAGATGCTGCGATAGCCAGCCGTAGTTAAAGTATTCGCGACCGGTACTCTTCGGCGCCGGTAGCGCAAACCACGGATCGCTTAGCATATCCTGCAGCAGCGGCAGCACCACTTTACCCTCGCTGGCCCACTGCGCGTCTTTATCGTAGGGTTTACCACACTGTCGCCAGATCCACGCGTCCATCAGCATGTTGCCAGGCCCGGTGTCGTAGCCGCGCACCGGTACCCCCGGCGCCAGCAGGGAGAGGTTGGCGATACCGCCAATATTAAGAACCATTCGACGCTCTACCGGATGCGCCAGCAGCGCGTGGTGGAATGCCGGAACCAGCGGTGCGCCCTGCCCGCCGAGCGCCATATCGCGACGACGAAAGTCGCCGACGACCGTCACGCCGGTACGCGCGGCAATCTGGTTATTGTCGCCAATCTGTAGGGTATGCGGCGCGTCGCCCGTAGGCTCATGCCAGACCGTTTGGCCATGACAGCCGATGGCGATAATGTCAGCCGCCTGTAACTTTTCCTGCGTCATCAACGCCTGAACCGCATCGGCAAACAGCCGTCCCAGACGCGTATCAAGCCGCCCCAGCTGCGATAGCGTAAGCTGCTGGCCCTGACAGATGGCCAGAATGTCTTCTTTAATAGCAATGGGGATGGGATAGGTCAGGCTGGCCTGCTGGGCGACCATATTTTCATTAATTGCTGCGAGGACAACATCAACACCATCAAGGCTGGTGCCGGACATTACGCCGATAAAGCGGCCTGATTTCATACGCTTTCCTTCATTCCATGACTCTCGTATATCCCCACACTCCACCATAAACGAGGGGGCAATGCTATGCTGCTATAATACTTTTTAACAATACAAGCAGCGCTGTCGTTCGTAGGGTAAAGAACTTGTGTTTAGTTTAGGTTGAGACGACTCTGATTATTATTTTTTGTATAGTCACTGCATCTGCTATGCCAGCAGACGCTTAAATGCCATATAATTGGCTACAAGGAAGTTCAACAGAACGCTTCTTGGTGAACAGGAGATTCATAAATGATTTTACGTGTTTTGGCTGTCTCGATGATTGGTTTTACGCTTGCAGGCTGCGTCAGCAGCAGCGGTCTGTCCGGCGATGTTTACTCCGCATCCGAAGCCAAACAGGTCCAGAGCGTGACCTACGGCACTATTGTCCATACCCGCGCGGTGCAGATTCAGGGCGGAGATGACAGCAATGCTATCGGCGCCATCGGCGGCGCGGTTCTCGGCGGCTTCCTGGGTAACACCATTGGCGGCGGCACGGGCCGCTCACTGGCAACGGCGGCAGGCGCTGTCGCCGGCGGCGTAGCCGGTCAGGGCGTACAGGGTGCGATGAACAAAACCCAGGGCGTTGAGCTGGAAATCCGTAAAGATGACGGTAACACCATCATGGTGGTGCAGAAGCAAGGCAGCACGCCGTTCTCGGTTGGCCAGCGCGTGGCCATTGCCGGCAGCGGCAGCCAGGTTACGGTATCCCCACGCTAAACCTTATCCCTGCGGCCCTGACGGGCCGCTTATTTATATAAAAGATGTATCATTTACCAACATAAATAAACGATATAAATATATTTATATTTTCCTGCCGCACCTCAACTCTTTGCGCCCGCGCAATATCCCCCCTGCTGCCATCAAGTAATCTTCAATGAGTACTATTTAAATCATTTACGACAACCTCGTCGTTTATCCTCGCATTTTTCAGGGATGTTGACTATGCGCGCTAATATAAAAAGCTTACCCCAACGGATATTTCTTTACGCTGCCGTGTGTATCCTTGCGATTACCATGCTTAATTACCTCAGCGACTCGTTAATTCATCGTATACCTACAACATCATCCATGCTTTTTCCTGTACTGACGATTTCGCTGATGACTTTTCATATTATGATTGCCTGTTTTATGGGAATGAAATATCTGTGCGATAAAAAACGGCTGTACCTGGTTCCGATTACCTTCGCCTTTGCCTGCTCGGCCATGCTGATGCTGGGAACGATAGGCAGCTATCCCGACTGGTTGATTTGCGGACAGGGTCGCGCCATTAACCAAAATGACGCGCTGATTTTTTATTTTTTCCGCAACGTGATGATGGCCATTTTATTTATAACATCGATTGTTTTATACCGTTTTCGCAACATCACCCTCAGCTCAGGTAAAATTCACCGAACGGTACTGACAGGTTGCTTTGTTTTTATTGCCGCAGTGCTTATATTATCGTGGATTCATTCCAGCAACTCCCCGCTGCTGAGTATTGAATTCCTTGACAATCTGACCTACACTTTTACGCCGCTGTGGCATAATCGTATTGGCTGGTTATTAATTGTCATATGGTCAGTAACGCTGATTTTACTGATTAGCCTGACTCAATTGCGTAATATATTCTGGTACAGCGGGGCCTTTTTTTGTACCGCCTATATATTTACGTTAATGGTTCTACTCTCAACCGCAGGTGATAGCAGTCACGCCTGGAACCAGGCGCGATTCTTTGAAACGCTTAGCACCCTGTTTCTGATTTTAGTCCTGCTGTGCGATGTTTTTATGCTCTATCGCGAATCGAACGAAAGATACGTCCGCTCTTACCAGAACTCGATTCGCGATCCCCTGACCCGGCTGTATAACCGCAGCTATTTTTATGACACCCTGAATCAACGATTGCCGAAGGTTTCCGCTTCACAACCGCTATCGGTGATCGTCTGCGACCTCGATCGCTTCAAGCGCATCAACGACACCTACGGTCACGTGCAGGGCGATAAGGTGATCCAATTTGCTGCCAGCGTGTTGCAGAACAACGTGCGCCAGGACGACGCCGCCGCGCGTATCGGCGGGGAAGAGTTTGCCCTGCTGCTGGTCAATATCGGCGCAAAGGAAGCGCTGGCTGTCGCCGAACGCATCCGCCTCTCCGTCAGCGAGAAGCAGGAAGGATTACCCGAAAGAATGACTATCAGCATGGGGGTTTTCACGACGCAGGATACGCGTGTTTCGGCAGAAGAGTGCGTTAAGTGCGCGGATACCGCGATGTACGAGGCGAAAAACAGCGGTCGTAACCGCGTTGTGGTCTGGCATGAATAGATAAAAAAGAGGCCTTGAGTTTCTTCAAGGCCCCGTTAAGGTCAATCTTTTGCCTGGAGATCGAGGATGTTGTGTTCAAGTTTACGAATTAAATTAAGCAACGTTTCCACTTCTTCTCTGGAAACGCCTGCCAGAATCTCATCACGCGTTTTGCCAATAACCTCTTCCATTTCATTGATCAGAGGCTCGGCCTTTTCCGTAAGCTTGATACGTTTTGCCCGCCGATCGTTTGCACAGGTCTGGCGAGAAATAAGCCCTTTCTCCTCCAGCTGGTCGAGCGTGCGAACCAGCGACGGCTGCTCAATACCAATGGCTTTCGCCAGCTGAATCTGCGACTGTTCAGGCGGCAGCTGGTGAATGTTATGCAGCGTGACCCAGTGCGTCTGCGTTAACTCCAGAGGTTTCAGGCGATGGTCGATTAGCGCGCGCCAGACGCGTACCAAACGTGCCAGATCAGAACCAAGTGGCGATTCCAATTTCATCTCCTTATAATTAGCTTGCTAAGTTATTATACTGATTTTAGAATAGTGTGCAGCATTTAAATTACCAAAACAAATGAATTACCTGATTCACTAGAATCAGAACAATGATTTACAATGTGAATAATCGCATCACCTGAACATTCTTCCTGCAACGGCAAAGGATTTTTGCTTGTGAAACTGAGTCTTAACACTGCCGGATTGTCGCTCCAGGACCTGGTGTTCGGCGCTTCTGTCTATTTCCCTCCTGTCTTTAAAGCGGTTCTGCTGGGCTTTTTTATCTGGCTGATTGTCCATCACCAGCTGCGGGACTGGATGTACGCAGGCGAGATCTGGCATCCCCTGTTAATGGACCTCTCCTTCTTTGCGCTTTCCGTCTGTCTGGCGCTGGTTTTACTGACTATCTGGTAATGTTCATTCCATGAAGAAACTAAAATACTTATCCACGCTGCTGGTCGCCGCGCTGGCCATTATTGCCGCCTGGCTGGTCTGGAATTACTACACGCAATCCCCGTGGACCCGCGACGGCAAGGTGCGCGCCGAACAGGTTGGCGTTACGCCGCAGGTTTCCGGCAGCATCCTGCAGCTAAACGTGCGCGATAACCAGCTGGTGAAGGCCGGAGAGGTGCTGTTCAGAATCGACGACACGCCGTATAAAATTGCCCTGCTCAACGCCCGCGCGCAGCTCGCTAAAGCCAAAGCAGAAGTCGCCCGCGCGCAGGCGGAACAGAAAAAAGCCGCCAGCGATGCTAACCGCCGGCGTCATCTTTCCCAGAATTTCATCTCAGCAGAAGATTTAGAAAACGCCAATACCGCGCTGAATACCGCGACGACCAACCTCGAAGCCGCTAAGGCGGTGGTTGGCGTGGCGCAGGCCACGCTCGATCATGCCCAATGGCAGCTCACGCAGACGGAAATCAAAGCGCCGGTTGACGGCTGGGTCACCAATCTCTCGACCCGCGTTGGCGACTACGCCGCCGTTGGCCACCCGGTTTTCGCCCTCGTCGACAGCCACTCCTTCTACGTGGTGGGTTATTTTGAAGAAACGAAACTGCGTCATATTCGTCCCGGCGATAGCGCGCAGATTATTCTTTATAGCAGCAAGCAAAAGTTACAGGGTCACGTTGGCAGCATCGGACGCGCGATAGTCGACCAGAGCGTGGAGAGCAGCGGCGGGCTAGTGGCGAATATTAAACCGAATATTCCCTGGGTCCGCCTTGCTCAGCGCGTCCCGGTACGCATTGAGTTTGACCATCTGCCGCCGGATACCACCCTGGTCTCCGGTACCACCTGTACCGTTGCCATCGGCGCGCAGTAATGAAGCTGCAGGCCCTGTCGTGGCGCGCGCTCCCGTGGATTAAGGCCAGCCGTCCGCAGTGGCGCTATGCCCTGCGCAACGGGATTGCCATGTGCCTGGCGCTGAGCGTCGCCTACTGGCTGAATCTTGACGAACCCTACTGGGCAATGACCTCCGCCGCGGTGGTCAGCTTTCCCACCGTCGGCGGCGTGATCAGCAAAAGCTTCGGGCGTATTGCCGGCAGCCTGCTCGGCGCCTGCGCGGCGCTGCTGCTGGCCGGGCACACGCTCAACGATCCGTGGCTGTTTCTCTTCAGCATTTCAGCGTGGATAGCCCTCTGTACCTGGGCCTGCGCGATGTTCACCAATAACGTCGCCTACGCTTTCCAGCTCGCGGGCTATACCTGCGCGATCATCGCTTTTCCGGTTATCAATATCACTGACGCCAACGAACTGTGGACTATCGCCCAGTCGCGCGTCTGCGAGGTTATCGTCGGTATTTTGTGCGGCGGGCTGATGATGATGATTTTACCGAGCACGTCCGATGGCGCTACGCTGCTGACGGCGCTGAAAAACATGCACGCGCGCCTGCTGGAACACGCCAGCCTGCTGTGGGTGCCGGAAACTACCGATGCGATCCGCACCGCGCACGAGAGCGTGATTGGGCAAATCCTGACCATGAATTTGCTGCGTATCCAGGCCTTCTGGAGCCACTATCGCTTTCGTCGGCAAAACCCGCTGCTGAACTATCTGCTGCATCAGCAGCTGCGAATGACCAGCGTGATTTCGAGCCTGCGGCGGATGC